>CAZGSF010000043.1:0-16072 GCA_964528145.1 uncultured Lachnospiraceae bacterium | reverse complement strand
CTGCGTTAGCGATAACGGTGGGTTTACCACCTTCCATAACAGCTACACAGCTGTTTGTTGTACCTAAGTCAATACCGATAATTTTACTCATAATCTTCTACCTCCATAAAATATGTTTTGTTTGTGTTTTTTATTGAACTACGGCGACCATACTGTGTCTAACCACTGTGTCGCGATAGGTGTAACCTTTTAATAATTCCTGTGCTACAGTACCGGATTCAAGTTCATCATTTTCAACCTGCATTACCGCATTGTGGAAATTAGGATCAAACTCTGCACCAACTGCCTCAATCGGCTTTACTCCGATTGTTTCAAGTTCTGTCATCATCTGCTTATAAATCTTATTCATACCATCAACGAAAGGAGCTTCCTTTTCTTCTTCCGGTACCATTGCAAGACCTCTTTCAAAATTGTCGATTACGGGAAGAATTTTCTCTATTACGCTTTTGGCTCCCGTTTCAAACATTGCCTGTTTCTCACGGTCTGTTCGTTTACGGAAGTTCTCGAACTCTGCCATCTGTCGTTTCACTTTATCTTCCAGTTCATCTACCTTTTCTTTTAAAGCATCCTGCTTTTTGTCTGCTTTAGCTTTTTTCTTAGAAGACTTCTTTTCTTCCTTAGAAGCCTCTTTTTCGTTTTCCTCTCCTGCAATACTGTCTGCAGTTTCTGTATCCTCTGTTGATTCAGCCTGCGCTTCTTCTACAACTTCCTGATTCAACTCTTCCTGAATATTTTTTTCTTCTGCCATTCTCTCATCCCTTTCCGGTTACTTCTTATATAAATCATCTAATTGATGCCTTAGATTCTTAAGGGTACCTACCACCTTATCATAATCCATTCGCTTAGGACCGATAATTCCGATGGTTCCTCGCATGCCTTCTTCCAGCTCATAAGTAGCGGTTACCACACTACAATCTTTCATGGACTGAAGTTTTACTTCCTCTCCAATGTAAACCTGAATGCCGGTATTTTCCTCTTCTGCCATTGTCTCCGTTATAAGCTCATTCAATACCTGTTTTTCTTCAAAGGCTGTAATAAGTTCACTGGCTTTCTGATTATCCGCAAGTTCCGGATATTTGAAAATATTGTTGGCTCCACTGGTGTAAATCTGTAAATCCTCATCAGCTTTAATTGCCTCTGCCACTGCATCAATAACGTCGCTTACTATCTGACTGTGAATGCCTGCCTGCTGCTTCAGCGCCGCTATCATTCCAAGATTAATTTCTTCTATACTTAAGCCGTTCAAGTTGGTATTAAGAAGCAAATTCAGTTTCAAGAGCGTTTCGTCGCTAAGTTCTTCCGATACAGACAACATCTTATTCTTAATCACGTTGCCTTCCACCACGATAACCGCCAAAATCTGATCCGCATCCACGCGGGAAAGCTGAATGAATTTAAGTTTGTTGCGATGTATGGACGGTGCGGTAATCATTGTTGCATAATTAGTATTCACCGCCAATGCTTTTGCAACCTGCTTAAGAAGAGTCTCCATCTTCTCTTCTTTTTCAAGAAGAAGCTCCTTCATCTCTTCCACTTCCCGTTCCTTCTCAGACATTAGTTGGTCCACATATAAGCGGTAGCCTTTGTCAGAAGGAATACGTCCCGCAGAAGTATGGGGCTGCAGAATATAACCAAGTTCCTCCAAGTCCGCCATCTCATTGCGGATAGTGGCTGAACTAAGATTCAAATCCGTGTACTTGGAAATCGTACGACTTCCTACCGGTTCACCGGTCTCTAAATAGTTACGGATAATAGCTTGCAAAATCTTCAGTTTTCTATCATCTAACTGCATAACCGGCACCCCTATTTCTTTTTTGTTAGCACTCAACTCTTTCGAGTGCTAACATCTTCATAACATAAAATATCACTTAGGGAATGTAATGTCAACATATTTGGGGGGAAATATTTATAAAAAAAGTATTAACAGTTTAGAAAGAAAAAAGATGTGCAGGCATACACCTACACATCTTATAGATTCGCTATTTAAATAATTTTGCTTATTAGATAGCAAAGTTACCTGTAACATCACCATTGATTACATAGTAAACTAATGATTCTTCAGGTTTTACATAAAGCTCAACGCTCTTGAAATCAGCAGCTTTCTGATTAAGATCATACTGCCATACATCTTTTGCAATCTTAACAAGCTCTTCGGTTGTGTAAGATTTACCATCGAACTGAACGCTGATAGCTTCTTTAACAGCTACTTTTTTAGCAGGTGCTTTCTTAGCTGCGGGAGCTTTTGCTTCTGCCTTCTTAGCAGGTGCTTTCTTAGCTGTTTCCTTCTTAACAGTTTCTTTCTTTGCTGCTGGTTTTGCTTCTGTCTTTGCTGCTTCAGCTTTGATAGCTGCTTTAACAGCAGGTTTTACTTCAGCTTTAACTACTTCTTTAACTTCTTCTTTAACTGCGGTTGCTTTTTTAACAGTTGCCATTCCTTTGTACATCCTTTCAAGTGGCGGACCAAAAGGTCCTCTTTTCATGTCTCCTCTATGTAAAACTTTTTTACACAAGGTACACTATAGCGTAATAATCAGTGATTGTCAAGACACCACGCCAAAAAACACTAACACAACAATACCAAGCACTATTCGATACCATCCGAATACCTTGAAATCATGCTTCTTTATATATCCCATTAGAAATTTGATTACAAGCATGGATACCACAAAGGCAACTACCATGCCTACAATCAATACCGAAAGTTCAAGAGATGTAAAATTCAATCCGAACTTTAAAAGTTTAAGCAGGCTGGCTCCAAACATAACCGGAATTGCAAGGAAAAAGGTAAACTCCGCTGCAACCGTTCTTGATACACCGATTAACAACGCACCTATGATAGTTGCGCCCGAGCGGGAGGTTCCCGGGAAAATCGCCGCAAGAAGCTGGAACAAACCTATAATAAACGCCGCCTTGTAAGTAAGCCCGGCAAGCTCCGCAACCTTCTGACTACGCCCCTTGTTCCAATTCTCAATAAGTATAAATGCCACACCAAATATTATCAAAGCAAGTGCCACAACTTCATATCTGTAGAAAATCTCTTCAAAGTATTCATCCAGTCCCAACACCACAAGGAGCACCGCAGGAAGACATGCCACAATAATCTTAAACCACAGCGTCATAATCTTCATATCAACAAAACCATTTTTTTCCCGTGCAGCCTTACCAAAATGGAAGGGGAAAATCTGGTTCCAGAAAAGCACCACCACCGCAATAATGGCACCAAGCTGGATTACCACCTCAAACATACTGAAAAACTCTGCACTTAACGCCTCACTAAAAGGCATCAGTTCTTCAAGAAGTATCAAGTGTCCCGTACTGCTTATGGGAAGCCACTCTGAAATACCTTCTACAATTCCGTACACAATAGCTTTTAAAATTTCTAACATATCAATAACCTTTCCAAACTAATTTTCAAGATAAGCAATCAATGCCTCATACTGATTCTTAGCATCCTCATACCCAATTTCATAAAGTTTAAGCATTTTATCCTTATCTTTTTCTATGCGTCCCACATCACTTTTAACAGAAGGTCTTATTACAAAAGCCCCCCCTTCAGCTTCAAGTTTCTTCATATACTCAAGTGTATCATTATAAGAGTTATGACGCTTTGCCATAAGCTCATATATTTTAGGATATTTCAAATATCGCATTTTTATGAGTGCCAAATTGGCATCTGAATCCGGTTTGCGCACATAATCCGTTTCTTTAGTCATAATAACAACATTTTTACGGTTTCCGTCCATAATTGACTTTCTGATTGGAATCGGATCTGATATGCCACCATCCAGATATAAACCTTTGCCTATTTTAACATTCCTCGACACAAGAGGTAACGATGCTGATGCACGTACCGCAACCAAATCTTTTTTTGCATCGCGAATACGAAAATATTCCGGACATCCAGTTTCTATATTGGTTACTACCGCATATGCCTTGCCTTCGTATCTGTTAAAAGTTTCATGATCATAAGGATTCAGATAGTCCGGTATAAGCTCATAACAAAACTTTACATTAAACAAGTCACCTGTTGTAAGCAGGCTCCTCACTCCACAGTATCCCCCTATACCCAGATAATCCACATCCACATCTCTGGCACGGCCTTTTTGCTTCGAAAGGAAGCTGCACATATGCACAGCACCCGCCGATACGCCATAAATGCTTGAAAAATCTATTCCTTTATCTAAGAAAAAATCCAAAACACCGGCAGTATAAATTCCCTTCATACCACCGCCTTCCAAAACAAGACCGGCCTGATACATCTAGGTTTCCTCTTTTCTTTTATCTGTACTCAGCCTCCACAAATTTGCGGAGAGCTACCAACGAACGTTCTACTTTTTCTGTATCTATACAGTATGCCATACGGAAATATCCCGGACATCCAAAGCTGTCACCGGGCACAAGTACTAAATCATATTTTAATGCTTTCTGACAAAATACCTTCGCATCGTCCTCCAATGCCTTGGGGAAAATATAGAAAGTTCCTCCGGGTTTTACTACGGTAAATCCAAGCTCGGTTAAAGTGTCATAAAGCAAGTTCATATTTTTTTCATAAACAGACAAGTCAGATGTTTTATCAAGAACCTCTGCCACTGCCAACTGAATGATGGACGGAGGGCAGTTATGTCCGATTCCTCTGGAAATCTGACCACACATATTCACCATGGTTGCAGATTCCTTGCATGCAGGATTAATCGCCACATATCCAATACGCTCTCCGGGAAGGGAAAGGGATTTGGAGAAAGAGTAACACATAATGGTGTTATCATAAAAGCTTGATACACAAGGTGCATCTACTCCTTCAAAAACGATTTCTCTGTAAGGCTCATCTGAAATAATGAAAATATCATGTCCGTACTCTGCGGATTTTGCACGAAGAGTATCTGCGAGCTTCTGCAGAGTTTCTCTGGAATATACAATACCCGAAGGATTGTTAGGGGTATTTATCATAATCGCCATGGTTTTTTCATTAATCATGGACTCAAAAGCCTCAAAGTTAATCTGAAAGTCTGCAGTATTGGCAGGAACTACTTTTAATACTGCACCTGTCAAATCCACGTAAGGGTGATATTCCGGGAAAAACGGTGCAAACGTAAGAATCTCATCTCCCGGCTCTGTTACCAGGCGGAAAGCATGTGCAAGCGCACCTGCCGCACCTGAAGCCATGAAAATATCGTCCTTTGTATATGGAATGCCAAAACGTTCTTTCAGGGATGCCGCAACAGCCTCTCTTACCGCCGTAATTCCAAGGCTGGGACTATATCCGTGAAGCGCCATAGGGTTCTCTTCCTGTAACATACGAATCATGGCATCCGTAAATTCCTGTGGTGCCGGAACAGATGGATTGCCAAGACTAAAATCAAACACGTTCTCGTATCCGATTTCTTTACCTCTCTCGGTAGCAAATTCTGATAACTGTCTGATTACTGATTTACCTGACAACATATCTTTATATTTTTGTACTATCATATTGATTCCTCGCTTTTTATGTATTAATCCAAGTTCTTTTCTATAGTAACGCTTTAAGGCAAAAGCGTCAAATAAAATATCTGCCTTTTGCCTCATTCATCACACACTTTTTGTATAAAATTTTTTAACACCTCATAATATTTCCCCGGATTCACATCAATGGATGCCGCATGTTCCGCGCTTCGTGCAATATATATTTCCTTATAGCCGGCATTTGCCTCATACATATCCCTGCTCATTTGCGTAGGTATAAAGGTATCATTTTCCCCGTGAACAAATAAAATGGGAGTATGGTTATTCTTTAGCACATCAATGGGACGATTCTGCGAAAAGGAAAACCTATATATTAATTTTACAATCACGTTTCCAATGTGAAGAAAAAATGACGGCACATGATATTCA
The DNA here is from genome assembly GCA_964528145.1 of uncultured Lachnospiraceae bacterium. Taxonomy (GTDB): domain Bacteria; phylum Bacillota; class Clostridia; order Lachnospirales; family Lachnospiraceae; genus Acetatifactor. The sequence goes on along the minus strand of CAZGSF010000043.1, from coordinate 10,204 downwards.
GTTTTCATCAGATGACGTATAAGCTGATACAGGTTGGAAAATCCACAATCTGCCACACAAAATGCCAGTTTAAGACTGTCATCAAGACAGAGTATACTTGTTGCACAACCAAGGGATTCTCCATGAATTCCCACGATTACATCTTCACCGAACCGCTTTCGCACATAACCTATTACTTCGCGTAAATCCTTGCTTTCGCGTATGCCCATAGTGCTGTATGTCTCTTTATTCATTCCGTGATTTCTCAAATCGTACATTATAACATTGAAACCCAGTTTGTGATAAAGCAGGGCATATTTTATTCCGCCATGGAGATTATCCATAATTCCATGAGAGGTTATAACAAATCGTCTGCTTTCTTTATCCGCCGACAGATAGATACCACGCAATTCATATCCATCAAAAGAAGGAATCCTAACAAACTCCTTTTCCAGGGAATCATAATCCCCGTATAATCTTTTACGTTTTAACCGGTTTAGTATTTGTTCATCTGTACGGCGACCGGGTTTAGTGGCACGTTTTGTCATAACATAGGCAGCATAAACAAGCACTGCAAGTCCCAACAGAAGTGCTGCCCCAACTAATATCAAAATTATTTTAATCAATCCTCTTCACTCCAAACTAAAGCACATTTTACTGCCTTCGTCCAGCCCTTTAATAAATTTTCACGTTTCAAAGGCTCCATCTTAGGTTCAAAGGTTTTACCAATCTGCCAGTTTTCCCTGATTTCTTCTTTACTTTTATAGTATCCGGTTGCAAGCCCTGCAAGATACGCTGCCCCAAGTGCTGTAGTTTCGATACACTTTGGTCTTCTGACCTGTGTATCCATAATATCCGACTGGAACTGCATAAGGAAATCGTTGGCACTTGCACCGCCGTCCACCTTAATACTGTTTAATTTAACTCCTGCATCTTTTTCCATAGATTTCAGGACATCTGCGGTCTGATAAGCAATGGATTCCAAAGTAGCACGGATAAAATGCTCCTTGCTGCAGCCTCTGGTAAGACCCACGATTGTACCCCTCACATGGGAGTTCCAGTAAGGTGCACCAAAGCCCGCAAACGCAGGAACCACATAAACCCCGCCGGTATCCTCAACTTTTTCCGCATACTCCTGTGACTGGGATGCACTTTTTATCATGCGCATTTCATCACGGAGCCACTGAATGGACGCACCTGCCACAAATACGCTTCCCTCAAGGGCATACTCCACCTCATCTGAAGTACTTGCTGCAAGCGTTGTAAGTAACCCTGCATTAGATAAAACGCTTTTGCGTCCTGTATTCATCAGCATAAAACAGCCTGTACCGTACGTATTTTTAACGTCACCATCTTCAAAACAACACTGTCCGAAAAGTGCCGCCTGCTGGTCACCGGCTGCTCCCGCAATGGCAATCTCACCGCCAAGAACCGAGGCATCTGTTTTTCCGTAAATGCAGCTTGAAGGCTTCACCCGGGGTAACATGCAACGGGGAATCTTGAAATAATCAAGAAGCTCCTCATCCCAACAAAGATTATGGATATCAAAAAGCATTGTACGTGATGCATTGGAGTAATCCGTTACATGCACAGCACCTTTAGTAAGATTCCAAATAAGCCATGTGTCAACTGTTCCAAAAAGCAGTTTCCCCGCTTCTGCATCATCTCTTGCCCCCGGCACATTATCTAAAATCCAGGCAATCTTGGAGGCACTAAAATACGGGTCAGGAATAAGTCCTGTTTTCTTACGGACTTTTTCTTCCAAACCGCTTTTCTTAAGCGCATCTATTTCTCCGGAGGTTCTTCTACACTGCCACACAATTGCATTGTACACAGGCTCCCCTGTTTCTTTGTTCCACACAATTGTGGTCTCACGCTGATTGGTGATACCGATACCGCTTATATTTTCAGGTCCCACTCCGAGAATCGCCATTGCCTCCGTTGCTACTGAAAGCTGAGAAGACCAAATCTCCATGGGATTGTGTTCTACCCACCCGACCCGGGGATATATCTGTTTAAATTCCTTTTGCTGCATACTGCAGATGTTTCCCTGTTTATCAAAAAGTATACAACGTGAACTTGTAGTACCTTGGTCCAACGCCATTATATATTCATTCATTGCATAACCTCCCAAATATTTTGACCAATATATTACCCAAACGCTTTGGTTGCCACCACGCTTACTCCGGTGCCGGCAACATTCTCCACAATTACATCACCTATATCAATAGGAGCGCTTACATCCACCTGCTTTAATTCCTCGATGCACTCCCATATCTTTCCTTTGGGAATAGGCTCTTTAGTTTTAACAGGTATCACCTGATTGTCCTGCCCCTTGATACGGACTGTAGAGGTAACAACACGTTTAGGGTCTGTCATTTCATTGCGTCCGTAGATCTCACCTCTGGGACAGGTGTTTCCTGTTACAGTGACACTTCCGTCATTTTCTTTCGTGACTGTCAACATACATCCCAAGGGACAATTAATACATACCATTTCTCTTGTTTCCATACCTAGAGCACCTCCTTTTTCGAAGGTTCTTTCTCAATTTTAAATGTAATTGTATTTAAATCCCGATATTCTGTAAGTTTACTTTTCTTCAAACGCACCTGCTCCATTTCCCCCGGTGCCATAACACGTTTTCTCCGTCTTATGACAGGAGTGTCGTTAAAATACACCGTCACATACACGTCCCTATACACATCTCCAACACGAAAACGCACCAACTGCTCATCCGCCATTTTCCCTATTCTGATTGTAGAAGGTACAGTATATCTGACACCATCCGTTGCAATCAGCTTAATTACGTCAGTATCATTATCCCCAGAACCATTGCCGCACACATATTCTGCCGCATGAATACCTGCTGCCGCAGCTTCCTCCGACACATAATCCACCAGGTCATGCACGTGCAGTACATTTCCGCATGCAAATACACCCTGTACATTAGTTTCAAGACTTTCATTAACAAACGGTCCTGATGTAACAGGATTCAGTTCAACTCCCAAACCTGTTGAAAGTTCATTTTCAGGAATAAGTCCGCAGGATAACAAAAGTGTATCACAGGAAATCACTTCCTCAGTTCCCGGGATGGGATTACGGTTTTCGTCAACTCTGGCAAGTGTCACGCTTTCCACACGCTCCTTACCCGCTATATCAACAACAGTATGGCTAAGTTTTAAAGGAATACCAAAATCATCAAGACACTGGGCAATATTTCTTTTAAGTCCGCCGGAATAAGGCATTATCTCTGCCACAACCTTAACCTTAGCTCCCTCCAGAGTCATACGTCTTGCCATAATAAGTCCGATATCACCGGAGCCTAATATAACAACTTCCTTTCCCGGCATCCTGCCTTCAATATTCACATAATGCTGAGCTGTTCCCGCAGAAAAAATACCCGCCGGACGAAATCCCGGAGTATTAAGGGCACCTCTGGGACGCTCCCTGCATCCCATGGCAAGAATGACAGCCTTCGCGGTAATTTCAAACAAGCCCCGGGACTTATTCATAGCCGTAATTTTCTTATCACCATTGTCCATGACACTAATGTCAATAACCATGGTATTTAACATATAAGGAATTTCTTCCTGTTCTACACGATTTATAAACCGGGCAGCATATTCCGGCCCGGTCAATTCTTCTTTAAAAGTGTGAAGACCGAAACCATTATGTATACACTGGTTTAAAATTCCACCAAGTACGCTGTCACGTTCCACTATAAGAATTTTCTCTGCTCCGGCTTCCTTTGCCGAAAGTGCTGCTGCCAGCCCGGCGGGACCACCGCCGATTATTACAATATCCTGTTTCATTCAGCCGCACCCCCTTTATTATATCCGGTAAGCACCGCAGAATCGTTGCCGGACTTCACAATCTGACTGCTGTCCACACCCAGCTCCCTTGCCAGAATCTCTACCACCTTAGGCGAGCAGAAACCTGATTGACATCTCCCCATTCCTGCTCTGGTACGCCGCTTAACCCCATCAAGGGTAGTTGCACCAAGCGGTCTGTGAATTGCATCAAGAATCTCTCCTTCCGTTACCAGCTCACATCTGCATATGACATTTGCGTAAGCAGGATTTTCTTTTATTAACGCCATACGTTCTTCCATTGCTGCTTCCGCCATGGAAGGTATGCCTTTTCTGGTAGAAATAAAATTCTCTTTTAAAGGTGCCGGATATTTCTGATTAATCATATCTGCCACATAAATACCTATTGCCGGTGCACTCGTAAGCCCCGGGGAAGCAATCCCTGCCACATCAAAAAATCCGGGCATGTCCTTAGCTTCACCAATAACAAAATCTCCGCCCTGCTCGTTTGCACGCAGTCCCGAAAAAGAAGTGATTACCTGTCTAACCGGCAGATTTTTCACACTTTTCGCACCTGTTTTTAAAACCCGCGCTAACCCTTCTGCAGTAGTATTAATTCCTTCTTTATCCTGAATATCCTCAGCCGTAGGACCAGCCAAAAGATTGCCGTGTACAGTAGGCGTTACCAAAATTCCTTTTCCCTTATCAGTAGGCAACTGGAATATTGTATGCTTCACCAAATCTCCTGCTGTCTTATCAAAAAGACAATACTCTCCACGTCTGGGTGTTATATTTAATTTATCTTCACAGACCATATTATGTATAACGTCCGCATACACACCGGCTGCATTGACAACAACCGGAGCATAATACTCCTTTTTGCCGGCTTTGACACAATATCCGCTTTCTTCTTTGCTAACCGATGCAACCTCAGTATTTAAATGAAACTCCACACCGTTTACCGCCGCATTCTCAGCAAAGGCTATATTCATTCCGAAAGGACAGACGATTCCTGCCGTGGGCGCAAATAAGGCAGCCTTTACATCATCAGAAAGCTCAGGCTCCATTGCCCTTGCCCCATCTCCGGTAAGAAGCTGCAACCCTTCCACACCATTTTGTATGCCTCTGTCGTATAACTCTTTTAACTTTTCTTTGCCCTGTTCATCAAATGTAATAACCAGGGAACCGGTTCTTTTGAAAGAAAAATCTAACTCTTCAGATAATTCTCCCATAATCCTGTTACCTTCAAGATTAAGCTTTGCCTTTAAGCTCCCGGGTGTAGCATCATATCCTGCATGGACAATTCCACTGTTTGCTTTTGAGGTTCCCTCACAGATATCATTCTCGCGCTCTAAAACCACAATTCGTCGTTCTGTTCTTGCCAATTCTCTTGCCACTGCACTTCCTGAAACACCTGCACCGATAATGATTACATCATATACATTTGTATTCATGGAATACCTCCCTGCACAAAATCCTAAAAACCGCTATCTACCAAATACTGATAAATCTCTCTCTTACCCACACCTCTGTCTTTTGCCACCTGCTTCATGGCATCTTTATGATTCATACCTTTATTTTCATAAAGGGCCATATGCTCCTCTATGCTCATCTCTTCCCATGATGCCTGCGCTTCCTTTTGCTTTTGCTCAAAACTCTTACCCTCTAACACAATTACATACTCACCACGGGGTTCTTCCTCTTCATACATTGAAAGGGCAGCATCCAGAGTAGTAGGCAGAATGGTTTCAAACTTTTTCGTCAATTCACGGCATAAGGTGACACGTCTGTCACCTACTATTTCCCGAAGCTCTGTCAAGGTCCTCACCAGATGATGAGGGGCTTCGTACAAAATGATTGTACGGCTTTCTTCTGCCAAATCTTCAAGCACCATTTTCTTTTCTTTTTTGTCAGAAGGCAAAAAACCTTCAAAACAAAATCTTCTGGTCGGCAATCCCGATAACGTAAGTGCCACAATAAGTGCCGCTGGCCCCGGCAATGAAGTCACCGGAACAGCTGCTTCATGACACATAGCCACAAGCACTTCTCCCGGATCAGAAATTGCAGGAGTACCCGCATCCGTTATAAGCGCTATATCCATTCCGCTTTGAAGCTTTGCAACCAATTCCTTTGCCTTTTCAACCTTGTTATACTCATGATAACTGGTCATAGGCGTTTTTATCCCGAAATGATTTAAAAGCTTAATGCTATTTCTTGTATCCTCTGCTGCAATTAAATCCACCTGCATAAGTGTATCAATTACACGAGGTGTCATATCCTGCAGATTGCCTATCGGTGTGGCACATAAATATAAAGTTCCAGACATGTCGCCCGTCCTCCGCTAACTCTAATATCCGTAAATATCATAAATTTCCTGTGTATACACTCCCGGTTCCTTATAAACTATCAATGGCGGCTCCACCTGCATCCTGGGCCGCCCACCTCTTGTAGCCTCTAGCAATACCATATTAGGCTCCTTATCCACATAAGGATATACCAGCCGCATCCTCTTAGGCTCCAGTTTGTATTCTGACAACATCGTCATAATTTCCGCAAGCCTGAAGGGCCTATGTACAAGATAAAAATGCCCGCCCGGTTTTAAAAGTTTTGCTGACACCCTTGTCACATCTTCAAAGGTGCATAACACTTCATGGCGTGCAATGGCTTTTGGTCCCTCCGGATTCACCAGTCCATGCTGTCCAATCATATATGGCGGATTACACGTTACAATATCAAAAGAAGCAGACGCAAACAGGCCGTCTGCCTCTTTAATATCTCCGGTTACTATATCAATTTTACTCTCTAGTCCATTAAGACGCACACTTCTTCGTGCCATATCCGCGCTTTCAGGTTGTATTTCAAGACCTGTCAAATGAGCCGCCTTAGTCTTTGCCTCCAAAAGAATGGGAATAATTCCGGTGCCGGTACCAAGGTCTATTACCTTGGCCCCTTCCTTAATTCCTGTGGCAAAGCCGGAAAGAAGAACCGCATCCATTCCAAAACAAAATCTGTCCGCGTCCTGGATAATCCTATATCCGTTACGCTGAAGCTCGTCCACTCTTTCCTGCTCAAATATCCCTACACCGTTAATAACTTCCTTAAACGCAGAATGGGACTTATTCATCATCAAGTTTTGATTTTCCATTGTCTTCCTTCTCTAAGCGCTTTAATTCTTTTAATTCTTCAGGACTTAATTCCATTCTGGTATTCTTACCCTGCTTTCTCTTAAAGCGAAGCTGTTCAACCTTAAATTCCTGAATTTCTTTTTCGTCGTCCGTCTCCACAATAACTTTAACCAGCTGGCGAAGCACGTTAACGCTTGATACTTCACCCTTCAAACCGGTATCGGTTGTTACAAAATCTCCCACATTAGGCAGGCGGCGGTTAAGTTCTTCGTAGGTTTCTTCTTCATGCTTTAAGCAACACATCAATCGTCCGCATACACCTGAAATCTTTGTAGGATTCAGAGACAGATTCTGCTCCTTAGCCATCTTGATGGAAACGGGTACAAACTCCGATAAATGGGTATGACAACATAAGGGTCTTCCGCAAATACCGATTCCGCCCAGAATCTTAGTCTCATCCCTGACACCAATCTGGCGAAGCTCAATACGTGTCTTAAATACACTTGCCAGATCTTTAACAAGCTCCCTGAAATCAATTCTTCCATCAGCAGTAAAATAGAACAAAACCTTATTATTATCAAAGGTATACTCTGCATCGATCAGTTTCATCTCAAGACCGTGCTTCTTTATTTTCTCAAGACATACCTTGAAAGCTTCTTTTTCTTTAACTTTGTTGGCAAGCTCCTGCTCCACGTCTTTTTCAGTGGCTATGCGGATTACAGGCTTTAACGGCTGGATCACCTTATCATCCGTCACCATTTTGGGGTCACCAACAACTGTTCCGAATTCAACACCTCTGGCAGTTTCCACAATAACATGGTCACCCTTTTTAATGTCAAACTGAAGTGGGTCAAAGAAATAAATCTTTCCCGCGGTACGAAATCTTACACCTATTACTTTTATCATCTATAAACCTCCTTTGGGACTTTAAATCCCTTCTATAAACCACAATATTATAATTATGATTTTTAATTTTCTTTTATGGTAAGCAGTAAAAGCTCCATGGTTAATTCAAAATTCACATTTGCATTCAGGCGGTTCTTTGCAGTATTTAATGCCTGAATAATATTTTCAATTCCCTCATAAGTGCTCTTATCTGCTTTCTTTCTAATATACTGTATTTCATCCTTGAAAATCAAGTGATTGACATCGTTTGTTGCTTTAAACAAAAGTACATCCCGATACCATACAGCCATAATATCAAGATAATCATTAACATCAAATTTATATTCATTGATTTTCTTAATGGCGGCCATAACCTCACTCAAATCCATATCCTGAATGTATTTAAGCAGTGTAATCGCATCTTCTTTTATATTGTCAAATTCCTCGCTGGTGGCAAGAAGCCTTGCCTTACCTATATTACCTCTGGCAAAAGCAACACAGACCTGAGCTTTATAATCGGGAATCTGCACTTCCTTCATAAGAAACTCTTTTACAAGTTCGTCCTTTACCGGGCGCATATTAAGAACAACGCAACGGCTTAAAATGGTTGGAAGCATAGCATTGACATTGGTTGTCAGCAATATAATAACAGCATACTCCGGCGGCTCCTCTAAAGTCTTAAGAAGTGCATTCTGCGCCTGGACAGTCATCTTCTCTGCCTCATTCATTATATAAATCTTATAAGGACTGCTATAAGGCTTAATCGCCACATCCCCGTTAATCTGCGCACGGATATCATCCACACTGATGGTATTAGGCTTCTCATGAGTCACCCTGATAATGTCCGGCTGATTCTTAGTCAACGCCTGCTTACAGGAATGACACTCCATACAAGGCTCGCCCCCCTGCTTTTCGCATTGCAGAGTCATGGCAAAAATACCGGCAATAAATTCTTTTCCGGCAGCCTTCTCCCCATTGATTATATATGCGTGGGATACCTTCTTTGTTGCAATTGCATTCTGTAAATGTTCTTTTATCTGTTCCTGCCCAATAATATCTGCAAATCCCGCCATAGCTTTTCTCCTATGAAAAAGGGCCTTACTACCCCTTGATTATAACATGTTATACCTTCGCTGCGTTTATGTAAAAATATCCAAAAGCAATCCCCTGATTTCACCGATTTTATTTAAGATAGTTATGTTGTCCCCTTCCTCTTTAACCAATTCTTTGGCAAGTTCATCCAGGGTCTCATCCACAAGCCTTATTATACCATAAACCCTGTGTCTGCCGCGCCTATCGAGAAAATTTTCTCTCGTAAAACTGTGGGAACGGCTGACCACCTCATTCATAAACTCTTTAATCAGTCCCCTGTACTTTCGCATGTCACGGATATCCTTACGTTTGGCAAGTTTATCACCCTGCATGGTGATTTCCTCCATAAGAGAAGTCAGCCGTGCCTGCAGTTCAGCCTCTTCAATATGACTGGCAAGCGTAAACTTAAAGCTATCGTCAACCGGCTGATTATGTGTAACATGAGTTATCTCCTGTGTCTGCTGTAATTGACTTACCTTAATATCCAAACGCTCACCCCCTGCCCTTTTATATCACAATTATACCACGATTATTGCCAAAGAACTATTTTAATTGCTCTTTTATGTAAGATGTAATCTCCAAAATGCACTCATCCAGACGTCCATTATAAAATCTGTGTAAAATGCCCGCTTTTCTTATATTATCCTCTGAAAAATCTTCACTGTCCGCCAAGAATCTTCTGCACATTTCCTCATACTTGGGCTTGTCCTGCTTGCGCTCCCTATTAAGTGCCCTCTGCAAACGCTCGCCGTCATCAAGCTCTATCAACACCGGAATAACCTTATCTTCACCAAAATATTCTCTGCTCTTCACATAGGACTCCAGGGTCCCGATAATAATATAATCATGATTCTCAAGATCAATTCTTCCATCATCAACGGTAAAATACCGCCACAACCCATGGCAGGTATTATATCCTCTGTCTTCTACTACCTTGCCCTCGTCCTTAAGCTGCTTAAACTCCCCTTCATCCACAAAAAAATACTGCTTCCCCTGTATCTCTCCGGCACGTACGGGACGCGTGGTGTAAGATACAATAACCTCAAGATTCAATTCCCTGCTCCGCATCAATTCACGATAAATTGTGTCTTTGCCTGTGGAACTTTTTCCCATAAGACAAACTATCTTACCCATTACGCCTCCTGTGTGGATTCATGTCCTGCTAAAATCATTATAAATCCAATGTTACTCAAAATGTCACAAGTAAATTATAACTGTTATAAACGGAATGTACAATCATTTTTAGTGTGGGTTATATAAAACGTTGAATAAAAAAGTAAATTCCACTTTGGGCTGAATTTAGTCTTACACTCT
>CAZGSF010000042.1:0-16112 GCA_964528145.1 uncultured Lachnospiraceae bacterium | reverse complement strand
CCTACAACATTCTTCTTCCATATACAACTGGCGGATAACTAAAAATTATCCTTCAAATTACCATTATCCTTAAACCAACGAACCTGCCTTGCTTCAATATACAAATCAATGTCCTCTATAATATAATTAACACCTGTTGTATGCAGTGCTTCAAAGCACGAATAAATATAGTCCCACACTTGATAGCGACTAAATAATTCTGCCACCTGTCTGCCGTTTAAGTTTTTTGCCGATTTATATTGTTCCGTACAATAAATCATAAAATCGCCCTGTCTACTCATTTTTACCCCTCCGGGAAAGTAATATTTCCAGTTTTTTCTTCTTCATCATACATGTTAAAAAGCAATAACGGACTAAGATGCCACAACTTTGTTTCCTCTTCTTCCAGCAAAGAATAGACTTTTGATTCATAAAATCTTTTGGATGCCGAAACTTCATCTATGCCATAATTTTCAACAATCAAACCTATAATTTTCGGAACTATCAGCACAAGCATTGCTTCAAATTTTCTCTGTTCCATTAAAATTCCTCCTGCTGTACTATTCCACGAAAACTCAAGTAACTTAATGCCCTTTCAGAAGTAAGAACCAACTGGTTATATAGTTTTTTAATCTTCAATGTTTCTATCGTTTGTTCTTTTGTAAGTACCCCTGATGTATAAAGGGTAAATGTGGTATATACATCATCATTAGCAACCGGTCCATATACAAAATCATATATTTTTCCATGGTAATTACCGGCTCTGTTCTCTGATACAAAATCTAACCACTCTCCATTTGGTGCATCAAATTGCAAAACTGAGCAGTCTTCAAAAGCTTTTGCTTCATCTATTTCATAAATGCTAACAGTAGGAACGCCTTCCTTACGTCTCTTAGTTACCTTATCTGCAAAACCTATTGCCTGCAATTTATTCGTTGTTGTATAAAATCCATATCCAAAATCAAGAAAACGATTCTGTACTACCAATTTGGGCTCTGATATCATCACATTACTGCCATGGTATAAAATCATAATTCTGCCTCCAATGCTTTGCTAACAATAGTCTCCCCGCCTACACACTTTCGCACAATGCCCCTTTTCTTAGATAATTATATTATACTCAACCCTATAAAAAACCTCAATATTTTGTTAGACATTTACATTATTTTATATAACTGTCAAATAAATATATAGTATCACTAAAAAATATGCTATCATATTACTATCAACTTCCACAAAGGAGCCACTCTCATGAAAATGCTTTGGAAACTTACAAAAGAGGCTACACGTTACAAAGGTCTTTACATATTATCAATACTGTCAACTCTGGGACTTACAATTGTAAATCTTATTGCTCCGAAGGTACTATCTTCCATGACAGGAATCGTTGAAAAGGGAGTTGCAGATGATACCTTGAATATTATTTCAATGCTTACACTGGGATTACTGATTTTATATCTGCTACGTGTCTTATTCCGTTTTTTGAGTAACTACCTTGCACATAAGGCTGCCTGGCATCTGGTAGGCGATTTGCGAACCAGATTGTATGACAAACTGCAAAGCCTTGACCTTGGCTTTTTCCATGACAAACAAACCGGTGACTTGATGAGCCGCATCGTCAATGACACAAGGGATTTCGAACTTCTCTATGCTCATATGATTCCCGAGATGCTGACCAATGTCGTAACCTTTATCGGGGTGTTGGTTATTCTTCTTACCATAAACTGGAAGCTGGCGCTCATTACATGCTGTCCAATTCCGCTTATTCTTATTTCAGGCGTTATATTTGCAAAAAAAGTGAGACCTTTTTTCAAAGTTTCACAAGCATGCATGGGCGAATTAAACGCACAGCTTCAGGACAGTCTGTCCGGTCTGCACGAGATTCAATCCTTCGGTCAGGAGACCTATGAAAGTAAACGCATACGCCAAAAAAATGACGAACAGGTAGTTGCAATGCTTCGTGCCCTTCGGGCAAGTGCAATTTTCCACCCCTGCGTGGAATTTCTATCTTCCGCCGGCACTATATTGGTAGTATTTTTCGGTGGCATGCTTGCATATAAAAGCCAATTATCCGTTGAAGATATTGTAGCTTTCGTGTTATACCTTTCACTGTTTTATGCGCCCGTTTCAGGACTTGCCAATCTTCTTGAGAACCTTCAGCAGTCACTGGCAGGTGCGGAACGTGTGGCACTTATCCTTGATACACCTTCTGCAATAACAAACTCTGACACCGCCACGGACATCGGCAATGTATCAGGAGGTATAACCTTTGAAAATGTAAGTTTCCATTACAGCAACAAAATACCCGTACTGAAAAATGTATCATTTTCCTGTAGTCCGGGAATGATGGTTGCCCTGGTAGGCCCCACCGGTGTAGGAAAGACCACCGCAACACAGCTTATATCCAGATTCTATGACCCCACCGAAGGCCGTATACTTATAGATGGAAAAGACATTAAAGACGTCACCCTTGAAAGCCTTCGTAAAAATATTTCCCCGGTACTTCAGGACACCTTCCTTTTTAACGGTACCATTGCTGAAAATATAGGATACGCAAAGCCTAATGCAACAATAGATGAAATTAGAGAGGCAGCCATGGCCGCCAACATCCACGAAGACATACTAAATATGCCCGATGGATATGAAACCAAAGTAGGCGAACGAGGACTCAGGCTTTCCGGCGGGCAAAAGCAACGAGTATCCATTGCAAGAGCAATACTTAGACAATCTCCTATTATTGTTCTTGACGAGGCTACCGCTTCTGTAGATGTTCAAACCGAAAAGCATATTCAAAAGGCAATAAAAAATATTACCGGAAAACGTACCATCATTGCAATTGCACATAGACTGTCAACAATAAAAGATGCCGATATGATCCTTGTAATTCATGAGGGAGAAATTGTAGAACGTGGTACCCATGAAGAACTGATTGCACAAAAAGGATTTTATTACAAAATGCACCTTGCACAGGAATAATAAAAAGCTCCAAACGCTTATGATTAATTTTCTCAAAACGTTCGGAGCTTTATTATTTTGTTTATATATAATTCGGACTACGCACCATACATTAACCAAATATAGATATACGCAGGAACAATCGCTGCCAATGTGAATGGAATACCGATTTTAAAGAAATCAGAGTTTTTCACTTCATATCCTTCTTTACGAAGAATACCGATACCTGTAATATTGGCCGATGCACCGATAGGCGTAATATTACCACCAAGGGTTGCACCACTTAAAAGCCCGAAATACAGAGGAGTCGGGTCTACACCAAGCTGCGACGCCAGACCTGCAATAACAGGAATCATGGTAGCCACATAAGGAATATTATCAATAAATGCAGAGATAAGCACTGATGCCCATACAATAATCGTATATAGTAAGAACACATTACCACCACCAGCTTTTGCAAGTAAACCTGCTGCCGCATCAATTACACCCATATTGGATATGGCACCAATCATAAGGAAAAGTCCCACCAACAAACCTAAAGTCTGGAAATCAATCTCTTTTAATGGTCCGGTAATTGCTGATACATTCTTTTTCTTTGCATAATTAATTATTATTCCGATTACCAACATGGCACAACAGATAAGACCATTGGTTTCATTTGGCTTATTAGGAATGAAAGATGCCAATATCAATAATACAATTGCACCTACAAGAAGAATTGTAGGAACATAATCCGTAACCTTGGTTCTCTCATTTGTCTTAGGAATAGCAGCTTTTTCTTTGCGGAATATAAAAGCAAGAATAATCGCTGATAAAACTGCTCCCAGTTCTACTGCAAAGAACATGGACGGTCTTCCTTTATACCAGAAGAAATCCATAAAACTCATATCCAGTGCAGAGCCAAGCATAATGGCTGTTGTATCACCTACCAGTGTTGCCGCTCCCTGAAGATTTGAGGATACTGCAATTCCTATGATAAAAGGAACAGGATTAGTCTTTAATTTTTTGCAAATCTCTAATGCTACAGGAGCAATCATTAACACAGTTGCAACATTATCTACAAATGCAGAAATAACACCTGCAAAAAGTGCCAGTGCAACGGCTGCCATCTGTACATTAGAAACTCTCTCCATAATTAAATCTGCTAATAATTCCGGCATCTTACTTTCGATAAAAAGTGCTACAAGTCCCATTGTACCTGCTATCATCAGCAACACGTTAAAATCAAGAGCACCTATAATCTGATTCAAAGGCAACATACCTATAGCTATAAAAATCACACCTGATGCTAACGCTATGTAAGGTCTATACTTACTGAATGTAAGCATAAGCACATAGGTTATTGCAAAAATAATAATTGCTGTTGTCATTTGTATATCTCCTATTCTTTCTGCATTTTTAAAACATTATATCATATACCATATAAAAAAACATAAATATATTTTGACAAAATATGACTATATTTAGGTTGAATCATTATAATACAATTTCCCTAAGTTTATCCGACACCCCGTCTATTGTAGTTAAAAAACATATTCCTAATGAATTTATTTTTTTCTGACTCATGGTAATATTTCTGGGATTATCCCTAAATGCTTCTTCATTTTTCTTTATGATACCTGCATCCAGTCCTGCATTTTCAAAAATTGCGCAAACAGTGTCGTAAGTATTCTTGTCGTTTGGCGAACCAAAATTATATACGCCGCCGGGTATACAAAAAGTTTTCTCAAGATTTTTTACCACTTCACTTACATCTGTTATTCCTCGCTTATCGTAAATAGGATAGCTTATCTCTTCTCTGTTTTCTAATTTAGATATGAGAGTTCTTAAGAAATCTCCATGTTCCTCTTCACTTAATGATTTGCTGTCATACATCCACGATAATCTAAGCAGCACGCATCCGGGGCTCACTTTTAAGCATTCCTGTTCTGCTTTCAATTTACCTTGCCCGTACAGATTGAAAGGGTTTATTACTTCGTCTTCATCATGGGCTACATCCATTTTACTGCCAAAATACACCTGATCCGAACTGCAGATAATACATTTTGCACCCACTCTTTCCGATGCTTTGGCAATATTAATACTGCCATCCACATTAATCTTCCATGAGCGTTCCGGTTCCCTTTCGCATTGTCCCACATCGGACACCGCCGCACAATGTATAACTATATCAGGCTTATGTTCAGCAAAATATGCCAATACACTTGCCTCATCCGTAATATCCATCTCTGAATGTGTAGGCGCACATATATCGTATTTCCCTCTATAAAAATCAATAATTCTTCTGCCTAAAAAGCCTGATGCACCGGTTACCAACATCTTTTTCATGATTACAATATCTCCCTATTTTTTACCTTCTTCGACCTTGTACACCTTATACGAGTAGATTGTAATAATCAATGACGTTACAATAATATATACCAGCATTATAATTGTTGCCACATTTGAATTTACAAAAAAAGTTGTAATAATAGTAAGGACTCCCATTACAATGAACGCGAAGGCTCCAAACCGATTACTCTTCATCCATGTAATGTCATTATACATACTCCATGTGGTTCTGACACCTATGGCGCTGTTTTTCCTTGCCTTCGGCATGAAATTGCCCAAGAAAATAAACAGTACTCCCGATGATATACAGGATACTTTCCCTATATCCACAGCTGCGCAAGTTGCATTAGAAGCCGCCTCAACATACGCACCATAAAGAAAAAAGCACTGCATTACACAAAACATAATATTGGTTAAAATCGCCACAATTTTAATAAGTTTTGCATTAGATGCAGCTTCCGCGCGCTCCTTATCAGAGTCTGCATTAACCGCCTTTTTCTCATAGTACAAAACAAATATCTGCCAGAAAAGTGTCATGGCAATAATAATCCCAGGGAAAATAAAGTTCTCATACTTTGAGCCCCATCTGTCGATTTCACCTGCCATATTATAATGCATGGGAACCGTATCAGGCATTACCTGCATTACAAACGCTGTTATAATAAGAGAAATTATTGCTACAAACCACATTATTCTTTTCATTTCCGGTTCCCTCCAAACTGTCCAATCCATAAAATCAGCTCATCCAGCACTGTTGTGTTAAGTTCATAATATATAAAATTTTTATTCTTATACTCTAACACAAGGTCTGCACTCTTAAGTAATCTGAGATGATAAGACAATGCTGCAGGCGTAATTCCCAGACGTTGTGCAATCTCACCTGCGCTCATCCTGCCATCCTTTAACATCACAAGAATATCTCTTCTTTGATTATCTGATAAAACTTTAAAAATATTTGACTCGCCCATACTTACACGCCTATTTAAAAATTATTTTAAATAGATTGTACATCATATATTATAGAGAGTCAAGATGTATTTAAAAATATTTTTAAATAGACATCTCACTTCCTCTCTGCTATAATGTATCAAATTTATTTCACATAAAAGAGGTCAAAATATGACAACCTATAAAATTGCAATTTGTGACGACAATGATTCTGACAGTAAATACATTGCAGACCTTGTCTCCCTTTGGGCAACACAACAAAATATAAGTGTCAAAACAGACATCTTCCCCTCCGCAGAATCCTTTTTATTCCGGTATACAGAGCAAAAAGATTATGATATCCTTTTGCTTGACATAGAAATGGGGCAAATGGATGGTGTCACCATGGCTAAATCCATCCGAAAAGAAAACGAAACTGTCCAGATAATTTTCATCACAGGGTACTCCGACTACATTTCCGAAGGCTACGAAGTATCTGCCTTACACTATTTGATGAAGCCGGTTAAGCAGGATAAACTGTTTGAAGTTTTAAACAGGGCAGTTGACAAAATTGCAAAAAATGAGCGCATATTATATCTGGATATTTCCGGTGAAATGGTTTGCGTACCATTTCACGAAATCCGCTATCTTGAGGTCCGCCAGAATTACGTTACCCTTCATGGCAAGCAGGATTATACTGTCAAGAAAACCTTAAGTGAATTTGAAGAAACCTTGGATGAGCGTTTTTTCCGTGCAGGCAGGTCCTATATAATTAATCTCTCTTATATACAAAAGGTTACCCGCACTGACGTTTATCTTACTGACAATACCAAAATACCTTTATCCAGAGGCTTGTACGATACTTTAAACCGGGCAATTATTACACATGTATATTAATCCCGTAACCAAAAGGAGGCTCCTATGTCTTTACTTTCCAAAAGAATTGATAAACAAATCGGTGCATACCAACGCGACCTTATCGAAACCCATTACGCCAAAGTTCAAAATATGTATAAACAAATTCGTGGGTGGCGTCATGATTACCGCAATCACATCCAGACCATGAAGGCTTACGCCGCCGCAGGTGATATGGAATCCATAAAGACTTATCTGGATGCTCTCGACACCGACCTTTCTACCGTAGACACGGTAATAAAAACCGGTAATGCCATGGCAGATGCTATCTTAAACAGTAAAATCTCCCTGGCAAAATCGAAAAAAATCAATGTCCATGCAGATGCACATATTCCTTATAACTTAACAACCTCGGAGCTTGATTTATGCGTTATTATCGGCAATTTGTTTGACAATGCAATTGAAGCAAGCCTTGCGCTTCCCGAAGATAAGCGTATGATACGTGTTTATATGGACATGAAAAACACCCAGCTCTACATTTCTTTTACCAATTTTACCGGAAGCACCAAGCTTCCCAAGGTGAACGGACGCTTTCGCACCACAAAAGGCAGAGGCCATGGTTTTGGTCTGGTCCGCATTGATAATATTGTTGAGCGTTTGGACGGATATATCAGCAGAAACAGCGAGGATGGTGCTTTTACTACCGAAATTCTAATCCCTCAAAACTACCATTCATCACCCAATTTGAGCAATTCATCCCCGAAATAATCTATTATCAATTCAGTGTGTTAAAGTTTCCTTAAGGTCATAAATCTAAGACTGGAGGAAAATAGTTATTATGAAAAAATTATTTAATCAGCAAAAAGAAAATCGCCCAAAGTATAACTTCTGGCAAAATTCTGCCTATATGATAAACTTTGCATGGAAAAACTGCAAAAGTGTAATTTTTCTTTGCATTGTCTGCGCCCTGCTGTATGTGGCAACAAATCTTACAGAGCTATTTATTACCCCTATCATCTTAACTAAAATAGAGAATAGCGTACCCCTTTCAGAACTCCTTATTACCATTTTGGGGTTTGCAGGCATTTTATTAGTACTAAATTCTCTTACACCCTATGTAATACAAAACGCTGTATTTGGAAGAATTAAGGTTAGACGTGTTTTAGGAATGCACGTGACCCATCAAATTGCCACTACCTCCTTTCCCAACACAGAAGATCCCGACATCCTGAAAAAGCAGGATAAAGCACTAAACCCTGACGGAGCACTCAGAGATATTTGGGATACACTTACCGAACTGTTACAGCACTCCATCGGCCTAATCATATACTTATTTTTGATGTCCACTCTGGAGCCTTTAATTATTTGTGTAATCTTGGTAACTACCATTACCGGATATTTTATCAACAAACGTATCTATGAATGGGGATTCATCCACCGCGAAGAAGAAGCTGCTCTTTCCTCAAAAATGGATTATATTTGCCATGCTGCTGAAAATATCAAATTAGGCAAAGATGTGCGCATTTTCGGCATGGAAAAATGGCTACAGGACATATATAACAGTACCATCCGTTTATTAAAAGCATTTCTTGCACGCCGTGAAAAAGCATATTTGCGTGCAAATATTATAGATTTAGTTATGACAATTTTGCGAAATGGTGTTGCTTATTTTTATTTAATCAATCTGGTGCTGCATGAAAACCTTTCTGCATCCACCTTTTTGCTATATTTTACGGCGGTAAGCAGTTTTACTGCCCAAATTACCGGAATCTTCTCCCTATTATCTACCATGCACCAACAAAGTATGTATATTTCTATAGTCCGGGAATATCTGGAAATACCTGAACCATTTAATTTTAACACCGGAAAACCTTTGGATATACGGCCTGATATGCCTTATGAATTTCAGTTTAAAAATGTGTCCTTCCGTTACCCCGGTGCAGACAAGGATACTATACATAACCTCAATCTCACCATCCGTCCGGGAGAAAATCTGGCTATTGTAGGCTTAAATGGTGCCGGTAAAACCACCATTATCAAACTGCTCTGTGGATTTTATGACCCCACAGAAGGAGAAGTGTTATTAAATAACATCAATATTAAGGAATTTAACCGCCGGGAATATTACAAACTTTTTTCCGCTGTTTTCCAAAATTATTCCCTTTTGGAAGCTACCATTGCAGAAAACATTTCCCAGTCGGTATCAGATTTTGACGAAGAAAAACTATTGGAATGTATTGATAAAGCAGACCTTACAGACACAATCCGGAATTTAACTGCCGGCATTAATGCTCATATCGGACGACATATATATGATGACGGTATAGACTTATCCGGTGGACAGACACAGCGTCTGCTACTTGCCCGGGCTTTATACAAAAATGCTCCGATTATTGTACTGGACGAACCCACAGCCGCCTTAGACCCCATTGCGGAGAACAACATTTATTTAAAATACAATGAAATGACCGCCGGCAAAACCTCTGTGTTCATCTCACACAGGCTGGCATCCACCCGTTTCTGTGACCGCATCATCTTCCTGTCAGATGGAATTATATCTGAAGAAGGGACTCACGAAACACTGTTAGCGCAAAAAGGACAATATGCTGAGTTATTCCAAGTACAAAGCAAATATTATCAGGAAGGAGGTTCTGAAAATGAAGAATAAAATTAAAAAATTCAACGATGCAATGGCCCTTCATTTAAGAGCCTTTAAACTGATGAATCAATACTGCCCCGGTTTGTTTTTGGTAGGTGCTATGGAAACCTTTTTTGTCAGTGTCACACCTTATATTATAATTTTTCTTTCTGCCAAAATTATCAACGAGTTATCCGGTAACCGCAATCCACAAGTTTTGATAAAACTGGTATTGATAACCTTAATCTGCACTTTATTAACTGAATTATTGAAAGCTCTGCTTGGCAGATGGAAAAAATTCAAGCAGGATACCATGTGGTACAATCAGAGAAAAATATATGCGGACAAAATGATGAGCATGGATTTTTGTTCACTGGATGACCCCAATACTCACGGACTTCATTCTCAATCAAAGCAAAACGAGTTAAATGGAGAATGGGGCCTTACAAAATGCTATAGATTATTTGAAACCTTAGTATCATCCACTCTGGGTATCATAAGTGCTGCCGTTATGAGTATCAGTCTGTTTACCCTAAAGGTCCCGGAAACCGCCGGAAGACTTACCGTCTTGAACCATCCTCTATTCCTCATTGGACTGGTTCTTGTAACCTTACTTGTACCATTTCTGTCATCCCTTTGTCAGGTAAAAGGTGAAACCTATTGGGTAAAGAATGCAGAAGATTATAAATTTATGGGAAGATTATTCAGTTTTTACGGATATTGGGCAATACAAAGACCTCGGGCAATGGATTTGCGAATGTACAATCAAGTAGAAATCGGTGAACACTACTGCAATCAATGTAATACATTTTTACCCGGCTCCCCCATTGCCAACTATGCGAAAGGTCCTTTAGGCGCACTGATAGCAGCCTCTGCCGCCATAGCCTCTGTATATAATGGTTTTATTTATGTATTTGTCTGCTTAAAAGCATGGGCAGGTGCTTTCGGCATTGGCTATGTTACACAGTACATAAGCTCCATTACGTTACTATCCCAGGCCTTGTCAAAACTATTGACGAATTTGGGAGAGATGTATAATAATGCAGCATTTTTAAAGGTTACCTTCGACTTTTTGGATATTCCCAACGGCATGTACCAGGGAACTCTTACAACAGAAAAACGCTCCGATATCAACTATGAAGTGGAATTTAGAAATGTATCATTTAAATATCCCAATTCAGAAAACTATGCCCTGCGCAACGTTTCCCTGAAATTCAAAATTGGCCAACGCCTTGCAATTGTAGGCATGAACGGCTCCGGTAAAACCACTTTTATCAAGTTGTTATGCCGCTTATATGATCCCACAGAGGGCGAGATTTTACTAAACGGCATCAACATCCGCAAGTACAATTATGAAGATTACATGAAGATTTTCTCCATTGTTTTTCAGGATTACGCACTGCTGCCTTTTCCTTTAGCAGAAAATGTAGCGACCAGCAAAAACTATGACAAAGAACAGGTACTGGCAGCACTGCGTAAATCCGGATTTTATGAGGATGTCCCGAATGACGACTCACCTGAAAACAGTGAACATGTTGGCTTAAATACTTATCTGTATAAGAATTTTGATAAAGGCGGCGTGGAAATTTCCGGCGGTGAAGCGCAGAAAATCGCAATTGCCCGTGCGCTGTACAAAAATGCACCTTTCATCATCCTTGATGAACCCACTGCTGCCCTGGACCCTATTGCCGAAGCTGAAATATACAGCAAGTTCAACGATATCGCAGATAACAAAACTGCTATCTATATCAGCCACCGTTTATCATCCTGCCGCTTCTGTGATAACATTGTTGTATTTCACGAAGGCACGATTATACAACGAGGCAGTCACGATGAACTTGTAGCAGTTTCAGACGGAAAATACCACGAGCTGTGGCACGCGCAGGCACAGTATTATCAAGAAGCATAATTCTTGCTAATGTAAGTCAGGTGTTTTTTATGAACAAATCTTGAATTTATCGCGCTCAAGAGAAAAGGAAGCACGAACGAAGTGAGTATTTACTTTTCTTGGCGCGATACCGACAAAATCAAAAGTGCGAAGCACGACAGACGCGAAGCGGATGGATTTTGGAGGTTGGATGGATAGAAAAAATATGAATTTGTGGAGGTGTACTATGAAAGTAATGTTGACAAGCTCTCTTGGTGGTTCAAGCAAAATGAACGGGATTAGAGTACCTTCTGTTTTAATTCAACACAACGGGTTGTTAGACCGCCTTAAATCAATTTGGAAACAGAATGCAAAAATACTAATTATTTGTGCTGA
Source organism: uncultured Lachnospiraceae bacterium (assembly GCA_964528145.1). Classification (GTDB taxonomy): domain Bacteria; phylum Bacillota; class Clostridia; order Lachnospirales; family Lachnospiraceae; genus Acetatifactor. The sequence continues at coordinate 4,164 of CAZGSF010000042.1, read as the reverse complement.
TCCAACCGATTATGAGAAAAATGATAGTGTTTGTGACTGCTTAAAAGAAGCTTTTCCTATGAGCGGGCTAAGTATTTCATACATTGACAAGTGTGATAATAGAAACCTCAATGCAGTTGATAATTTAAAAAATATAGATGTACTCATTTTAGCAGGGGGACATGTGCCTACGCAAAACAGATTTATGAAACAACTTCAGCTTAAAGAGCGTTTATTGGACTACAATGGAATTATTGTTGCGTGGAGTGCCGGCTCTATGAATTGTGCAGATATAGTTTATGCTGGTCCTGAATTTGAGGGAGAGGCAGTCGACCCGCTCTATGAGCGTTGGATTACCGGACTTGGAATAACAGATATAAATATTTTTCCTCATTTTCAAAATCTTAAAGATGACTATTTGGATGGCTTGCGCCTAATTGAGGACATTACTTTTGATGATAGTGTCGGTCATGAAATTATTGCGTTGAATGACGGAAGTTATATAATGATTGATGATGCGCATACGACATTGTACGGAGAAGCATACCTGATTAAGGATAGACAACAAAAGCAAATCTGTAAGGATGGTGAATCTTTCTCCCTGAGATAGAAAAAATTCAACGCTACAATTCCAATTTACAAAACAGGAGGCTTCCTATGCCATTTATAAAGATTTTCAAACAACATGAATCCCTCAAGAACGCAAGTTTTAAAGCTAAATTAGGTTATTTCTGGGATTATTACAAAGTACATACTTTTGCCGCCATTTGCATTGTAATCATTTTAATTATCATAGTATCCGTAAATTTAACCCAAAAGGACACGGTATTTTATGCTGCTATGGTATACTGTTCCGATGTATCCGAGGAAACCTCCTCTTCTTTTCGGGAAAACTACAGCACATATGCTGGAATTGACCTAGGTAAGCATGAAGTCCAACTGGATACTAAACCCGACCAACTCATGCTGAAAATGGCTGCGGCACAGGTGGATGTCATCGTAAGCGGTCCTTACGATTTCTCTTATGAAGCTTCTCAGAATACTTTCTATGATTTACGTGAGATTCTAACCGAGGAGCAACTGGCCAAATATGAGCCCTATTTCTACTATGCAGACCAAACAGTTTTGGATGCCAGAAAAAATCTTCCAGAAAATGGTGATGTTGAAAACGCCTACCCGGAAATGCCGGACCCCCGCAAGCCTGAGGAAATGGAACAACCCATTCCGGTAGGCTTATTTGTAACCGACTGTACTGTTCTTACCGAAGCATATGATTTTGGCAACGATTATATAGCCCTTGGTGTGGTAGGAAATGCACCGCATCTTGAAAATACCTTAAAGTTTATAGACTATTTATTTGAATCATTATAACTTGTTTATACCTATTGTGAAAATTTAAATTTATGGAGGATAAATATTATGCAATACGCAATTGAATTATATTATGACAAAGAAACAGAAGCACAACTTCAAGCTTTATCCCAGAAAGTAGCTGATGCTAAATTGAGCACCAAGTTCTTGGAATGGAAAACAAGACCGCACTTGACTCTTGCGTGTTTAAATGATGTAGACGAAGAAAAGTGTATAGAACAATTAAAAAAATTTGCACAAACTCATACGCAGATGCCGGCATACATCGGTTCCGTGGGTATGTTTAATGACACAAGAACGATTTTTGCCTCCCCTATGATGAATGATGCCATGTATCAATTCCAGCGTGAATTACATGAATGTTTACAGGATTTTGATACAACAGGCTATGAATGGTACTGCCCGGGCAGATGGGTTCCCCACTGTACATTGGCTCTTACAAAAGATGATGCAGAAGACGTTTTTTACAAAGCAAGCGATTTGATTTTACATGAGTTTAGAAAACTGAGCGGTGCGTTTGTTTCTATAGGCTTGGTGAAAATAACATTTCCTGTGGAGGAAATATTTAGCGTTGAATTAGAAATCTAAATTTATTACATTCAAGCTTCTTAACTCCTTTCATGATACATACTTTTTCATTCCGAAAGAAATAATAGTATTGCATGAAAGGAGTTTTTGTATGAAAAATAAATTATTTCTCTATACGTTATTATTAACAGTCCTAACCTTTTCCGGCTGCACGCAAAAAGGAGACTCTACAATGCCGAATACAAATGCAGATTCAGGCAACAACACGTCAACCACTGCTATTTCTGAATCACAGGCAAAAGAGACAGCTCTATCACACGCCGGAGTTACCTCTGATCAGGTCACTTTTGTTAAAGTTGAGAAAGACAGTGACATCGGACGCGAAAAATACGAGATAGAATTTTATACCACTGACCAGAAGGAATACGATTATGAAATCGATCTCTATACCGGCGAAATCCTGGAATATGATTATGATGCCGAAGGTTACTCTGCACCAAATACTTCTGCCAATGACACCGGTACAACAACAATCACTTCGAACATTACCGAGGCTGAAGCCAAACAAATTGCATTAAATGAAGTCCCCGGTGCAACAGACCAACACATAGTCGCATTTAAATCCGAAACAGATGATAATCGTTCTATATACGACGGCACAATACACTATAACGGCAAAGAATACGACTTCGAAATTGACATGACTACCGGCGCAATTCTTGAGTGGGATGTTGAAAATATGTAATTGTCTAAAAAATGGGCTGTGGCCATCACCACAACCCATTTTCGCTACTCACTCATTACCTTTTCAATTGCCCCTCTTGTGTATAGTTTTGTTACTAAATATATATCTTTCCATTTAACTATAACCGCCAGTTGCCTAAGCTTCATTTTTATCCATGCCACGGAAAAAATGGATTGTTAGTCCGAGAATCACCACCAGCGCAACTAAGTCAGCAATAGGTGCCGCAAATAAAATACCATAAATACCGGCGCCTGCTTTTCCGGTTTCCAATATGCCCGGCAAAATAATTGCCATGGGAACAAAGCATACAATATCACGAATCAGAGAAGCTACAACAGCATGCACAGATTTTCCGATAGACTGGAAAAATACCGCTGTCATCTTAATCAGGCAGGTTACTGTCATCAAAGACAGATAAATCCGAAATGTTTTTACAGCAAACTCCTGATATAATGCGTCTCCACCACCAAAAATTCCGATAATCACCTCTGGGCAAATTTCAAAAATCAATGTCGCCACAATTCCTACAATTAAAGTCGATTTTAATACAATAGCATATGTCTTACGGACTCTGTCCATTTTTCCTGCTCCATAATTGTAACCGAAAATTGGCTGACCGCCCAACACGATTCCGGTTACTATGTTGCAAACCACAGTATATACCTTCGTCTGAATGCTGAATACAGAAATCGGAATGTCCGGCCCATATTTTGACAGTTCACCATAACGGAAAAGAGTCACGTTACACACCAACGACATAATTACAATAGATATCTGGGTAACAAAGGTTGCCGCTCCCAGTGAAACTATATTTCTTAAAATTGGTTTATCCGGAATAAAGCTACGCTTTACCAACACAAAATTCCTGGGTTTAAAAAAGTAAATAGCACACATTAAAAAGGATACAACCTGTCCTATTGCAGTTGCCCATGCTGCACCTGCAATTCCCCATTTTAGCACAAATATAAAAATAGGATCTAAAATAATATTAATGATAGCACCTACCAACATTGCACTCATGGCATATGCAGGACTTCCGTCCGCACGTATCATACTGTTCATTACATTCAGTAATAAATAAAACGGAAACACATTTATGGGCACTATCCGTGTCTTTTCGCCCTGCACAAATACTTAAATAAGATGCTGCGCCATCCCCCACACACCAGGCAAACGCATTTGCAATACAGAGCACCGGAAACGAAACGCCCGTTGCCGCATTTCCCAAATAGCCCAACTCACTATTGCCAATAAAAATCTGGTCCACTATATTATAAAGCGCACTAATTAAAAGTCCCATAACGCACGGAACTGAAAATTTAAACAAAAGTCTTGAAATCACTGCGTCTCCCAGCATTTTATTATTTTGATTCATTTTTCTCGCCTCCAACAAAAAACTACCCTAATAGCTTCACTATATTATCTTTGACAGACTTATAGTAAAATTATTACGGTAGTTTGTAGAAACAAAGTATATACATATTTGGTAAGCGTCAAATCCTGCGCTTACCTATAGATTAACGCCGCTAACAAATATCAGC
>CAZGSF010000041.1:0-16537 GCA_964528145.1 uncultured Lachnospiraceae bacterium | reverse complement strand
TTGTGTGAAAAACTGGAAGAAGCCAATTACCCTTGCACGTCATGCATAGGGTGATGTTTATAAAAATACAGAGATTAACGTGCCGGGAGCAGGTAAGGCAGAACTTGTTTTTACGGATGAAGCAGGAAATGAAACAAGAGAGCTTATTCATAATTTTACAGGTGCAGGAATTTTACAGGGTATCCATAATACAGAAAAATCCATTTCCAGCTTTGCAAGAGCATGTTTCAATTATGCAATTGATACAAAGCAGGATTTATGGTTTGCTACAAAAGATACTATTTCCAAAAAGTACGACCATACTTTTAAGGATATTTTCAATGATATTTATGAAGCTGAGTACAAGGCTAAATTTGAAGAAATGGGTATTGAGTATTTCTATACTCTGATTGATGACGCTGTTGCCCGTGTAATGAAGGCAGAGGGTGGATTTATCTGGGCATGTAAAAACTATGACGGAGATGTGATGTCTGATATGGTTTCATCTGCTTTCGGTTCTCTTGCAATGATGACTTCAGTACTTGTGTCTCCCAGTGGAGTATATGAGTATGAGGCTGCACACGGAACCGTCCAGAGACATTATTACAAGCATCTTAAAGGTGAAGAAACCTCCACAAACTCTGTTGCTACCATTTTTGCATGGACAGGCGCACTCCGTAAACGAGGGGAACTTGATGGAAACAATGAACTGATGGTGTTTGCGGATAAACTTGAAAAGGCAACACTTTCTACCATTGAAAGCGGTAAGATGACAAAGGACCTTGCGCTTATCACAAGCCTTGAAAATGTAACGGTGCTTAACAGTGAAGGCTTTATTAAAGAAATTCGTAAGACCTACGAAACATTATAAAATATTAAAAGGCGGGGCAGTGATGCCTCGCCTTTATTGTTAGTAGGTTTATTCTGCTAATTCTTCCCATTTCTCATAAAGCTCTGCCAGTCTGTTATCAATAGTGGCAATCTCGCCTGCAAACTCCTGTAACTTAACGGAATTAGTGGCTATCTCAGGCTTAGCCATGTCTTCTTCGAGAATTGATTTACGGCTTTCCAGCTTTTCGATTTCTGCCTCGCATTTTTTAAAATCATTTTCTTTTTTTCGTTGTTTTGCCTGTAATTCTTTTTGTGCCTGCCAATCAAGCTTTGCTTCGGTGTTGTTTGGCATAGCAGAGGAAGAGGAGGCTTTGGTGGAAGAGGCGGTCTGGGTGGATGTTTGTATCAAAGATGCAGTCCCTGTAACAGCCTTTCCGGTAAGTTGTTCTTTTTTCTCAAGATAATAGTCGTAATTACCAAGATATTGAGTAAAGTCGCCATTTTCCAGTTCCAGTATCCTATGAGCGGTACGGTTAATGAAGTAACGGTCATGGGACACATAGAGTAGCGTACCGGTGTAACTGTTTATAGCATCCTCAAGGATTTCCTTAGACTGAATATCCAAATGGTTTGTGGGCTCATCAAGTATTAAAAAATTACTGTTTGAAAGCATTAGTTTGGCTAAAGATACACGTCCTTTTTCACCACCGCTTAGGTCACATATCCGTTTGAAAACGTCTTCGCCGGTAAAAAGAAAGGCTGCAAGGGTGTTACGGATTTCGGTATTGGTAAGGGTAGGATAGGCATCTGAAATTTCATCAAACAAAGTTTTGTCGCTATGTAAAACATTGTGTTCCTGGTCATAATAGCCGATTTCAACATTTGACCCCAGAGTAACGGTTCCTGAATCCGCATCCACCAATTGATTGATTATTTTTAAAACAGTGGTTTTTCCCGTGCCGTTGTCACCGATTATTGCAATATGCTCGCCGCGTTTAACTTCGAAATTGAGTTTGGTAAATAAGGTGTTCTTACCAAATGATTTTGATAAATCTTTTATTGAAAGTACATCATTGCCGCTTAATCTGTGAGGAATTAACTCAAGTTTCATATCAGCATTAAGCTCTGTGGGCTTTTCAAGAACTTCTATTTTATCAAGCATTTTAACACGACTTTCGGCACGCTTAATTGATTTCTCACGATTAAAGGAGCGGAGCTTTTCGATGACTTCTTCCTGATGCTTGATTTCACGCTGTTGATTTAAATATGCGTTAAGTCTTGCAATGCGAAGCTGTTCCTTTTTTACTGCATAATCAGAATAATTGCCAATAAAGGTAGTTGCCTTTGACTGGTCAAGTTCGATTACTTTGGTGGCAATGCGGTCTAAAAAGAAACGGTCGTGGGAAACCAGTATTACAGCACCTTTATAATTAAGCAGATAGGTTTCCAGCCATGTGATGGAATTTAAGTCCAAATGGTTTGTGGGCTCATCAAGTATAATCAAATCAGGGCTATGCAAAAGCAGTTTACCCAGTGCTACACGGGTTTTCTGACCACCTGACAGGGTTGAAATTGATTTATTGAAATCATCTTCACAAAATCCAAGGCCTTTTAAGACCCCTACCAGCTCGCTGCGATAGATATAACCGCCCTCAAGTTCAAACTGATTATTCATCAGGCTGTAGCTGTTCATTAAATCAGACAGGGTAGGGTCGTTGGCAGAATGGGTGGACATTTCCAATTCGGCTTTACGGATTTTTTCTTCCAGTTCAACCAGATGTTGTTTAACACTTAACAGCTCCTGATAAATAGTATTGGAACTGTCTACGGAAGCGTTTTGTGCCAGATATCCGATTGTTTTACCTTTAGATAGGGTTACAATTCCGTTATCGGGGGAGAGTTGTCCCATAATAATGCGAAGCAGGGTGGTTTTACCGGCTCCGTTAATTCCTACTATGGCAGCTTTTTCGTTATCCTCAATGTGAAAGGAAACATTTGAAAGGACTGTCTGTTCCGGAAAAGCCTTGTCGATGTTTTGAACTGATAAAATCATAAATACTCCTTGTAAATTAAAACATTTATTTTAGTTTACAAGCGAAGTGCAGTAATGTCAAATTATTAAAAAATTTGAGAAATAATTGTTTCTATTTCGTTGGTAGGAGTGGTGCTATATTGTTCCAAGATTGAATGAAACATATAGTGATTATGAAAGTGGAAAGACTAGAATCCCAATTGACAGTATTATGATATTAGCTAAATTTTATAATGTATCTTTAGATTATATTACAGGTGCAAGTAATATAAAAAATAGATTTCCGTTGAATTAATTACGAAGGTGGATTTAAAGCGTCCACCTTTTTTTAATACATACTGTTGTTGCATTGACATTTTTTTAACATCTAACTATAATTAAATTGAATAGATAATTAGGAGGAATTCACGTGGACAGAAAAGAAATATCACAGGCTGTCATTGGGCGGCTGCCACGTTATTTCAGATATCTTGGAGAATTAAAGGATCAGGGCGTTGAACGTGTATCATCCCAGGAATTAAGTTGTTTGATGAAGGTAACAGCATCGCAAATCAGACAGGATTTTAATAATTTTGGAGGGTTTGGACAACAGGGATATGGTTATAATGTAGAATATCTTTATCATGAAATAGGCGATATACTCGGCTTGCATAAGCCTCATCACTTAATTATTATAGGGGCGGGGAATTTAGGACAGGCACTTGCCAATTATATGAACTTTGAACGACGGGGATTTATTTTTAAAGGGATTTTTGATAAGAATCCTGAGCTTTACGGCAAGGATGTAAGAGGTCTTAAGGTTCAGTCCATGGATGATATTGAACATTTTATAAGGGATAATGAAATAGATATCGCAGTGCTTACCATTCCCAAAACCGGTGCAGTAGAAGTTGCGGAGATACTGGTTAAAAACGGTATTAAGGCAATATGGAATTTTGCACATGTTGATTTGAATGTACCGGAACAGATTCAGGTGGAGAATGTTCATCTTACTGACAGTCTGATGAAATTATCATATAATATTAACCGTAACATGAATTGTGAAGATATTGTGTAATGATTCATAACTAATAAAGAGGGTTATTGATGAAACGTACAGAAGATGTTTATAAACCTGCACTACAGGGCAAAAGAATACCTATTTTGACCTTGGATAATAAGTGGCACAGACTTTTTACCCAGGCGGATTCTAATGCCCAAATCGAGGCGCTTACCAAGGAACTTAATGATCTTTTGATACGTCAGGGTAAGTTAAATACGGAATGTAAGAAGATTAAAGCCCTCAAAAAAATAAAAATGGAAGAAATTGTTCAGGCAACCGGAGATATGGAGAAGGTGCTTGATAAGCAGACAGAAAAAAAACTGGCAGAAAGCAAGCGGATTATAAACGAATGTAATGAGAAACTTGATGATTGTGAAAATGAACTCCGTATGCTTCCCGGAGAGATAGATTACGTTAATAAACGTCTGATGATTGCTACCATGGAAACCTGCTATGAATATCTGCATGATAATACGGAAGAAATTGAAGAGATTGAAAAGTGGGTCAGTCAGGTACGTATAGAACTGAAAAAGAAGTTGGTGCGTAAGCAGGAAAAAGAGCTGAAAAACCATGCTTTGTATTCCTATATGCATGATATTTTCGGCGCAGATGTAATTGAAATTTTTGATATGAAGCATAATCCGGCAGATAGAGTTCCCGGTAAGTCAAAAAGAGCAAAAAAGGAAGAATAATCACAGTTAAATTGGACAGTAAATTTTTGCGTCAAAAGCCGCCTGTGCTTTTGGCGCATTTCCATGAAAGTATGAGGTTGGGATTGATGAAGCTTCAATATCTTGTTGATTCGGAAGAAATGAGAAGATGTGACAGTTTTACAATTGATAATATAGGTATTCCGTCAATGGTTTTGATGGAGAGGGCTTCCCTTGCCGTGGTTGATGCCATTAAAGAAGAAACAGGTGAATTAACAGGTAAAAAAATCCTGATAATTTGCGGCGGCGGTAATAATGGAGGAGACGGACTTGGAGTTGCAAGGCTGCTTCTTGATAAAAACTGTAGTGTTGATGTGGTGTTGCTTGCAGAGGCTTCTAAGTGCAGTGAGCAGACTAAACAGCAAATGAAAATTTTAAAGTCATATTCGAATGGTAATTATAATTTTAATTTATATATTAAAGGTGAAAATATACTTCCCAATTTAGATAATAAGGAATATGCTATTATTATTGATGGGATTTTCGGTGTGGGATTATCCAGGGAAGTGTCAGGGGACTATGCCGAATGGATTAATGTAATAAATAATTTGCATGCATATAAAGTGGCTGTAGATATGCCATCCGGAATCAGCGCGGATGACGGAAGATGTCTTGGCTGTGCTGTCAGGGCAGACCTTACAGTAACATTTGCTTACCCTAAGCGTGGTTTGTATTTGTATCCCGGCAAGGAATATGCTGGAAAGGTTGTATGTAGGGAAATTGGAATTACACAACTTGGTTTTAATGGTGTTATGCCGGAATGTTTTACATATAAATGTTCTGGTGAGGACATCATTTCAAAAAAGAAAAATTTTGGTAAATTGTTACCTAAAAGAGTTTCCTTTGGAAATAAAGGAACCTTTGGTAAACTGCTTGTGATTGCCGGTAGTGAAAAAATGTGTGGGGCATGCCTGTTATGCAGTGAAAGTGCCATGAGAGTTGGCGTGGGAATGATAAAAATCATTACCCCGGAAGAAAACCGTAGGATTATACAAACAGCGATTCTGGAGGCTATGCTTATAACATACAAAAAGGATGAAGATATAGAATCAGTACTAAAAGATGCATTGGACTGGTCTGATGGTGTTGTAATCGGTCCTGGTATCGGAAGAGGTCCCGTGGCTGTCAACATGCTTAAAACGGTTATAACTGACGCAAATGGACCTGTTGTTATAGATGCCGATGGTCTTAATATATTAGCGGATAGTGAGGAACTTAAAAATCTTCTGTATCAAAGAAGAAACAAAATGCTTAACAAAACTATTGTGCTGACTCCGCACCAGGGGGAATTATCAAGACTTACCGGCAAAACCATTCCGGAGTTGAAAAATGACCCTGTAGCGGCCGCAAAAGACTTGGCATTACAAACCGGCTGCGTTGTTGTTAATAAGGATGCAGCTACTGTTGTGTGTGATGCCGGTGAAGAAATCTTTATTAATACATTAGGCAACAGTGGCATGGCTACTGCAGGAAGCGGCGATGTACTGGCAGGAATTATTGGTGGTTTTCTTGTACAGAAGGTTAAAAATGTTGCAGACAGGCAGGAATCTGTGTTGAGAAGTGTGGCTAAAGGTGTCTGCCTGCATGGTGGCGCCGGAGAACTGGCGAAATTGCGTGTAGGAGAACATGCAATGGTGGCAGTAGATTTAATTGAAAGTTTGAAAGAAATATCGAAAGAAGGATAGTTATATGAGTCACTTTAGACGTGTATATGCCAAAATCAATTTGAATGCAATTTTGCATAATATGGAACAAATGAAGAATAATTTAAAGCCCGGAACAAAGATGCTTGCAGTGGTTAAGACAGACGGATATGGCCACGGAAGTATTCCGGTTGCAAAATTATTGCAGGATAAGGAGTATATGTTCGGTTTTGGTGTTGCAACTGTGGATGAGGCAATAGACCTTAGAAATGCAGGCATAACCTTACCTATACTTATATTGGGATATACATTTCCTGATGGTTTTGACAGTCTTGCAAAGGAAAATATAAGACCTGCACTTTTCAGGGAGGATAATCTTCCTCTTTTAAGCGAGGCGGCTATGCGTCAGGGCAAAGATATAAAGGTGCATATTAAAGTTGATACAGGAATGGGAAGATTGGGTATCAGACCGGATGATTCAGGTATTGATTTTATCAGAAAGGTAATTGATACAAAGGGTATTGAGATTGAAGGCCTATTTACTCATTTTGCCAGAGCGGATGAAATTGATAAAACCTGGGCAAACAGGCAATTAACCATATTTAAGGAATTTGCCGGAAGAATAGAAAAAGAACTCGGGATAAAGATTCCTGTTAAGCATTGTTCAAACAGTGCAGGTGTTTTGGATATACAGGATGCCAATATGGATATTGTCCGTCCGGGAATTACCGTATACGGATTATCCCCTTCTGATGAAATACAGAATGATACTATAAAATTAGAGCCTGCGCTTTCTTTGTACAGTCATGTTGTTTTCATAAAAGAAGTTGAAGCAGGAATGCCTATAAGCTATGGCGGAACATATGTCACTGATAAGAAAATGCGTATTGCAACAATACCTGTAGGATATGGTGACGGATACCCAAGAAGCTTGTCCAATATCGGTTATGTACTGATTCGCGGAAAGAAAGCACCCATTCTTGGAAGAGTGTGCATGGATCAGTTTATGGTTGACATAACTAACATTCCCGATGCGAAGGAGGATGACCTTGTTACCCTGGTAGGAACGGACGGCGGGGAAAAAATCACCGCGGAAATGATTGGTGAACAATCAGGACGTTTTAATTATGAATTTGTATGTGACCTTGGAAAAAGAATACCAAGAGTGTATGAGTATGTTGATGTAGAGAAATAAGCATTTTTGAAATGTGTTGAATACCTTCAGAAAAGTTGGAAATAATATTGCAAGAACAACGAAGAAGGGAAGCAATTCATGAAACGAGGAGATGTTTATTATGCTGATTTGAGACCTGTTATAGGGTCTGAACAGGGCGGAATACGTCCGGTTCTAATTGTGCAGAATGACATTGGTAATAAACATTCACCAACTGTAATCTGTGCGGCAATTACCTCAAAGATGAATAAAGCCAAATTACCGACACATATAGAACTTGATTCTGCGAAATATGACATGGATAAGGATTCTGTTATTTTGCTGGAACAGCTTCGTACCATAGATAAAAAAAGATTAAAGGATAAGGTATGTCATTTGGATAAAGAGATTATGGAAAAGGTGAATAAAGGCTTATTAATCAGTCTTGAACTGGGTACATAGGCTTTTCTTGACGGATTTTTTATAAGATGATATATTTTAATGGATATTTTCACATTTGATAAAGGAGAAGTAGAAATGGACGATACTGACGGGTCTACTGTCTGTTTGATTTTATTTTTTGTTTTAATTTTGGTTAATATTTTGTTTTTTGGATTTGGAGAAGCGGTACGCACTCTAAATGAAATCGAAATAGAGGAAAATGCCAAAAAACGTAAAAGTAAGAAATATGCTAGGCTTTTACGCATAATTAATGAACCTGCACGCTATGTAAATACTTTGCAGTTTGTGGTGACATTGTGCAATGTTTTGCTGGGAGGCTGGTGCGTAAACTATTATAAAGAAACGCCGGAATTTTTAATAACTATGGTTATTGCATTATACATAGTGTTGACTTTTGGTATTCTTTTACCAAAAAAACTGGCGGTCAGATTTCCGAAACAGTGGGCTTATGCGTTAATTAATCCCATGTATTTTATGTTGAATGTTTTGCTTCCTTTTACGGGGATAGTAACAATATCTGTGAATGGGATTCTGCGTCTTTTTGGAATGAAGGATGATAATGAAATAGCTGATGTGACGGAAGAGGAAATTATTTCCATGGTAAATGAAGGTCATGAGCAGGGTGTTTTTGAAGCCAGCGAGGCTGAGCTTATCACCAATATTTTTGAGTATGCTGATAAAGAAGCCCAGGATATCATGACGCATCGCAGTAATGTGGTTGGAATTGACGGTGATTTGGTGTTACAGGATGCAGTTCATTTTATGCTTTCTCAAAAATACAGCAGATATCCTGTATATGATGAAAATATTGATAAGATAATAGGTGTTTTACACCTGAAGGATGCCTTGCGGATTCAGGTTAAAAAGGAAGAAGAGAATCGTTCTATAAAGGAAATTGACGGGTTGCTCCGCAGTGCAAGATTTATTCCTCTTACAAGAAATATAGATGACTTATTTAAAGCCATGCAGTCCCAGAAATTACAGATGGTTATAGTGGTTGATGAATATGGTCAGACAGCCGGTTTGATAGCTATGGAAGACATTTTGGAGGAAATTGTAGGTAATATTCTCGATGAGTATGATGAAGAGGACGTCTACATAGAGGAAAAGGGCGAAGACGAATATATTATCGAGGGAAAAACACCGCTGGAGGACTTGGAAGAACGCTTTGGACTTAAGTTTGATGAAGAAGAATTTGAAACACTTAATGGTTTTATGATATCGAAGCTTGACCGCATTCCCGGAGAGAATGAAGAGTTTGATATAGATGTAGACGGATATAATTTTAAGATTTTATCTGTTGAAAATAAAATGATTCAAAGTGTTTTGGTAACAAGGTTGAAGGAAGATGTTACAGAGGCTGAAAATGTTCAGGGAGAACTTGAAGAAAACGAAGAGACATGATAAGATAATTATTTAGTGATATTTATTAAAGAAAACATATGAAAAGGAGCATTTAAGATGTCAGGACATTCAAAATTTGCAAATATTAAACATAAAAAAGAGAAAAATGATGCGGCAAAAGGAAAGATATTTACCATCATTGGAAGAGAAATTGCAGTTGCGGTTAAAGAAGGCGGTCCGGACCCTGCAAACAACTTTAAGCTTGCGCAGGTAATCGCAAAGGCAAAATCCAATAATATGCCTAACGATACCATTGAGCGCGGAATTAAAAAAGCTGCAGGTGATGTGGGTAATGTTAATTACGAATATGTTACTTATGAAGGCTATGGACCCAACGGAATTGCTATTATAGTAGATGCTCTTACCGATAACAAAAACAGAACAGCGGCTAATGTAAGAAGTGCGTTTACAAAAGGACAGGGTAATATAGGAACACCCGGCTGCGTATCTTTCATGTTTGATAAAAAAGGCCAGATTATTATTGATAAAGAAGAATGCGATATGGATGCGGATGATTTGATGATGACCGCCCTTGATGCAGGCGCTGAAGATTTCGCAGAGGAAGAAGACAGCTTTGAAGTTATTACTGATCCTGATAACTTTGAAGAGGTAAGAAAAGCATTGGAAGAAGCAGGAATCACCATGGCTTCTGCCGAGGTTACAATGATTCCTCAGAATTATGTGGAATTAACTGATGAAACTGCGATTAAAAACCTGCAGAAAACATTGGATCTTTTAGATGATGATGACGATGTTCAGGCAGTATATCACAATTGGGAGGAGTAATTTAATGAATAAGAAATATTCAAAGGAAACAATCTGTATTCAGTCAGGCTGGCAGCCTAAAAAAGGTGAGCCCAGAGTGCTTCCTATATATCAGAGTACAACTTTTAAATATGAAACATCTGATCAGATGGGACGTTTATTCGATTTGGAAGACAGCGGATATTTTTATACAAGACTTCAGAACCCCACAAATGATTTTGTGGCACAAAAAATTTGTGAACTTGAAGGTGGTGTAGCGGCTATGCTTACATCTTCGGGCCAGGCTGCTAATTACTATGCAGTGTTTAACATTTGTGAAGCAGGTGATCATGTAATTATGTCATCATGTGTTTACGGAGGTACATTTAATCTTCTTACCGTTACTATGAAGAAAATGGGTATTGAATGTACGGTTGTAGATACTGACGCGGATGAAGAAACACTTGCAGCAGCGTTTAAAGATAATACAAAATGTGTATTGGCAGAGACACTTGCAAATCCTGCACTTGTAGTGCTTGATATTGAGAAGTTTGCAAAAGTGGCACATGCACACGGTGTACCGCTTATTGTTGATAATACATTCCCCACCCCTATTCTCTGTAATCCTTTTAAGTGGGGAGCCGATATTGTAACACATTCCACAAGTAAATACATGGATGGTCATGCAATGTGTGTTGGTGGAGCGATTGTCGATTCAGGTAATTTTGACTGGGATAAATATGCAGACAAATTCCCCGGTTTAACAAAGCCTGATGATTCTTATCACGGAGTTACCTATACAGAACGTTTCGGAAAAGCAGCATATATAACAAAGGCTACAGTACAGCTTATGCGTGACCTTGGTTCAATCCAGGCACCCCAGAATGCATTTCTTCTCAATGTTGGTCTTGAGACCTTGCATTTACGAATGCCCAGACATTCTGAAAATGCTCTGGCTGTTGCAGAATTTTTAGAGAAGCATGAGAAAGTTGCGTGGGTTAATTACCCCGGTCTTAAGAGTAATAAATATTATGATTTGGCGCAGAAATATTTGCCTAATGGCACTAGCGGTGTTGTTTCATTTGGATTAAAGGGTGGAAGAAAAGCCGCGGAAGAAATGATGGATAAATTAAAACTTGCAGCTATTGTAACCCATGTTGCCGATGCGAGAACCTGTGTGCTTCATCCGGCAAGCACTACCCATAGACAGATGACAGATGAACAATTAGTTGAAGCAGGTGTTGCACCTGATTTGATACGTTTTTCTGTTGGTATAGAAAATGTAGCTGATATTATTGCTGATTTAGAACAGGCAATTGAGGCAGTTTAAGCAAAAAAATTGATATCTTGACAGATGATGAAGGAGAATCAAATGCTTTGTAAACTTGCGATTGTTGTTCCCTGCTATAACGAAGAAGAAATGCTTGGCATTTCTTCTTTAGCATTAAGGAATGTATTGAAGGATTTAATTAAGAAGAATAAGATAGCGGAAGACAGTTTTATCCTTTTTGTGGATGACGGAAGTAAAGATGCCACATGGAAAAAGATTGAAGAAGAGCATCAGGCATCTCCCATGATAAAAGGCTTAAAACTGTCAGGTAATGTTGGTCATCAGTTTGCATTGACGGCAGGACTTATTACGGCAAAGGATATGTCTGATGTTGCAGTTTCCATTGATGCGGATTTACAGGATGACACAGCGGTTATTGAACAAATGATTGATTGCTTCTGCGACGGCTGTGACATTGTATATGGGGTCAGAAGTGACAGAAGTACAGATTCTTTCTTTAAGAGAACCACAGCTCAGGCATTCTATAAATTAATGGCTGTTATGGGGGTTAAAACAGTATATAATCATGCTGATTTCAGACTTATGTCTAAAAGGGCTTTGGAAGAATTTTCAAAATATCAGGAAAACAATTTGTTTTTGCGTGGCATGGTGCCGTTGTTGGGATTTAAAACAGCAGAAGTGCATTATGAACGAAAGGAACGTGTAGCAGGGGAGTCAAAGTATCCTTTAAAGAAGATGCTTGCCTTAGCATTTAACGGTATTTCTTCGTTTAGTATCAAGCCTATAAGTTTAATATTATGGGTTGGTGTGATTATAATTATTTGCAGCATTCTGGCTACGGTATATGCTCTTATTTCATATTTTACGGGACATGTTGTTGCGGGTTGGACATCGCTTATTTTATCTATCTGGTTTTTGGGTGGTGTGCAGCTATTGTCAATAGGTCTTATAGGTCAATATATAGGTAAGATATATGTGGAGGTAAAACATCGCCCCCGTTATCACATTGAAACGTTATTGGATGAAACTCCGTAAAGGAAGAGGAACATGACTTCGAGAAAAACTTTGTTAAATTATATTTTGTGGGCAGTTTATTCTGTTATTATAGGGGGGGCTTTTGTTATTGCCCTCAATGATTACTGGGCATTACAGTTGCATCCGTTTGTGATGCTTGGGGTCGTTTGCGGATTTATGGCAATCTGGGCTTTAATGCGTTTTATTATAGTTAAAATTATAAAAAAACAGGCAGGGGAAGAACCGGGAAATAAGATTATTGCAGGAATCTGTGAGTTTATGAGAGTATTATTAGCTCTCGCCGGTGGAGTTGCAGCATATTATTATTTCTTTACCCAGGGAAATTTTACTTACGTGGATGATTCGGATTTTATATGGGAAAGTCTGGTTGGTGAAGGCTTTACGTTAATGCCGGATACATATAATGCAGATTCTTTGTTTACGTTATTGATAAAGATTTTATTTATTGTTGTGGGCAATAAGACTATTGCAGTTATTGGCTTGCAACTTGCAATACAACTGATTACAGGTCTGTTTCTTTATGGTGCTGTAAGAAAAGTTGCAGGCGATAAAGCAGCAACCTTTGTTTTGTGGGGCTTTACAGGAGTATATGTTTTCTTTTCAATGAGCGGAGAACCGGCTTCGATATGGCTGATGCTGTTGATTTTTGCTATAGGGTTAAGTTTTTTTGCCGCTCTGTTCAGAAAAGAAGAGGACTTGAAGGATTACTCCAAAGGAGAAAAGGTATTACAGTATATATGGCTGGTTGTTTTGGGGATTTATACAATTAATCTGATATATCTTGATTTTTACGGAATTGGATTATTAATGTTTGGCATAGGTATTTTGTGCGCCTCTGATATTGGCAAAGATAAAGAGGAATGGAGCCTGCCGGATAAAAGATTGCAGATTTTATTTGTAGTAGTAGGTCTTATTATTGGGTTTATACTGATTGTATTGATACAGATGCTTCAGAAACAACTGTTCATTGATGCGGTTATTGTAGATTGGCTGTATGAATATATTATCGGGCTGGATGTGATATGGCTTGGTGTGTTGCTTTTGGTGACTTCGGCTATAGGAGTGTGTTTATATATAGTTCCGGCAGATGCAGATGAAACAGGTGTGGATGCAACAGTTGCAGAAGAAAAAGAGGAGAAACCTAAAAAGTCAAAATGGTTTAAAAAGGCTAACAAAACTGATAAGACAGAAATGATTGACAAATCAGAGGAATTTGAAAAAATTGAAGAGGAGACGCCTTCAACGGTTACATTACTCGAGAATCCTCTTCCGGGTCCGAAAAAGCATGTACCCAAAACAATGGATTATGATATCAATGATGTTAAGCCTCAGTTGATGAAATATGACATTAATGTTAAAGATGATGATGATTTTGATTTGAAATAAAGAATAAATAAATGTTATTTGCAAAGAATAGAAAGAGAACCTTTACGGTTCTCTTTTTTTGTCTTTTATGATGAAACTTTAATCGGAGGCTATATATGGGAAACAGTAATGAAACCAAAAATAAAGAAGATATTAAAATGGATGAAGAGCGTATAGAAAGAACAGGGCAGCTGATACTGGAAAATAATAGGGATAAGCAAAAAATACATCTTTTGTCCATTATTGGTGAGATAGAAGGACATGATAATCTGGGAGGTTCATCCAAAACCACAAAATATGAACATGTTTTGCCTAGTCTTGCGGCAATTGAAGACAGTGATGATATAGAGGGCGTTTTGATTTTGCTGAATACAATGGGAGGTGATGTTGAAGCCGGACTTGCTATTGCAGAAATGATTGCATCCTTAAGCAAACCTACGGTTTCGCTTGTGCTTGGAGGAAGTCATTCCATCGGAGTGCCCATTGCGGTAAGTACGGACTATTCATATATTGTACCTACGGGAACAATGGTTATTCATCCGGTCAGAATGAATGGAATGGTGATTGGCGTGTCACAGACTTTTGACTATTTTAAGCAGATTCAGGACAGGATTACAGGGTTTGTATGCAGTCATTGTAATATCAAAAAGGACAGACTTGAGGAATTAATGATGGAAACAGGGATACTTACAAAAGATATCGGAACTATTCTTGTTGGGGAAATGGCAGTTACTGAAGGAATAATTAATGAAGTAGGCGGAATAAGGGAAGCGGTAGGCAAATTGCACAAAATGATAAGCGAAAACAGAAGAAATTAGAAAATTTCAAAGGTGACAAGCGTGGTTAAAAATGATATACTATAGTAGATTATGTATATATTTTTGACCGAGGGAGTTTGATTTAAATGGCAACATCGTCAGGAGGCAGAAAATCTGCAGGCGGACAACGTAAAATAAATACAACGGGTAAAAACAGCCGCAATAAAAAGCAGCAGTATTCGGCGCAGGACAGTGCTATTTTTCATGAAATTATTCTGATATTGTTTTTTGCATTGGCAGTTATACTGTTTTTATGCAATTTTGGCGTGATAGGAACGATAGGAGATACATTAAGCGGAATTATGTTCGGCTTATTTGGTGTACTTGCATATGTCGCACCTGTTTTGGCTTTTTTAGCTTATGCTTTCGGAACTGTTAATATCGGGAATGCAGTAGCTAAACGGAAAATTATTGCAGGTGTGGTCCTTTTCTTTTTGCTGGGAATTCTCTTTGAATATATGAGCGGTTCCATGGACCCGTATGCAAAATATGACATTATTAACATTTATGGAGTGTGTAGTGAAGGCAAGAAAGGCGGCGGCATTTTGGCCGGCTCTGTTGCCTTTTTGTTGTATCATTTTCTTGATATGGTAGGGGCAGTGCTGGTAGTACTGGTTCTTATTGCAGTGTGTATTGTGCTTTTGACAGAGCGTTCCTTAATTGGCGGAGTTAAAAATGGCAGTAAGCGTGTTATGGAACTTGGCAGGGAGGATGCCCAGAGAAGACGGGAAATGGCAGAAGAACGCAGGCGCATTCAGGAAGAAAACCGTAAAGTCAGAGAGGAAGAACGTAAGCTTCGGGAGGAAGAAAAAGAAAACGAGAAAATTCTTCGAATGGATAAAAAAGTGTCAGGGGTTACGATTGATACGAATTTAAGCCAGCCGTCCGCGAAAGAAACTGTGCGTGATGATATTCATGAGATTATACTTAACGAGGAGGAAACTCCTGAATTTGATTTTAACAAGATAAGAATCCGGGCAGGCGATCAGATTAATATTAACGGTGAAGAAGAGCCTGTGACAGACGAAATCTACATAAATAATGAGGATGATGCTTCTGATAACGATGAAGAAGAGGTTATAATTGAAGAACCGGTAAAGGTTTTACCAAAGGTTCATCAAACAAAGGAACCACAGCCACAGGAATTACAGATTGCGCAGAAAAGTGTTCCGAAGAAATATATTTTCCCTCCATTGTCACGTCTGGCTAAAGGAAACGGTCAGAATAAGGACAGTTCAAAGGAACTTAAGGAAACTGCTATGCGCCTTCAACAGACGCTTAATACTTTCGGTGTCAGGGTTACAATTACCGATATTAGTCAGGGACCAAGTGTTACACGTTATGAATTGCAGCCGGAGCAGGGAGTAAAAGTCAGCAAAATAGTAGGGCTTACTGATGATATTAAGCTTAATCTGGCTGCTACTGATATACGAATCGAAGCCCCGATTCCCGGCAAGGCGGCAATCGGAATAGAAGTTCCGAATAAGGAAAACAGTGCAGTTGCTTTGCGTGATTTGCTGGAATCAAAGGAATTTAAGGAATTTCCGTCAAATCTTGCTTTTGCAGTTGGTAAAGATATCGGAGGCAAAACGGTTGTTGCAGATATTGCCAAAATGCCTCATATGTTAATTGCAGGTTCTACAGGTTCAGGTAAGTCAGTATGTATTAATACCTTGATTATGAGTATTTTATATAAGGCTCATCCTGATGATGTTAAATTGATTATGGTTGACCCCAAAGTAGTGGAATTAAGTGTATACAATGGTATTCCACATTTACTTATCCCGGTTGTTACAGATCCTAAAAAGGCGGCGGCGGCACTTCATTGGGGGGTTGCGGAGATGACTGAGCGTTATAAGAAGTTTGCGGATTATAATGTTAGGGATTTGAAAGGTTATAACAAAAAAATAGAATCAATGCAACAATCCGGTGAAGCGGATGTTCCTGCTAAGATGCCACAGATTGTTATTATCGTAGACGAACTTGCGGATTTAATGATGGTTGCACCGGGAGAGGTGGAAGAATCAA
>CAZGSF010000040.1:0-16745 GCA_964528145.1 uncultured Lachnospiraceae bacterium | reverse complement strand
ACACCATATTTGGTTACATCCATGGGCTCTGATAAAAAGCATGAAGAAACGTCGGAAATCAAAGTTTTTCCCTTTGTATTGGGAAGTGTGTGGAATTTAGTTCCGTAAATAGTGTTGTTTTCACAAATATATACATAATCTGCATCTTCAGAAATAGGTAAATCTGAACAATCGGGTATATAAGAAAATGTCTCATCTTCAGAGGATGCAATTTTGTTTGCTTTACCATACATGCCGGCTTCCTGATATGCTTTCTTAGCCCACTGTCCTGTTACTATGTAATCTGCAACTTTATTTTTCATAAGGTTCATGGGAATCATTGCAAACTGCTGGCTTGCTCCACCCTGTAAAAACAGAACTTTATAATTATCGGGAATATTAAGCAAATCTCTCAAATCAGCTTCTGCTTCTTTAATAATGATGTCGTATGCTTTGGAACGATGGCTCATTTCCATAACGGACATACCTGTTCCTTTATAATCCATCATCTCATCTGCTGCTTCTCTTAATACTTCCTCAGGTAAAACTGCAGGACCTGCTGAAAAGTTATAAACACGTGACATTTTTTATTCCTCTCATTCTGCCGCCATGCGACGTTTAATCATTTTGTTAAATAGTAGGATAGCTCCCTATCCGTACACGAATTTCATTGTAACCGCAATATTTGCTTTAGTCAACTACTTTGTTAAATTTTTATTAATATTTATTTTTAGTAAAACATTACCACCGGAGTATCAGTTTTTACCAAATCATATAACTCTTCCATGGTCTCGTGGGGAATATTTATATATCCGTAAAATTCCGCATAATCATAAATATCCTCTTCACTCCACTCCTCCTCATACTCTTCATCATATTCTTCGTCATATTCATCATAGAACTCTTCTTCCCATTCTTCGCTCCATATTGCATCATGTATACCAATAGAGCCAATCACCGGAATCCAATAATCCACATGAACTGAGTAGTCATTTCCCCTCACTAATCTGTCTTTTTCTTTGTCGTAAACGTAACAGATACATTCAGGTATTTCTACTTCTTCACTTAAATCTCCCATTGTAAAAGGAGACTCTATAATAATATCGCCATCATCATAATAATAAAGCATTTCTTCGGACAAATCGATTTCAACATATGTATCACCCACACCGTCTTCATCATCATTTAAGGACGTATTCGTATAGGTAGGAGTATGTGTAACTCTTAAACCTGCAATAAAAGCCTCTTTAAGATATGCCGCCTCAACTTCCTTATCAATACACTTTCCAAAACTATTCTTATCTATGGTTACAACATCACCACGTGTAGTTAGAAAATTCATTGAAACATCACTGGTATCATATTCTGCCGCAAGATTATTTATGAATTCTGCAAAACAACCATCTCTTAATGCAACTTCACCATATATGTTGGTTTTAATTTTGCCTGAATTGTCCGTAAGAATCCAATTTGCCACAACAGAAGCATCAATTGGAACCTGTTCATCCCCCATATCATAAATAATACCGCAGTTCTGAAGTTGTTCCACCTTTTCCCAAAGTGCTAAGGTTTCTTCCATTTCAGGTGTGGAAACCTGTTCTTCGTAACAATCCCGGCTTATCTCAATATCCCAAACACCTTTTTCCAAATCGCTTAATATCTGACTTGTGATTTTATTTTTATTAGGAACAACACCTGTTTCCTGTTCTAAGATAAATCCCTCATCAGTCCAAACAATTTCAGCCGTGGCTCCCTGAGCATTTTCTGCTTCCTGAATGATTAAAAGTTGTTCTATTTCAGCTAATATCGCCTCATTATCATAAGAAAGCTGCGGTGAGATTTCATTATTTTTATTAAAATCCAGTTCAAACAACCACTTAAAAGAATCCTGTTGCTGTAAAAGTGTTTGTAACTGCAGGGTATAGTTTACACTATACATTTCCTCATCAAGATAAATCTCCTCGTAATTACCTTCCGGGTCGGTTATCGTAATAACAGGAACGTCAACTTCAGCATTTTCAATTAATAATAAATTAACTTCATCCACACTCATTCCGGTGCAATATTGACCATTAATCCATGTTCCCAGGATAAAAGTATCTTTGTAGTAAAACGAAAGTAATAGATATATCCCCCAGATAATAACAAGCGGAACTATAAACACCAGACAAATAAGTGATATTTTTTTCTTATCCATAAATAATCCTTTTATGCTTCCTCTTTTGCCTTTAAGTCATCACCGTCAAACGCATCACTGATTGCTGCTCCTGCAGGAACCATGGGAAATACTTTGTCATCTTCCGGTATCATACATTCAATTAAAACAGGCGCCTTAAGGGCAATAGCCTTTTCGATTGCAGGACCAACCTCTTCTTTAGTAGTTACACGGATAGCCTCGCATCCAAGTCCCTTTGCAACCATGCAAAAATCAACCTTATCAGCAAGAACGGTCTGTGAGTAACGTTTACCATAGAACAAGGTCTGCCACTGACGTACCATACCAAGTACATGGTTGTTAATAACAACCTGAATAATAGGGATATTATAACGACTTGCTGTTGCCAGTTCATTCATATTCATACGGAAACATCCGTCGCCTGCAATATTAATACATATTTTATCAGGCTGTCCCATCTTTGCACCTATACAAGCGCCAAGTCCATATCCCATCGTTCCAAGTCCACCTGAAGAAAGGAATGTACGTGGCTTTGTATATTTGTAATACTGTGCTGCCCACATCTGATGCTGTCCCACATCGGTGGAAATAATCGCTTCACCTTTGGTTACTCGATCTATCTCTTCAATAACATAAGGGCAAGACAGTGCATCATTATCATATTTAAGAGGATATTTTTCTTTTAACTCTTTAATATGTGCAGTCCACTCAGGATGAGACTGCTGTTCAAGTCTGCCGTTAAGTACAGTCAATACTTCTTTCAAATCACCAACTAAAGAAACGTTGGTTTTAATATTCTTATTAATCTCTGCAGCATCAATATCAATATGTAAAATCTTAGCATTTTCTGCAAATTTCTTAGGATTACCTACCACACGGTCTGAAAATCTTGCACCAAGAGCAATAAGTAAATCACATTCGCTAACACCAAAGTTAGAAGTCTTGGTACCGTGCATACCAATCATTCCGGTATATAACTCATCTCTGCCGTCGAATGCACCTTTACCCATCAGGGTGTCACATACGGGAGCATCAATTAATTTTGCAAATGTCTTAACTTCCTCTGCCGCACCTGAAAGCACCGCCCCACCGCCAAGATAGATATATGGTTTTTTAGCCTTTTTAATTAATTTAAGAGCAGCTTCAACTGTTTCTTCTTTTAAGGCAGCAGGTTTCTTAACCGTATCCTCCATAAATGACTCAAGTTCTTCTGCATTCATGGGTTCAAATTCACAGGTTGCTGCTGTAACATCCTTTGTAATATCCACAAGTACAGGACCTGGACGACCGGATTTTGCAATCTTAAACGCTTTTCTTAAGGTGTCAGCCAAAATATTAACATCTTTTACAATATAACCATGCTTAGTAATAGGCATGGTCACACCTGCAATATCGACCTCCTGGAAGGTATCCTTACCCAGCAATGGAAGATTTACGTTGGCAGTAATTGCAACCATAGGAATTGAATCCATGAAAGCAGTTGCAATACCTGTAACAAGATTGGTTGCGCCCGGACCACTTGTTGCCATACATACACCAACTTTACCGGTTGCTCTTGCATAACCATCTGCCGCATGGGCTGCTCCCTGCTCATGAGAGGTTAAAATATGATTAATTTCATCAGCATGTTTATATAATGCATCGTAAATATTTAAAATAGTTCCACCAGGATATCCGAATACTGTATCCACGCCCTGCTCTTTTAAACATTCTACTACTATTTCTGAACCTGTTAACTGCATGATTATTTCCTCTTTCTCTTAAATTACTTTCGTATATTATCTTTTAGGAACTTCTAAGATAGCACCACGGTTGCCACTGGTAACCAATTCACGATATCTTGCAAGATATCCTGTTGTAACTTTCGGTTCTCTGGGCTGCCATTTTGCTTTTCTTGCTACCATCTCTTCATCGGAAACCTTAATATCTAATTTATTCTCAGGGATATTGATGCTGATAATATCGCCCTCTTCTACTAATGCAATAGGCCCGCCCACTGCAGCTTCAGGAGACACGTGTCCAATAGATGCACCTCTTGATGCACCTGAGAAACGGCCGTCAGTAATCAGCGCTACGCTAGAGCCAAGTCCCATACCAGCAATTGCAGATGTAGGGTTAAGCATCTCACGCATACCGGGACCACCTTTAGGTCCTTCATAACGAATAACAACTACATCGCCTGCCACGATTTTGCCGCCTTTAATTGCATCGATTGCATCTTCTTCACAATCAAATACTCTTGCAGGACCTTCATGCACCATCATCTCAGGTACAACAGCTGAACGTTTAACAACACCTGAATCGGGCGCAAGATTTCCTTTAAGTACAGCAATGCCGCCGGTTTCGGAATATGGATTCTCAACAGGTCTGATAACCTCAGGATCCTTATTAACAGCATTGGCTATATTTTCACCAACAGTCTTACCTGTTACAGTAATAAGATCTGTATAAAGTAAATCCTTCTTAGTAAGCTCTTTCATAACAGCGTAAACACCGCCGGCTTCATTTAAATCTTCCATATATGTGTGTCCTGCCGGTGCTAAATGGCAAAGGTTAGGAGTTTTTGCTGAAAGTTCATTAGCAATATCAAGATTCAAATCAACACCTGCTTCATGGGCAATTGCCGGAAGGTGAAGCATGGAGTTTGTTGAACATCCCAGCGCCATATCAACAGTCAATGCATTCATAAATGCTTTTTCTGTCATAATGTCTCTGGGTTTAATATCCTTTTCTACCAGTTCCATAATCTTCATACCTGCATGTTTTGCAAGGCGGATTCTCTCAGAATATACAGCAGGGATGGTTCCGTTTCCACGAAGTCCCATACCAAGTGCTTCTGTTAAGCAGTTCATTGAGTTAGCGGTGTACATACCTGAACAGGAACCACAGGTAGGACATGCTTTCTCCTCAAATTCTGCCAAATCATCCATTGTCATGGTACCTGCAGCCACGCTTCCAACTGCCTCAAACATTGAAGAAAGGCTTGTTTTACATCCTTTAATACGACCTGCAAGCATAGGACCTCCGGATACAAAAATAGTAGGTATATTAAGACGGGCAGCAGCCATAAGAAGTCCGGGAACATTCTTATCACAGTTAGGAATACATACAAGACCATCAAAGCCATGTGCCATTGCCATACACTCTGTACTGTCCGCAATCAAATCTCTGGTAACCAATGAATATTTCATTCCGATATGTCCCATGGCAATACCGTCACAAACTGCAATTGCCGGAAACATAACCGGAGTTCCACCAGCCATTGCAACGCCCATCTTAACAGCATCTGCAATTTTATCAAGGTTCATATGACCGGGAACAATTTCATTGTAAGAACAAACGATACCAATTAAAGGTCTCTGTCTTTCTTCCTCTGTATATCCTAACGCATTAAACAGGCTGCGATGTGGAGCCTGCTGAGTTCCTGTTTTTACTGAATCACTTCTCATGTTACTACTCTCCCTTTCTATTTTCATATGTAAAATATTAAGTATTTTTGCCACTGGCGCTTTGCCACTGTAACGCATTATAACATATTTGTATCTTTATGACAATCTATTACATCTTAATCAATTCATATTCTCTGCTACCAAGGCCAATCTTTTCTGCATGTTCAAGACAAGTCTTCCACTCTGACTCAGGGGAAGAGTTTGTAAAATGGTCATGATGGTCTACAAAATGAGCCTCTGCCATGCGATCAGACAACTGACTTTGAGGCAAAGGTGTTGCCGCAAGACAGGCATCTACACATGCCTGGTCAAGTGCCAATGGATCAAAGGATGCAAACATACCGATGTTGGGTAAAATTGGTGCATCATTTTCTCCATGACAATCACAGTTTGGTGACACATCTACGATTAATGAAATATGGAAATTAGGACGACCGTCAATAACCGCCTTTGTATATTCTGCCATTTTGCAGTTGAGAACTGCATTGGCATGATCATTGTCAAATGCTATAGCATCAAAATTGCAGGCTCCAAGACAACGTCCGCATCCAACGCAATTATTTTTATCAACATCCATCTTTTTAATTGACTCATCGAAAATAAGCCCACTGTTTGCACATTCTTTCTGACATTTCTTACACCCCCGGCAAAGAGATGCATCGATATGAGGCTTTCCGCTGCTGTGCTGTTCGGTTTTACCTGCACGTGA
The DNA here is from genome assembly GCA_964528145.1 of uncultured Lachnospiraceae bacterium. Taxonomy (GTDB): domain Bacteria; phylum Bacillota; class Clostridia; order Lachnospirales; family Lachnospiraceae; genus Acetatifactor. Next base: position 10,432 of record CAZGSF010000040.1, on the reverse strand, counting down.
ACCGCAACCCATTCCAATATTTTTAATAGAGCCTCCAAATCCTGTCATTTCATGCCCCTTAAAATGTGTAAGGCTTATAAAAATGTCCGCATCCATTACTGCACGGCCTATTTTTGCATTTTTAACATATTCGCCACCGGCTACGGGCACTTCAATATCATCCGTACCTTTAAGACCGTCTCCTATAATTATGGGGCATCCCACAGTAAGCGGTGTGAAACCGTTCTGCCATGCACATTCCAGATGCTCCAGGGCATTCTTACGGCTTCCGGGATACATGGTGTTACAATCAGTAAGAAAAGGCTTTCCGCCTAATTCTTTTACAAGATCCACAACTGCACGGGCATAATTGGGACGCAGATAACTGATATTTCCAAGTTCTCCGAAATGTAATTTAATGGCAACAAACTTACCATCCATATCGATATCAGCAATTCCTGCTTTTTTCATTAACCTCTTTAATTTTGTAGGAAGTCCGTCTCCAAAAGCAACGGTACGGAAATCAGTATAATGTACCTTTGATTTTGCCATAACACCTTCTCCTTCGTAGAAAAACTAGATTCTTTCTGCCAACAGGTCTCCCATTCTGCTGCATCCTACTTTTTCGCAGCCGTCTGACATAATATCGCCGGTACGGTATCCGTCTTTTAACACCTGCTTAACAGCAGCCTCTATTGCATCTGCTTCTTTATCCAAATCAAAGGAATATCTAAGCATCATTGCCGCACTAAGAATAGTTGCGATAGGATTTGCAATATCCTGACCTGCAATATCCGGAGCAGAACCGTGGCTGGGCTCATAAAGACCGAATTTGGAATCATTAAGACTTGCAGAAGCAAGCATACCGATTGAGCCTGTTACCATGCTGGCTTCATCGGATAAGATGTCACCAAACATATTCTCCGTAAGAATAACGTCAAACTGGGCAGGATCTTTTACAAGCTGCATTGCACAATTATCAACAAGCATATGCTCAAGTTTAACCTCGGGATAATCCTTAGCAACCTCTTCCACCACACTTCTCCAAAGTCTTGAAGAAGCAAGTACGTTTGCTTTATCTACACTGGTCACTTTTTTATTACGCTTCATTGCAATTTCAAAACCTTTTATTGCAATGCGGCGGATTTCGTTTTCATTATATGTAAGAGTATCGATTGCAGTACGTACTCCGTTTACATCCACAGTTTTTCTTTCGCCGAAATATAAACCTCCGGTTAACTCACGCATAATCATCATATCAAAGCCGGCTTTGCTGATTTCCTCTTTCAAAGGACATGCCGCTGCCAACTCGTCATAGAGAATCGCAGGACGTAAATTTGCAAATAAATTAAGTGCCTTTCGTATTTTTAAAAGTCCGGCTTCAGGACGAAGGTTGGGAGGAAGCTGATACCAAGGCGATTTTGTAGTATCTCCGCCAATTGAACCCATAAGTACCGCATCTGCCGCTTTTGCTGTCTCAATCGCCTCATCAGTAAGGGGAACTCCATGAACATCAATGGATGCTCCACCCATTAAAATATCAGTATAATTCATAATATGACCGTATTTTTCTGCAACACGGTTTAAAACCTTCTTTGCCTCAGCAACTATTTCAGGACCGATTCCATCACCGGGAATACAAGTTATTTTCAATTCCATTTTATTATCCTCCATGTAAATATTTTTTTAATAAAGCTAAGTAACAAAAATCCTGTGCCGCACCGACACAGGATTTACATCCGTTTTATTATTCAGAAGCTTTTTCAACCTGAGTAATTGCATTCTTCTGCATAGGGATACGACAGTTTTTGTTATTACCAAATTCTACGATTACCATGTCATCAGTAACATCAATGATAATTCCATAAAAACCTGATGTGGTACAAACACTGTCACCAATTTCAAGATTGCTGAGCATCTCCTGAATTCTCTTCTGTTCCTTTTTCTGTGGGCGCATCATGAAAAACCACATTGCAACCATGATAACAACCCAGAAAATCAACATGCCGCCAATTCCTGCTGTTTCAACGGCCGCTACATCAGTCAATAAAATACCCATATATATATTCCTCCTAAATATTCTTAATAAAACATCTATTGCCTATAATACACAAAAAAGCTGTTATAAGCAAGCATTTTTCATAGTATTTTATATATTTATAATTAAAACACCTTATTCAATCGGCATTGCCATATTCTCAAGTTTTCTCTTTTTATAACCCGCAAAATCACCCATGTCAAGTGCATCTCTGATTTCTTCCATCATTGTATTGTAAAAATACAGATTGTGCAACACACAAAGACGCATGCCAAGCATTTCCTTCGCCTTTAAAAGATGACGTATATACGCCCTTGAATAACGCCTGCATGCAGGACAATTACATCCTTCTTCTATAGGTCTGTTATCCAGTTCATATTTGGCGTTAAACAGATTAATCTTACCGTGATTGGTATATAAATGTCCGTGTCGGCCGTTTCTGGTGGGATATACACAATCAAAGAAATCCACTCCACGCTCCACTGCCTCCAAAATATTTGCCGGGGTTCCCACACCCATAAGGTATGTAGGCTTATTAACCGGCAGATAAGGAACTGTTTCCTCTATTATATAATACATTTCCTCATGAGATTCGCCTACAGCAAGACCACCAAGTGCATATCCCGGCAAATCAAACTCCGAAATTCTTTTCGCATGTTCCTTACGGATATCTGCGAAAATTGCTCCCTGATTGATACCAAACAACATCTGCTGTTTATTAATGGTATCTTCAAGACTGTTAAGGCGGTTCATCTCATCCTGACAACGTTTAAGCCATCTGGTTGTTCTGTCCACAGAATTCTGCACATAAATTCTGTCAGCCTTACTGCTTGGACACTCATCAAATGCCATGGCGATAGTCGATGCCAGGTTTGACTGTATCTGCATACTCTCCTCAGGCCCCATAAAAATCTTCCGTCCGTCTATATGGGAATTAAAGTATACACCTTCTTCTTTAATTTTTCTGAGTCCCGCCAGGGAAAATACCTGAAACCCACCCGAATCGGTCAGAATTGGTTTGTCCCATGACATAAACTTATGAAGTCCACCCAGTTGTTTTATAACTTCATCACCGGGACGTACGTGTAAATGATATGTGTTGGATAATTCTACCTGTGTCTTTATTCCTTCTAAATCTTCGGTGGATACCGCGCCTTTTATGGCTGCCACTGTTCCCACATTCATAAAAACAGGGGTTTGAATCACACCGTGAACAGTATGAAACTCCCCTCTTTTAGCTCTGCCTTCCTGTTTTAATAACTTATACATAATAATCTCTCTTCAAATCAATCTCAATTCTTACACTTTAGTATATATATTCATCCCAAAATTCTTCCAGCGTCAAATCCTTTTCTTTTATAACGGTAGCCGCTTCTACACCTACATAACGGAAATGCCAGGGTTCATAGCCGATACTTGTAATATACTCTTTTCCCTTCGGATATCTGAGTATAAAACCATATTCATGGCTATGCTCTGCCAGCCATTTGCCTTCCGCTGTTTTAGCAAAACCTTCATCCAAGGTATAATAAGTATTACTGGTAATATCAAGAGCAAGACCTATCTGATGCTCACTTGCACCGGGAACGGTTACATATTTCGCCGTCTTTTTATATGCATCCAGATATGACATTCCCTGTCCCATATACAAATTGATTTTTCTGTTAAACAGATAAACCTGCCTTTCAGAAGTACGGTACGGAGAACGGATTGCAAGATTTATGCCCTGTTTCCTAGCATCTGACATCATTGTCAGCAAATCTTCCATTATACGTTTGTCACACTGCATGCCGTCCTTTATGGTTTCCAATTCAAATTCGTAATCATCAGGTATGGGGTGCTGCTTATTTACAAGAACAAGCTTCCAGTCGTCTGCCGAAAATTCCAGTTCATCAATAGATACTTCGTCAACGGTTACCTTATTACCGGAGCCTTCCAGATACTGTCCGTGTTCTTCCAGCAAATCGTCCAATGTATACTGTTCCCAATCGGCATTATCAAGATAATCCACTTCATGGGCTTCAGTATAATCTTCCGAATTTATATCATCAATTACATCCTCATCAATTTCCACTTCTTCCGCAAGGGTAATATTGGATTCCTCAACAGTTTCAGCCTTCACCACATCACTTCCATAGAAAGCAAAGCTGCTGTTTGCAACAAAAAACAGCACAAGAACACCCATGCACATGTATTTCTTCTCATTCAATACAAAATGCTTTCCGAACTGATAAAAGAACAATGCAACAACAACACATGCCTGATACAAAAATCTGCATCCGGGATGTGCTTTACAATGCTTCTTATACCATGAATTCAATTTTTCCGGAAATGTCTTTCTCATTAGTGCTTCCATCCTTCGCCGGAATTATCTTATGCTAACATATATTCACAAAACGTAATTCATCAATTTACATAATATCATAAAATCAAAATTTGTACATACTTATTTTATTTTTTTACCCTGATTATTGCGATTTTTTTTAAGATTCGGTATAATTTTACGGAAAACAAAATTTTAGGAGGCAAAATTATGGCCGGTTCAACTTTTGGTACAATATTTAAAATAACTACATGGGGCGAATCCCATGGCAAAGCCCTGGGCGTTGTTGTAGACGGATGTCCTGCAGGACTTTCCTTATGTGAGGAAGATATACAGATTTTTCTTGACAGACGTAAACCCGGACAAAGTGCCATCACAACACAGCGCAAAGAATCCGATACCGTAGAAATCCTTTCAGGTATATTTGAAGGACGCACCACCGGCACTCCTATCTCCATGATGGTTAGAAATACATCTCAAATTTCAAAGGATTACAGCGAAATTGCTTCTTACTATCGTCCTGGCCATGCTGATTACACCTTTGATGAAAAATACGGTTTTCGTGATTACAGAGGCGGCGGACGAAGTTCCGGACGCGAAACCGTTGGACGCGTTGCAGCCGGTGCAATTGCCCACAAACTGTTAAAAGAAATGGGCATTGAAGTAATGGCTTACACCCGCTCAATCGGACCTGTTGAAATTGACTATAACTCTTTTGATAAAAATGCAATTCTCTCCACTTCTACCGCCATGCCCGACCTTAAAGCATCCCTACAGGCGGAAGAATTCTTAAAAGAATGTATGGCAGAAACAGACTCTGCAGGTGGCGTAATCGAATGTGTTGTCAATAATATGCCTGCCGGTATTGGTGACCCTGTTTTTGATAAGCTTGATGCCAACCTTTCCAAAGCACTCTTCTCAATCGGCGCTGTGAAAGCAGTGGAAATAGGTGACGGAATCCGAGTTGCTTGTGCAAAAGGTTCGGAAAACAATGATGCTTTCACAGTAAAAGACGGCAAGATCACAAAGAAAACCAATCATGCCGGCGGGATTTTGGGCGGAATGAGCGATGGTGACACCATAATCGCAAGAGCATATATCAAGCCGACACCTTCAATTTTCAAAGCACAGGAAACAGTAAACAAATCCGGTGAAGAAATAGAAATTCAAATTAAAGGTCGTCACGACCCTATTATTGTGCCCCGAGCCGTGGTTGTTGTAGAGGCCATGACCGCACTGACTATTGTGGATTCGCTTTTTACAAATATGTCCGCAAAGTTATGTGGTATTAAGGATTTTTATAAGAGATAATAAATGTGTCATGAAATAAAAGAAGGATTCAAATATTTCTCTCCGGAGACGCTTACGCTTGGATTTGACGTCGGGAAGATATTTGAATCCTGTTTTATTTTTGTGGGATTGGGTAGGGGGATTTAAGGATTATATTTTGCCGTGGCAGATGAAAAGTACTTTTATCATAATAATTGTTTGCTCCTTTTTGCTCGGAAATTTTCCAGTCAAAAATGAAAATGTTTGAAATCATTACCTTTCCTACTACTTAAAAGAGAGAAATCATCGGTTTGTCCGAAGAAATATTTATCTTTCTGACAGAGATGTAGCCAAAATCGAATTTTTCCGATTTTTGAGCATAAAAATAAGGAGCACCCTTTCGGTTACTCCTTAAAAACAATACTTTAGTCTATCGTTGCTCTTATTCTATTTGTAAGTCTTTCCGGAACATCATCCTCTGTATCCCACATGATTGTATTCTTCTGAGCAATATCAAAATGTAATCTTGTATCCATTTGGCACAACTGTATGACGGGTTTTCCAATCCCCATGGCATACCCTTCTTCAAAATATGCTCCATTATTTTGATGCGTTAAATCAACAACTACAAATTTACTGTCTCTAATATGCTTCAAAAGTTCTGGCGTAATAAAATCATTATGTTGAACTTCATCTATAAATATAGCAATATAATCTGCATCAGATATACCTTTTCGTATTGCTTCTCGCAGTTTGAGAGTATCCTCACCAAATTTCATAGCCACTAATACACCTTTTCCATAAGAAGAATTTTTTTGTAGTTCATCTATTCTTTTATAACCTAGGGGTGTTAATGTAATATCGGTTGCATCCTCTATAGTTAGTCCTGCATAGTATTCTATGTATCCAACCTCTTCTAAATACTTAAGCATATATTCAACTTCACTAACACATTCTTCAAGTTTTCTCTCTTCTGCATTAACATATTTTAAAGCATACTTCTCTGTATTAATTTCGAATCTATCAACAAATAACATACTAATCAATTCTTGCAAGGATAGCGAAATTCGTTGCCCCACATGACATATATTCCCATTCAGGTATAATAAGATATAATCTATTCTATCTGCAAAAGTTCTAGGATACCATGCTTCAACCATGTCATTATCCATATGTACCGGTAAGCCATGAGTATTTTTTCCTTCTTGAAATTCTTTTTTATACTCATCACACTTATCTTTATCCAACACAGTATTATGTCTGTATTCAACACCATTCTCGCTTAGGTACCTATGGTATACTAAATATGATGCCAAATGATTCATATTAAATGGAATCTTATTGTCCCAAAGAGATAGTTCGTACCTTCCACACACCGGACACGAAAAAAAAGATAAGTATCTATCCATATCCAACTGATTATGTGCCAATGTTTTACATATTGGACATTCTTTTTCCTGCGTCATTTAAGCACCTCTTTCACTTTTATTTTTCACTGATAAAATAAAATCTGCCATTGTCATTGCGGAATTCACAAACAATCTTGCATGATGTTCTTCCAATACTATTCTTCGATTCCCTACCCCCATGTGAATCACTGGCTTCATTTCGCATTTCTTTTATTGCCGTAAGAATTTTTTCTAATCCAGAAAGCAGTGAATTGATTCTCCTATCTACATCCTTTGCTTGGTGCATATTATATAAAGTCTTCACTTGATTATACAACTTACCAATATCCCCTTTGTCACTCGGTTCTTCTCCCTTCTTTTCAATCGCATGACAGAATACCTCTTCCAGTAATGTTCTGGACTTAGTAATTGCACTATCAAATTCTCCGTTATCAACATCCCTGTTTGCTCTTGCAGCAATATCCTTAATATAATCACGATTAACACAAGCAATTGCCGGAGTATCTATTTTTATAGCAGCCCCCAACTCCCTATCCATAATTTTTCTGCATCTCTCATACTGTGGTTTATACTTATCCTCACCATACAGTTCCATACAGTTTAATTCATAATATTCCAGCAGGTCTACTAAGAGTTTAAACACATCCTCATAATCTGCATCATCGCAATATGCCATTAACGATTTCCCTTTTGACATTTGATAACGTTGGCACAAAGGAACGCCCACACTTTGCATGGTAAAAGAGTCAAAACTGGCAGTACTGAAATTTAGTACATATCCACTTCTATTATAAAAATTTAGAAATGCTCCTATTTCAATATTGCTGAGCATAATACACACCTCATTTCTTGGATATATGCTAATGAATACAGACCTGTTCCGCTTTAACATCAGGAAACTTGTGTTTAATATTCACACTCCTGTTTTCTAGCAGATTCTCAATATATTTTCCAAGTTCTGTCCCATCCAAATATACATACATCTGCGGTGCTACAACTCCCGGTACATCTCGCCTCAAATCATTCAACGGAATACTCGTAGTTTCTTGAAATTCCCTAATTTCCATTGCATATCGATATGATTCCTCATATTGTTCTATACGCGAAACAGCATCCTTATCATCTTTAAATGCTTCTTTCCAATCGGATAATAGATGCCTTTTCCCTAAATACACAATACCTGTAATTGCCTTAACCGGGGCACTTACATACATATATGCCATAATAGGTTCATCCGGGAAATTTCTTCTATGTTCAAAGATTTTCTCCCCAGATTTTATTTTTTCATAAACTTCCGGCTTAAAACTTAAAAGCATTTTTCTCAATTACTACACCGCCTTAATTCCACTTACATTCAATATTAAGAATTTCCATCGGCATACTAATAAATTGAACGTCAAATTTAAGACTTGGCTCAACCTTTGTGCTTGCGTTATGAATTCTGAAACTGAGCTGCCAACCATTGTCTAAATACATCTCAACAGTATTATCACTATTTGGTTTGAATTCAAGAGCAACTAATCTCGTCGGCAATTTTACAATAGGTACAGTAATTGCTGATACCTTATTCTTTGCCGGTTTATTCAATGTGTCATGCACATTAAATGTATGAACCATTGTAAGTCTTTTTCCGTCTTTACTTACAACTTTATAATAATCTTTAACACCAATCAGATACTCTATCATCTTTCTCGGCATCGTATTATCTTCATTGTTTGCACGATTCACTTCATCAATAAATGCCCGCAACAATGGAATATATACTTTCTGACTCTTATCCTCAATTTCAGACCATTTTGCTCCATTTTCTTTTTCTTGCTTCAATTTGTCAAAAATTGGAGTTACTGCATCCCAGTACTCATCACTACAAGGCATATCAAACCATTCATTTCCAAAATCAAGTTTATGACTTAATCTACTATGCTTAACAGCATCATGATTATGTTTAATGCTGAGACCAACTTCCCATTCAATATCTTTTCTTTTAATAACAATATCACGAACATCTCCCTTTACACCTTGTCCATCATTCTGGAATTCAAGAGTAAGTTCATCGTTATCAATCTCTAACATCCTTGGTTCAAGTTCCAACACCGTATTAATTGCAGCCCCCGCCGAAACCATAAAATTATCTTGCATCTCCGCATCCATAAGCGACCATGCTTTTTCGTTTGCAATCAAACTAGAATTCTCAACGATTCTGGTTTTTCTGAACTCTGCTAGTGCTTTATATAATGTTTGTATCCAAGCATATTCATATGCTCTGCCCTGATCATTACTCTTCGTACTCACTTTCTTCTCATTGACCTCCTTTGCATCAATAACTTCTCTGTCTATTTCAACAGATGAACCATTTCCTTTAAGATACATCTTTATTGCGACAGCAATCTCGTATGCCAAATTCACAGGCACCGCATTGCCAATCATCTTATATGCCGTATTCGTATCCTCGTATATAAATTTAAAATCATCTGGAAATCCCTGTACTCTGGCAACCTCTCTGATAGTCATTCGTCTATACAAATGCTCTTTCCCTTCAACGAATCGACAATCATTTTGCCCTACTTTAACCATTTTAGGAGCCTGTGGATGTAATTGGCATTGTCTACCGGATGCTTGTACCGTAAATGCTTGTTCATCCCATGCTTTTACTCTGTTACGACTCATAAATATAGGCGAATATGCACCTGTAAAATATTCATTATTATTTATAGCCTCTGGATTGTGATGATTTTTCTCTCCTGAAGGTACTGCCGTTTCCTGCAAATCCCAAATAATGTCTCTAAGTGTTATTTTCTTATCATCATCTTTAGTAGATCCTTTAGGGAATCCAAAATCTATACCCAAATCTTTTCTAAATCCGATATAAAACACACGCTTTCTTTCCTCGGCAACACCGTAATCTTTTGCATTAACCAACGAAAAAGTTACATCATATCCAGCTTTATCAAACATTTCTAAAATATTCTGCACCGCTATAGAATGTCTATCTGCTAACATCCCACTTACATTTTCAGCAAGAAAAAATTTGGGTTGAAACTCTTTTAAAATCCTTATATAATCATAAAAAAGTTGCCCTCTCTCATCTTTGATACCCTTAAGTGAGCCTGCCTCCGACCAAGATTGGCAAGGCGGTCCACCAATAATTCCATCCACTTCTCCATCAATATATTCAGAAATGTCTGCCTTTGTAATCTGTCTCACATCATCCTCAATCAAATGTGTGTTAGGATGATTTTCTTTATATGTAGCCCATATAGTCTTGTCAAACTCATTTGCAACCAAAATATTAAAACCAGCCCTTTCAAATCCTAAATCCAGACCACCGCAGCCACTAAACAAACTAATTATATTCATTGCTATTTGCTCCTTCATTTCCATGTTCTTTTATAATTTTGGATGCTTCAATTAACG
>CAZGSF010000039.1:0-17396 GCA_964528145.1 uncultured Lachnospiraceae bacterium | reverse complement strand
CCATATTATTTTCCAAAATGGAATCTTTTTTCAGGATAAAACGAATAACTCCCATGGAGATAACTGCAGCCGGAATGGATGCAGATACGGTCATACCAACTCGTAATCCCAGATACGCATTTGCGGCACCGAATGCCACTGCGATAATAATACCCAAAATGATGGATGTAGCTGTGAATTCCGGCAATGTTTTGTCCGCCGGAACAAAAGGTTTAAATTCTTTGCTTTCGCTCATTTTTGCCTTCCCTTCGTGTTTATTTTTTGCTAAAATACATCGATATTATACACTAAAAACTAACAAATTACAATGGAAAACCTCACATTTCGTCATTTGGTAATATATACAGACTAATACATGTTTTCCCATATTTTCTTCAATAAATCCTCACAAAACTGTAATGAAAATGCAGAATCCTGTTTAACTATTTGGTTTCTTCCGGCAAGTTCTTCGGTATACTCATCAAAGAAATAAACCGTTACCCCGTTTGTTCCTTCTTCAAGGTGACATATTACGGGATTAATTCCATAATCCTTTATATAAGTTTTACCATTTTTATCCTTTTCAATCACAACCTCAGCCATTCCGCCCACCATGCGGTTTGCAATGCCATCGCCACTACTTGCGGTCCAATTCACAAAATTACCTAAAGAGTAATACACAAGCATTTCCCGTCCGGTTTCTTCATCCTGTATCATTTCAATAGGCTCAATTACATGGGGGTGGGTTCCAAGAACCAAATCAACTCCGTTTTCAAGGAAAATCTCAGTCCACTTTTTCTGGAAAGAATCTACCCCCAGATAATATTCAGTCCCCCAATGAGGGCACACTATGGTAAAATCCGCCTTTTCTTCTGCCATACTAATATCTGCCAGAATATTTTGTTTGTTAGCTTCCGTAAGCATGTCCACGGCATAAGGCATATCATCCGGCAGGGGAATACCGTTGGTGCTGTAGGTATAATTCAGTATTGCAATTTTAATTCCGTCTTTTTCGTATATGAATATATCTCCGGAATCTTCTTCAGTTTCATTTATCCCAAGTACCTCTATATCCGGGTAAAATTCATCCCAGAAATTCAGACAATTAGTTAACCCCTTCTTTCCTTTATCCAACGCGTGATTGGTTCCATGACAAACCACATCAAATCCGGTCTCTACCAAATCATGCCCTATCTCATAAGGCGCATTAAAAGCGGGATATCCGGATATTCCAAGCTCCTCACCGCCAATAATAACCTCCTGATTAACAATGGCTAAATCGGCTGCCTGTATTTCCTCCTTTGTATTGGCAAAAATTTTATCATAACTATATGTGCCGTCCTCCTGCACGGAGCTGGCTTCTACAGGTGAATGAAGGAGAATGTCGCCGACCATAATAAGAGAAACTTGCGCCGGTTCAGGTTCGGGCTCCGGTTCCGGTTCCGAATCAGGGGCAATAACCTGTTTATTTACCTGCGCATCAAATTCTTCCGATACCTCATTTTGTACGTCATCTGTTTCCTGCGTAGATGTAGTCATTTCTGTACCATTAGCTTTACCACATCCTGCTACTATGATTATCAGTAGCATCACTCCTATGAATGTCGCCACTTCACTTCTTTTGTATTTACTTTTCATGCATTTTATCCTTCTTATTTCTCTTCATTACATTATGCAGATGACTTCATTGTACCACACTCCTACCCCTCCACTCAACTTCACCACCACTATGTCCTCACCTGCTGCAACTGTGTTATATAATCTGCACAAATTCCGCAATTTTTTGATTATATTAGCTATTATAGGGCAAAGTATGATATAATGTTTTTCTCAAAACTATTGCAAAATGAAGGGGTTTTAAATGTATCGTTTACTTATTATTGAAGATGACAAAGGAATAGCTGACGCAATTACAACGCAGGCAAAAATGTGGGATTTGGATACTTATTGCGCAGAGAATTTTCGCAATATAATGTCCGATTTTGCTGATTTTGACCCCCACATTGTTCTATTGGATATTTCTTTACCTTTTTTCAACGGATACTACTGGTGCAACGAAATCCGCAAGGTTTCAAAGGTTCCGGTTATATTTATTTCATCTGCATCTGATAACATGAATATGGTTATGGCAATGAATATGGGAGCGGACGATTTTATAGCCAAACCCTTTGACCAAAGCGTGCTTATGGCGAAGCTTCAGGCAATGCTACGCAGAACCTATGATTTCGCCGCATCTGTGCCGATACTTGAGCATCGCGGAGCTATGCTTAACACCGGAGATAATACTCTGACCTACAAGGATGAAAAAATATCTCTTTCTAAGAATGAATTTCGCATTTTACTTATCCTTATGGAGAACAAGGGAAGGGTTGTCAGCCGCGAGAAACTGATGGAACAATTGTGGGAATCGGACAGCTTTATTGATGAAAACACTTTATCGGTTAACGTAAACCGCCTACGCAAAAGGCTGGATGCCGCCGGACTTATTGATTTCATCACAACAAAATTTGGCGTAGGATACATTATTGAAAGTTGAGGCAGTAAATATGAAACTTTTTTCACAATACCTAAAGCAAAGACGCCGGAGCATGCTTACAGGCATTCTTTTTAGCATCATTTTTGTAGTTTCATTTGTTCTCTATCATTTACCCGTAAAAGCTGTTATTTATCCTACCGCACTTTGCATATTTTTCGGTCTGATTCTTATGATAATTGATTTTTATCGCATAAAACACAGGCATGAGCTTTTACAAAGCATCCAAGGTCTTACAGATGCTATTCTCGCAACCCTTCCATCTGTTGATGGTATTGAGGACAAAGACTATCATCAAATCATCCGCTCACTTTGCGAAGAACACAAAGACTATCGAACTGATACCAACCGCAGGTACTCCGATATGATAGATTTTTATACGGTATGGGTACATCAAATTAAAACTCCCATCGCGTCAATGCGCCTCCAGCTTCAAAATGAAGACTCCGAGCTGTCACGCAGACTTTTAACTGATTTGGCACGTATCGAACGATATGTGGAAATGGTATTGACCTTCCTCAGACTTGATTCCGGAAGTACGGATTATGTAATAAAAGAGTATGACTTAGATACTATTATCAAATATAACATTAAGAAATTTACCCAGGATTTTATCAACAGAAAACTGTGCTTAGTGTACGACCCATTAAATACAACTGTAATTACCGACGAAAAATGGTTATCCTTTGTGATTGAACAGGTATTATCCAACGCCCTCAAATACACTCCTTCCGGAAGCATTACCATTACACTTAAGCCCGAAAAAAAGCTATGTATATCCGATACAGGTATTGGTATCGCCCCGGAGGACTTACCAAGAATTTTTGAAAACGGGTTTACGGGGCATAATGGCCGTTACGACAAAAAGGCAAGCGGTATAGGCTTGTACCTTTGCAAGCGCATCTGCTCCAATTTGGGACACGGTATAAGTGCAGCATCCACAGTTGATAAAGGAACGGTTATCACAATCGACCTGGCCCAAAAAAAGCTTAACATAGAATAACTTCTTACAAAACTGTTAGATTTAAATGGGAATTTGTAAGCCGATTCGATGGCGATACAAATTCCCCTTTTGCTAAAATGATGACAGAAATCGCAAAGGAGGATTTTTGTTATGAATATTTTAAATGTTAGTGGAGTGCAGAAAATATACACTTCCCGCTTTGGAGGAAACAAGGTTGAAGCGTTAAAAAGTGTTTCTTTCGATGTAGAACAAGGTGAATATGTTGCCATCATGGGCGAATCAGGTTCAGGAAAAACAACCCTGCTTAACATTCTGGCAGCCCTTGATACAGCCACCGCCGGTTCGGTTATATTGGACGGAAAGAATTTGTGTCAGATCAAAGAATCACAAATAGCATCCTTCCGCAGGGATAATCTTGGATTTGTTTTTCAGGATTTTAATTTGCTTGATACCTTTACAATCGAGGATAATATTTATCTGCCTCTTGTACTCGCCGGCAAATCCCATTCCGAAATGAAGAAACGTCTTACCCCGATTGCAGGGCAACTGGGCATTTCTTCACTTCTTAAGAAATATCCTTATGAAGTGTCAGGCGGTCAAAAGCAGCGTGTAGCTGTTGCCAGGGCATTAATTACCAATCCGAAACTGATTTTGGCCGACGAACCTACCGGAGCTCTTGACTCAAAGGCCACAGATGAATTGCTTCGTTTGTTTACGGAGATTAACCGCAGCGGTCAGACCATACTGATGGTTACACATTCAGTAAAAGCGGCAAGCAATGCTGACCGTGTGCTGTTCATCAAGGACGGAGAGGTGTTCCATCAGATTTACCGCGGAAGCAATACTAACGAGCAGTTATACCAGATGATTTCCGATACGCTCACTATACTGACAACAGGTGGTGAGCAAAAATGATGAATATTTTTTATCCCAAGCTGGCAATTGACGGAATAAAGAGAAACAGGCGGCTTTACTTCCCCTATATACTCACCGGAATGGTAATGGTAATGATGAGCTATATCATTTATTTTCTATCAGCATCAGAAATGCTTGAGCATATAAAGGGTGGTGGCACTTTAAGAACAATGTTTCCCCTTGGAAGCGTTGTAGTTGCGTTGTTTTCCTTAATATTTATGTTTTATACCAATTCCTTTTTAATCCGCCAGCGTAATAAAGAATTTGGTCTTTACAATGTTCTTGGAATGGATAAATCAAATTTAGGACGGCTCATGCTGTGGGAGAATCTGTTTGTATATGGAATATCTGTTATCGGCGGTCTTATTTTTGGTATTGCATTTTCCAAATTTGCAGAATTAATCATGTATAACCTGTTATCCGCAGATATTACTTATTCCTTAAGAATTGACCTTGCATCAGCCGGAAGAGTTCTGATTTTATTTACGGGAATATACTTTTTATTGCTGCTTAATTCTATTATAAAAGTACGTCGCAGCAACCCTCTGGAAATGCTTCGCAGCGAAAACGTAGGAGAAAAACCACCAAAAGCTAATTGGATTTTGGCTGCTTTAGGGATTATCATATTAGCCTATGCATACTATATTGCAATATCCATAGAACAGCCTCTGACTGCTATTGTATGGTTTCTCATTGCGGTAATATTGGTCATTATTGCGACTTACCTGCTATTTATCTCCGGCTCTGTAGCCTTTTGCCGGATTCTGCAAAAAAATAAAAATTATTACTACAAGCCTAACCATTTTGTTTCTGTATCCTCAATGGCATATCGCATGAAAAGAAATGGTGCAGGCCTTGCTTCTATCTGTGTACTTGTCACAATTGTGTTGGTAATATTGTCGGCCACCTTAAGTATGTTCATTGGCGTAGAAGATTCCATTCTTACACGTTATCCCAAGGATATCTCCGTACGATTATCTATTCCAAATATGGAATATTTCAATGAAGAAACTTTCTCAAATATGCGTGACAAAATCGATAGCATTGTAGCTGACAAAAAGGACGCATGTGACTATTCCGGTATTGATGTTGCAGGATTTTTTACGGAAGACGGAATAATTGTTGAGCAGAGCTCGCTTGCAGATTTTAATATATCTTCTTACGAGAATATCGGTTATCTGCATATTATTACAATTGATGATTATAACCGCATAATGGGTACAAATGAGTCTCTTGCAAATGACGAATGCCTGTTGCATTGTTACCGCACAGAATATTCCGGTGATACCTTTACTATTGAAAACTGCAGTCCATTGAAGGTAAAAAGTGTACTAAGTGAAATGTATATTTCAGGATATTCAGCAATGCAAATGGTACCTACCGTCACACTTGTAACATCCGATATAAATGAATTGGTCGAGCCGCTTTTGCATATTGCAAATTCCTTAGGTAATTCTATTCTGGAAATCTTTTGGAGCTATGACTTTGACATGGATGCGAGTCCTGATGCTAAAATTGAAGCCTATAACAGCATTAAAGCAGAGATACCGAACATTATTATTCCCGTGGAAAATGGTAGCTACAGTTATACTATAAACTGTCGTGAAGAAGAGCGTTCTGCTTTCTTCGGCATGTATTCGGGATTGCTCTTTATAGGTGTTTTATTAAGCATTGTATTCCTTTTTGCAGCTGTCCTCATTATTTATTACAAACAGATTTCTGAAGGATATGAAGATCAAAAACGCTTTGAGGTTATGCAAAAGGTCGGAATGACCAAAGAAGACATCCGCAAATCCATTAATTCACAGGTTCTTACGGTATTCTTCTTACCTCTGGTTCTTGCCGGATTGCACCTTGGCTTTGCTTTCCCGATTTTATGGAAACTGTTGCAAATGTTTAACTTTGACAATTTACCTTTAATGATTGGCGTTACTGTTGCAAGCTTTGGTATTTTTGCACTCGTATATGCCTTTGTTTATAAAATCACATCAAGCGTATATTATGTCATCGTAAGCACTAAAACAAAGTCATAGAAACTGTACACAAGCCACGATATACAAACACCGCATGCGTATTCCGTATGCGGTGTTTGATTACTATACTTATTAATGTCAAATTTCTTCTAACTAACTATTTTTCATAACAACCTGCTCTACCATGTCTGCCACATCCTCGCAGCCGTCACAGCATTTCTCGAAACGGTCAAACATGGTTGTCCACGCCAGAATTGCAACAGGATCTCTTTCTTCCACATACAATCTTCGCATAGCCTCTGTATACAAGCGGTCACCCTCTTCCTCAAGAGCATTAATTTCAATGACCTTTTCCTGAAGCAAGGAAGATTTTCTGAAATTGCACATTTCTCCCGTCATCTCCAGTAACGCTGCACAACAACGTGAGATAACTCTACAGAACTCACTTACTTCAGGACGTAATTTTGTAATATTATACATATACATTCCAAGCAAAACATCTTCTATACAATCCGTTACATCATCTATGGTATGGGACAGTTCAACTATATCTTCTCTCTCAAAAGGAGGAAGAAATTCTTTAACCAGACGCTCCATCATGGCATGCTTAACCGTATCTGCCGCATGCTCAATTTTATGCATTTCATCCAACTGCACTTTTAGCTTGGAAGGATTAAAGCTATTAAAACAATTCTGCAAAAGTGTCGCCGCTTCATTAGCGTACGCAACTCCCTTTTCAAATGATTCAAAATAAAAATTATTATCTTTCTTTGCCATAATCAAATCTCCTCTTTTAGAACAGCCACATAAATAATTTTGCCATTAAAAATCCAATCAATCCGCAACCGGGGAATGTCAACACCCAGGTCATTACCATTTCTTTAACAACACCCCAGTTTACATTGGACAAACGTCTTGCAGCACCCACACCCATGATGGCTACAGTTTTGGTATGAGTAGTGGAAACGGGAATGCCGGTAACCGAAGATAAAAGCAGGCATCCCGCACCGGCCAGGTCAGCGGAAAACCCCTGATATTTTTCAAGCTTTACCATATCCATTCCAACTGCTTTTATAATACGATAACCTCCGATTGAGGTTCCAAGCGCCATTACCGCACTACATAAAATCATAAGCCATATGGGGATTTCAAAGTTATTCACATTAGCCTGTCCGTTTGCCAGGAATATCCCCAACATGAAAACTCCCATAAATTTCTGACCATCCTGAGCACCATGCATAAATGCCATTGCTGCACCGCCGGCAACCTGACCGCCTTTAAAAAATTTAAGGGTTCTTCGTCTGTCCATGCCTTTGCAAATAAATTCGACAAGCTTGACCGTACACCATCCAAACGCAAATCCCAGCAAAGTAGAAAGCCCAAGCCCATAAATAACCTTTATCCATTCACTTCCGTTAATACCGGCAAGTCCTCCGTGAAGCGCAATTGCCGCACCGGAAATACCTGCAATAAGCGCATGACTCTCACTGGTAGGAATTCCAAACCACCATGCCGCTGTCGCCCATACCACAATGGCAAACAGTGCCGCACATAATGCCACCAGTGCCTCTTTTGAGTCGCCGCCGAAATCCACCATATTATAAATAGTTGCAGCAACACCGGCATTAACCATAGTCATCACAAAAACTCCCAAAAAATTGAACACCGCTGCCATCATAATTGCAGCTTTGGGAGACATGGACTTAGTTGACACGCAGGTTGCTATAGCATTCGGTGCATCCGTCCATCCATTAACCAATACCACACCCAATACCAGCAACACTGTTATCGCAAGTACCGGATTTGACATTACCTGAGAAATAAATTCCGCTAATGAAACTGTCATGATTCTTCCTCTCATTATGTATCTTTTTGTATCGTCACTATTTTATAGGAAAAAAATCTGCTTTGTCCACGGATTGAACAACTCTTTAATGAAACCTTAGCACTAATCCATCTGCCTCATTTGCCAAAAAGCCAAATATATCTATTTATATTTGACTTTTTCCCATAAATCCGATAGAGTTTTTATTGTGAATATTTCTATAATTTATATGGAGGCTAGTATGGAAAAAATTGCAAGTTTTACTATAGACCACATCAAATTACAGCCCGGTATTTATGTATCAAGAAAAGATACTTTTAAAGATACTGTTATAACCACCTTCGATTTACGTATGACTTCTCCCAATGAGGAGCCTGTTATGAATACTGCGGAGATGCACACAATTGAACATCTTGGTGCCACATTCCTTCGCAATCACAAGGAATTTAAAGACCGCATCATCTATTTCGGACCCATGGGATGCCGCACAGGTTTTTATCTTTTGTTAGAAGGTAATCCGGAATCAAAAGACATCGTTTCCCTTATGACGGAAATGTTTGAATTTATCAGGGATTTTAAAGATGAAGTACCCGGCGCCTCACCTAAGGACTGCGGTAATTATCTTGATATGAATCTTCCAATGGCTAATTATCTCGCGAATCGCTATCTTGAAAATGTGCTTTACGGAATCGGGGATGAACGTTTAGTATATCCTGAGTAAATTGTTTTATACCGGTTTTTAATCTGAAATGTTTCCGCTTAGGCACGCTTTCGCTCCGTTAAATGTCGTAACGGACACTAAGCTCGAAAATACCTCGCCAAGTGCCGACGCATTTAAAGGGCCTGTCGCGGAAAACCTTTATATTAAAATTTTAAATAGTAATAAAATTCGAAAGGAAAATGGTATGAGTAAGATTGGAATTATCGGCGCAATGGAGCTGGAAGTTGAAGAATTAAAAAGTAAAATTAATGTGGAACGCATTGTGGAAAAAGCGTCCATGAAATTTTTTGAAGGTACTTTGAATAATGCAAATGTGGTTGTTGTACAGTGCGGAATAGGTAAAGTAAATGCCGGAATGTGCGTACAGATTCTGGTTGACTGCTTTGACGTTACACACATTATCAACACAGGTGTGGCAGGCTCGCTTAATGCAGATCTTGACATAGGTGACATACTTATCAGTACCGAGGCTGTATATCATGACATGGATGTTTCCCCCCTGGGATATGAAATCGGACAGGTTCCGGGCATAGATGTGAAATATTTCCCTGCCGATAAGGAAATGGTTGAAGCCGCAAAAGCATCCTGCGAAAAGGTAAACACAGACATAAATGTCATGACAGGACGTGTTGCCAGCGGAGATCAATTTATCTCCTCAAAAGCAGTAAAAGAAAAAATCATTTCAGAGGTTGCAGGTTTTTGTGCCGAGATGGAAGGTGCTGCAATTGCACACGCAGCCTACCTCAATAAAGTTCCTTTTGTAGTTGTCCGTGCAATTTCAGACAAAGCAGACGATAGTGCAGAAATGGATTATCCTACATTTGAAAAAGCTGCAGCAGGACACTGTGCAGCTTTAGTGATGGATTTTATTCAGAAGTTGTAGGAGCCTTCGGTGTAATCTCGTTCCACAATGTAAATCCAAGGATCAGGATTCCACCGATAGTCTGCCACAAGGTCATAGTTTCATTTAATATCAGAACAGACATCATAACTGCCACCAAAGGGTCGATATAACTTAATATCGCTGCCTTTTGGCCCGGCAGTTCTTTTAATGATGAAAAATACAAGCAATATGTAATTCCGGTATGTATTAAACCGACTATCAGAAGGCAGATCCAACCCTTACCTTCCAGCACGGTTATATTAACCCCGCTTGTTGCCAGAACATAGGGCACAAGAACGATAATCGCCGCAATAAACTGCAGAAAAGTCCTGTGTATTCCTTCTACATTTTTAATAAACTTATTTGTCAGGATAACAGTAGCATACAAAACTGCTGCTCCAAGACCAAAAAGAATACCGGTCAGGTGACTGTTGCTTCCGCCCAAATCCCCGATTCCCGTAATAAGCACGATACCTACCGTAGACATTATAAAACAAATCCACTGTTTTGCCGTCATTTTCTCACGGAAAAGAAAAGGACACACCACCGTTACGATAACCGGAGCAAAATAATAGCTTAATGTAGCAACTGAAACAGTTGTATATTTGTAAGCCTCAAATAACAAAATCCAGTTAAATCCCATGGCAACACCGGAAAACAGTAAGAGAGGTATTTCTTTCTTTATACTCCCTAAAGGTATTTTTTGCTTTGAAACCAAAAGATATATACTGATTAACACCGCCGCCAGCACAGCCCTGTATAGTGCAATTTCTCCTGAGGCAAGAGGGATATTCCGCACGAACACACCTATTGTTCCGAAAATTGCCATTGATATTATCAACATTAATCTGGCACTATTCATTCGATTCATTTTCTTTTTTCTTCTTTCCAAATTTGACACAACTGTCATATATTACGTCGAAATCTTCTTCCGTATACTTAAAAATAACTATTATAAAAAGAGCAACCACTGAAAGGCTCACATAAATATCTGCCACATTAAACACAGGGAAATTAATAAGGCAGAAATCAAAGAAATCTACCACACTACCCTTGCAAAGAACCTCGCCACCCCAGATTCTGTCAATCAGATTACCGATTGCACCGGCTGTCAGAAAAACTGTAATAACCCGGACAGGCGCAAATTTTTTCTCATTGGGAAGGGTTAAAAACATTTTCCCAAGGAAGAAAATTACAATAGGAGTCATTATAATAAATACAATCTGTTTGCCTTCCAGCATACTCCATGCCGCGCCGTCATTCCTAATGTAGCGGAGCTGGAACACTCCGTCAATCAATGGAATTGCTTCGCCCAGCTGCATGTTAGCAACAACCAGATATTTTGTAAATTGATCAAACACGCATAACAGAACAACTGATGCAAGTGCAAATATATTTCTTTTTACATTATTCATTCCACTACCCTATCCTTATTATTTTGCAGATTCAGTTGCCGATGCATCCTTTTTGGATGCCGTAAATACCACCAGTTTACTGATAAGATAATTAGCTATCATAACAAGTACACATGATACAAAAATCTTGGCAATCCAATAATTCACTCCCCATTTATTAACAAGAAGCCACATAATAAATACATCAAGTGCCCATGTTACTACTCTTCCACCGAAAAATTTAACAATTTCGGACTTCATATCATCATTTTCGCTTTTGAATACATATTTACGATTGGTAAAGTAAGCAAAAATAACACCTACAACCCATCCGCAGGTATTAATCAAAGCATTTTCCACCGGAATGGTAGGGTCCCAGATAAAACGCTCAAATATGAAGCATGCCACCATATACACACCTGTAGTGGCAAACCCTACAATGAGGTAATTAACAATTTCCTCATATTTCTTATACATTTTCATTGCAAAATCATACATTTTTTTAATCATGGTATTTTATTCCTCCTATGGATTTACCACATTACGCGTTTCTCCCCGCATAAATGCTTCTATATTTTTGCGTACCTCTGCAACACAACGTGTTCTTGCCTCCACACTGGCCCAGGCAAGGTGGGGTGTAATAATAATTTTGTTGCTATCCTTAAGCAATCCCAGCGGATTATCTGCACTGATAGGCTCCTGCTCAAGTACATCAAGGCCTGCTGCCGCAATTTTGCCTTCATTTAATGCTTCATACAACGCTTTATTATCAACAACCGCGCCTCTTGCAACATTAACAAGAACTGCTGAACTCTTCATCTTATTTAATGCTTTCTCATCTATCAGGTATCTTGTCCTGTCTGTAAGCGGACAATGCAGTGAAAGAACATCGCTCTCTGCTAATAATGTATCCAAATCCACTCTCTCATAATCCGTACATGTACTGTTTCCGGACGCAGAATAGAAAATAACCTTACAGCCAAAGGATTCCGCAATCTTTGCCACACGCTTTCCGATATTTCCCATCCCTACAATACCCCAGACTTTTCCATCCAGTTCATAGAAAGGAATGTCAAAATTTGAGAATCGGTCCTGGGCACCATATGCACCTGACTTGACATAATTGTCATAATGAGGCAGTTTGCCAAGAAGGGCCAATGCCAGGGTAAACGTATGCTGTGCAACCATTGCCGTAGAATAATCTACCACATTCCTTACCTGAATACCATGCTCCCTGCAATAATTCAAGTCGCAATTATCAAAGCCGGTTGCCAGCTCACATATCAATTTAAGATTGGACGCATCCTTTAAAGTTTCCTCGCAAAAAGGAGATTTATTAGCAACTACAACATCTGCATCCTTAATACGCTCTGCAACCTCTTCCCTGGTAACTGTATTAGGATAGTAGGTAACATCCCCCAAATCGGAATAGTCCATCACAATATCTGTTCCTGCGCTGTTACGCTCCAATACCACTATTTTCATGCAAAAACCTCCGTTTATAAATAAACCGCAAGTACTATAATATCACAAAAAAGGTTCACACACAACATGTGAACCTTTTTGCCTTATGCCTTATAAAACAAATTTATATTCTTTTCAACAGTTCTTCTCTCTGTTCTTCATATCCGGGTTTACCAAGAAGTGCAAACATATTTCTCTTATAGCCTTCAACGCCGGGCTGGTCAAAGGGATTAACACCCAGCAGATATCCGCTTACACCACAGGCAAACTCAAAGAAATACAATAATTCTCCAAGATAGAACTCACTCACCTCCGGTATGTGTATCATGAAGTTTGGAACCTGGCCGTCAGTGTGGGCAAGCATGGTTCCCTTCATGGCATTTTTATTAATGTAGTCCACGGTCTTTCCTGCCAGATAATTAAGTCCGTCAAGTTCAATGGGCTCTTCATTAATAACAATCTCTTCTCTAACCTTTTCGATATCAATAACTGTTTCAAACATGTTCCTTACACCCTGCTGGATGTACTGACCCATGGAATGAAGATCTGTGGTCAAATCCACGCTTGCAGGGAATAAGCCTTTAAGATCTTTACCTTCACTTTCGCCATAAAGCTGCTTCCACCACTCACCAATATAATGCACACCGGGTTCATAATTGGCAAGAATCTCTATTGATTTGCCTTCTCTTAAAAGATGGTTACGAAGTGCTGCATAAAGGAGTGCGTCATTCTCTTCGTATGGTGCGTTAATTGCACGTTCTCTTGCACTTGCCGCACCTTCCATTAATTTATCAATGTCCGCGCCGCTTACAGCAATGGGTAAAAGCCCTGCTGCAGAAAGTACTGAGAAACGTCCGCCTACCTCATCGGGTATTACAAAAGTCTCATAACCTTCCTGTGTGGCAAGATTCTTAAGAATTCCCCTACACTTATCAGTAACAGCATAGATTCTCTTTGCTGCTTCTTCTTTACCATATTTCTTCTCAATCAATTCCTTAAATACACGGAATGCTATTGCGGGTTCTGTTGTAGTACCTGACTTTGAAATCATTACAATCGAGAAATCTTTATTGTCCAAAACATCAACAAGATGTCGGATGTAAGTAGAACTGATTGAATTACCCACGAAATAAATCTCCGGGGTTTTTCTATGTTCTTTGCTAATCATATTGTAAAAACTATGACTTAAAAATTCAATACATGCTCTTGCTCCAAGATATGAACCGCCGATACCTATAACCAAAAGCACATCCGAATCACTTTTAATCTTATCTGCTGATTTCTTGATGCGCGCAAATTCCTCTTTATCATAATCCACCGGCAAATTCACCCATCCGGTGAATTCACTACCTGCTCCGGTACCTGATACTAAAGTTTCTCTTGCTTTAAGAGTCTCTTCTTTTATCGCTTCCACATTCTCCGGGGAAATGAACCCGGTTGCTTTTGAATAGTCAAATGTTACTTTATTACTCATGGCTAACTCCTCGCATGCAAATAATTTAACGTAAATATTATGCACGCCTTAATTATATTCTCTAACGTGGATATAATTATACACCATTTTCATATGTTTTGCCACAATATTTTATTAATTCTTACATTATTTTGTAAAAATTTACCAAAATTGTATTATGCCAATAATTCTTTAAGCAAATCCTCCAATTCTTCTTCCTCAAGATGCGATAAAATACTTCTTGCAGAAACACCCTGTCTTTCAACAGCCTCAGGTTTTAACTTCTCTTCAAGAATATCCTCTTTTTCCGGGTGCTCTAACCTGCACACCATATGATTTTCAAGATAATCTACAAGATTGGTCTTTAAAATTGCGATTTTTCCCTTTACATCAATTGCAGAAGAAATGGAAAAATATAAATACAATCCTATCAGGCTCACAATATAATATGGAAGAATATCCAAAACGGCTGCGCCTGCAACAATAGATACACATGCACCCACTCCCGCAAAAAACACCGCTAACAGCATTAATTGTCCCGACATATGATAAAGTGTGCGAAAAGTAATTTTACCGATTGATAAACGGTTCAAAAACTTGTCCACAAAAACCGGAATATTTGCCACTCCCGAATTCATCCGATAACAATTTGCAAATTTTAACTTACATTGCTTTAGTAATTTGTTGGTGGTAGAAGACATATTATCAGTTTCAGCTATAAGCTTCTGGTACAATACACCAATCATAATCATAACGAAAATACTACATACTAATAATAAAATACTTATTCCCATCATCGCTTTTGTATCTGAAAATGCTTGTAACATACAACCTCCGTTCTGCAAATATGCATATTTTATTTTTGTCCCTTTTGGACTTTACTTATAGAATTATATTTAAAAAGAATATATTTCTCAATAATTCATTGGTATTGATTCATCGACAAATTATGCAGCAAAACTTACTCTGGTAACATGTTCCAATATCTGCTATAATTCTAGAAAGTGATTGATTACAGAAAAGAGGTAGAACCATGAGATATAAAACTCAGGGAACATGTTCCACGGCTATTGATTTTGAAGTAGAAGACGGTATTGTCAAATCTGTATCATTTACAGGAGGTTGCCACGGTAATCTTCAGGGAATCAGCCGGCTTGTAGAGGGAATGAAGGTAGAGGACGCAATTACACGTCTGAAAGGAATCCGCTGCGGATTTAAAAATACTTCCTGTCCTGACCAGCTCGCACGTGCATTGGAATCTATTTAGGAGGATTTCCCATAATGAAAAAAATCGTTTTAACCGGCGGAGGTACTGCCGGACACGTTACTCCCAATATAGCGCTTCTGCCACGCTTGAAAGAACTTGGATATGATATATCCTATATGGGCTCATATGACGGAATCGAAAAAAAGCTTATTGCCGACTTTGACATTCCTTATTACGGAATAGCAACCGGCAAATTCCGTCGATATTTTGACCCCAAAAACTTTACAGATCCCTTTAGAGTTATAAAGGGCTTTTCCGAAGCTAAAAAAATATTAAATGAGATACAACCGGATGTTGTTTTCAGTAAAGGTGGATTTGTTGCAGTTCCGGTGGTCCGTGCTGCCGCTGCCCTTAAAATCCCCTGTATTATTCATGAATCCGACATGACACCGGGGCTGGCAAACAAATTATGCATACCCGTGGCGGACAAAATTTGTTGCAATTTCCCCGAAACCCTTAAGAATCTGCCGGAGGACAAAGCAGTTCTTACAGGTTCACCCATCCGTGAGGAATTAGCAAAGGGTAATGCAGAGGCAGGACGCGCACTTTGCGGTTTTAATACTGACAAACCTGTCATTATGGTTGTGGGCGGAAGTCTTGGAGCTTTGAATGTTAACCGCTATGTACGTGCAACACTTCCCCTTCTTTTGGAGGATTTTCAGATAGTACATCTTTGCGGCAAGGACAAAGTTGATAATATGCTGCTTAAAGAGCAGGGCTACAAGCAATTTGAATATTTAAAATCAGAACTTAAAGATGTTTTTGCAATAGCAGACATTGTTGTCTCCAGAGCAGGCGCTAACGCTATTTGTGAACTTCTGGCATTAAAGAAACCTAATATTTTAATTCCCCTGCCTGCCACAAGCAGCAGAGGCGACCAGCTCCTTAATGCCAAGTCCTTTGAATCACAGGGCTTTAGTATTGTAATAGATGAAGATGATTTGTCAGAAAAACTTTTAGCAGAAAAAATTCAAGAATTATATTTCACCAAACAAACTTATATCGATGCCATGGGTAAGAGCAGCCAAACAGATGCCATCAACAGTATTGTAAAGCTCATTGAAGAGGCTGCAGAAAAAAAATAAACTATTTGTAAAAAGAGTGGCACTTCGGTGGCACTTCATTTGTTAGACTATGGTTGTATCAAGGAAGAGCACTTCCTGAAAGCAGAATAATTACATATCCGGTACACTCCCCAACTTTCCCGGAATTAATTATACTGACTTCAAGAATCCTTGAAACTTGATATAGGGGAATTTTATACTAAAAAAGACGCCCTCGATAATGCCTATGCATTTGATTAAGGGAGTCTTTTTTTATTTTCTTATTGTTGTTCAAACCACTCTTTAACTTTAATCAGGGAGGATATAATTGCAACACACTTTTCTTCCATTTCAGGCGTTGGAGGCACCATATCAGGAACCATCACCGCCTTCATACCGGCACTGTAAGCCGAACGTATTCCGTTAATGGAATCTTCAATTGCATAACAGTCACCGGGATGTGCATCCAATTCTTTACACGCCATCAGGTAAATATCAGGTAGTGGCTTGCTATGCTCAATCATGTCACCGGTAATTATAACTTCAAAATATTTCTTTAGCCCACTCCGTTCCAAATGGCTCATTACGGACTCTTTACGCGATGAGGATGCCAGCCCGATTTTCACATTTCTTTCCACCAGGTAATCAAGCAGTTCCACAACTCCCGGCAACATGGGAACTTCCTTTTCCAGTTTCTTCTTCATGCGCTCTGCGGTGGTAATGCAGAAATCCTCGTAAGGAAAATCCTTTCCAAAATTATCTGCAAAAAACTGCCGGGTGTCTGTACGGTTAAGCCCTATACACCCCTGCACTGCAATTTCAATATTGTCAATGCCTCTCTCTTTTGCAATCTCACGCCATGTTTCCATACATAAGCGTTCCGTATCAAACAAAACACCATCCATATCAAAAACTACAGCTTCCATAAAAATCTCGTATAATCCAATTATCAAATATAAGATGATTGGACATACATTTCCTT
>CAZGSF010000038.1:0-17804 GCA_964528145.1 uncultured Lachnospiraceae bacterium | reverse complement strand
AAGAGTGTAAGACTAAATTCAGCCCAAAGTGGAATTTACTTTTTTATTCAACGAACTCTTTTTTTATCTTGATTACATAATTTACAAACACCACATTTTGTGGTATATTTATGAACAGACACAATATTTTTGTGTTCTCTTTTTGTGGAAGAATATTTTATTTAAATTTTTACAGATGGGGAGATACATAGATGGCTGAAATGACGCCGATGATGAAGCAATATGTAGAAACAAAGAAGAATTATCCGGACTGTATTTTGTTTTACAGACTGGGTGATTTCTATGAGATGTTTTTTGAGGATGCAATTACGGCATCCCGTGAACTTGAAATTACACTTACAGGTAAAGACTGCGGACTTGAGGAACGCGCGCCCATGTGTGGGGTTCCTTATCATGCTGTAGAAGGTTATCTTAATAAGTTGGTTTCTAAGGGGTATAAAGTCGCAATCGGCGAGCAGGTAGAGGACCCAAAACTTGCAAAGGGCCTTGTAAAGCGTGAAGTAGTCCGGATTGTAACGCCCGGAACCAATCTTAATGTACAGGCACTTGATGAAAGTAAAAACAATTATTTAATGTGTGTGGTTCATACCCAGAATAAAATCGGTATTTCGGTTGCAGACGTAACTACAGGAGACTATTACCTGACGGAAGTGGACGATATTCGTAAGCTTCTTGATGAAGTGAATAAATATCAGCCTCGGGAGCTGATTTGCAATGATGCATTTTTAGTAAGCGGTGTGGATGTTGAGGATTTAAAGGGGCGGCTTAATATTGCCATAAATCCTTTAGAGGCCCATGTGTTTGATGATGATTCCTGCAGAAAATGTCTGATGAATCATTTTAAGGTAAAAACATTAATTGGCTTGGGACTTGAAGATTTTCCGGTGGGAACCATTGCATCGGGAGCGTTACTTACGTATCTGTATGACACTCAGAAAACCGCACTTACACATTTTACCCATTTATATCCTTATCTGACAAGCAAATATATGCTTATTGACAGTTCCACAAGACGTAATCTGGAACTTACCGAAACATTGCGTGAGAAGCAAAAGAGAGGCTCCTTACTTTGGGTGCTTGATAAGACCAAAACGGCAATGGGTGGACGTACTTTGAGGAGTTTTCTGGAGCAACCTTTGATTCAGAAAGAAGAAATAGAAAATCGTCTTGATGCTATCGAAGAACTTTGTAAGGATTCAGTATCAAGAGATGAATTAAGAGAATATTTGAATCCCATTTATGATTTGGAACGTTTACTTGGAAGGGTAAGCTATAAAACAGCCAATCCAAGAGATTTAATAGCCCTTCGCAATTCCCTTGAGATGCTTCCGCCAATTAAGACGGTTCTTAGAGGATTTTCAAAATCACTTTTGCTTGGAATTGAAAATGAAATAGATGATTTATCAGATGTGTATGAACTGATAGACAAAGCAATTATAGAGGAACCCCCTATTACGATTAGGGAAGGCGGAATTATTAAGGATGGATATAATGATACCATAGACCAGCTGCGTAGAGCTAAGACAGAAGGAAAAACCTGGCTTGCAAAGCTGGAGGAAGAGGATAGGGAACGAACCGGTATTAAGAATTTAAAAATCAAATATAATAAGGTTTTTGGTTATTATTTTGAGGTTACAAATTCTTACAAGGATCTTGTACCGGAGGATTATGTACGTAAACAGACTCTGGCAAATGCTGAGAGATACACAACTCCACGTTTAAAAGAACTTGAGGATATGATTCTTAATGCGGAGGACAAACTTAATACTCTGGAATATGATGCCTTTTGCCTTATACGTGATAACATTGCCCTTGAGATGGAACGTATTCAACAAACAGCGAAAGCAATTGCACGCCTGGATGTATTTACCTCTCTTTCTTTGGTTTCGGAGCGTAATCAGTATGTGCGCCCTAAACTTAATGAAAAAGGGTTAATTGATATTAAGGACGGACGCCATCCTGTTGTGGAAAAAATGATTGTGAATGATATGTTTATAGCAAATGATACATATCTTGACAACAGCAGTCATTTGATTTCTGTTATTACCGGTCCCAATATGGCAGGTAAATCAACTTATATGCGTCAGGCAGCCCTTATTGTGCTTATGGCGCAAATTGGATGCTTTGTGCCGGCAAGAACGGCAAATATCGGTATTGTTGACCGTATTTTTACCCGTGTGGGTGCTTCCGATGATTTGGCAAGCGGACAGTCTACTTTTATGGTAGAGATGAATGAGGTGGCTAATATACTTAGAAATGCTACGTCAAACAGTTTGCTTGTACTTGATGAAATCGGGCGCGGAACCTCCACTTTTGACGGTCTTTCCATTGCGTGGGCAGTTATAGAGCATATAAGCAACCGTAAGCTTCTTGGAGCAAAAACTTTATTTGCCACTCATTATCATGAACTTACTGAACTTGAAGGTAAGATGAATAATGTAAACAATTATTGTATTGCCGTAAAAGAGCGGGGAGATGATATTGTTTTCCTTCGTAAGATTATTAAAGGCGGTGCAGATAAAAGTTATGGTATTCAGGTTGCCAAGCTTGCCGGAGTACCTGACATGGTTATTGACAGGGCAAAAGAAATTGTTGAACAATTAAGTGATAATGATATTACAGAAAAGGTTCAAAGTATCAAAATAGATAACAAAGGTGAAGGAAAAGCAAAAAAAGTTCCTGCCTACGATGAAGTTGATCTTGCTCAAATGTCTCTTTTTGATACGGTTAAGGACGAAGACGTTTTGAAAGAATTAAAGGAAATAGATGTAACCAATCTTACGCCCCTTGATGCGCTCAATACTCTTTACAGACTTCAGAACAAATTAAACAACCGATGGGGATAGATTTTTGAAAGGAGCCTCTATGGCAGAAATTCATATTCTTGATTCACAAACTATAGATAAAATAGCTGCGGGAGAAGTGGTTGAACGTCCGCTTAATGTGGTAAAAGAACTTGTTGAAAATGCAATTGATGCAGGTGCTTTATCGGTAACTGTTGAAATCAGAGAGGGAGGCATTTCCTTTATACGCGTAACCGATAATGGAAGCGGTATTCAAATGGGTCAGATTCAAAAAGCATTTATGCGTCATGCCACAAGTAAAATCCGGACTGCAGACGATTTGACCGGAGTGGTCAGTTTGGGGTTCCGAGGTGAAGCTCTTTCAAGTATTAGTGCAGTTTCCCAGGTTGAATTAATAACAAAAACAAGGGATTCCCTTACCGGTATACGTTTTACATGCGATGGAGGTAAAGAAGGTGAAATTGAAGAAATCGGAGCACCTGACGGTACAACTGTTATTGTAAGGAATCTTTTCTTTAATACACCGGTAAGAAAGAAATTTTTAAAACAACCTGTAACGGAGGCCGGTTACATTTCAGATATGATGGAGCATCTGGCATTGGGAAGACCTGATATTTCTTTTCAATATATTCAGAATGGACAGGTGCGTTTTCACACCTCGGGAAACGGTGATTTAAAAGAGGTTATTTATCGTATTTACGGCAGGGATATTGCGGCTAATCTGGTGGAGATTAAAAGCGAAACACCTACAATGAAGATTACGGGATTTTTAGGCAAACCCATATTAAACCGTGGAAACCGCAATTTTGAGACATATTTTGTCAACGGAAGATATATCAAAAGCCGCACAGTTGCAAAGGCAATAGAGGATGGATTCAAAGAATATTTAATGCAGCACAAGTATCCTTTTACAGTGATACATTTGACTTTTGAACCGGAAGTGGTTGATGTAAATGTTCACCCTACCAAAATGGATGTGCGTTTTTCCAATGCTTCGGAGGTATATGATTTTATATGCTGTTCCATAGGAGCGGCGCTTAAAGTACGGGAGATGATTCCTGAGGCGTTGTTGTCGGAACCAAAACCCCAGGCTCCTTTAAAAATTTCAAAAGGTCCCGAACCTTTTGAAATCAAACGCCGGGAAAATGAAAAGAACGAAAAAAACAATATAGCACAACGTGTAGCAGAAAGCTTTAATTATAAGGTTTGCGCAGAAGAGCAAGAGCAAAATAAGGAAGAAATGCCTGTGTCTAAGCAGGAATTTGTCCCTGAGCCTGTCCCGGATTCTGTTCCTGAATCTGAAAAAAATGTTCAGATGGATTTGTTTGAAGAAAAATTTCTTAGCAAAGAATTAAAGGCCGAATATAATATTTTGGGACAAATTTTTGATACATATTGGCTTGTGGCGTTTAAGGATAAATTATTCTTTGTGGACCAGCATGCAGCTCATGAAAAGGTTAAATATGAACGCATGATGAAGCAATATGCCAAAAAACAAATTATTTCCCAGAATATTAATCCTCCTGTGGTGGTTTCTGTTACCGGCAAGGAAGATGTTATTTTAAAAGAATATATGATTTACTTCCTTGAACTTGGATTCGAAATTGAAGAATTCGGAGGAAATGAATATGCTTTGCGAAGCATTCCCGTGGATTTGTACGGTTGTGAGGAAAAACAATTATTTGAAGCAGTGCTGGATGAACTGGTTGAGAGTCAGGGTATAAGTTCAAAAGGGAATTCGCCTACAGTAATTGCGGAAAAAATTGCATCTATGTCATGTAAAGCAGCAGTTAAAGGAAATATGCGAATGAGTTTAAAGGAAATGGAAGCACTTATTGATGAACTTCTTACATTAGATAATCCTTATAATTGCCCTCACGGAAGACCTACGATTTTTTCCATGAGTAAGTATGAAATAGAAAAGAAATTTAAACGTATTGTATAATGATGCCGGGATTGACATCGGAAAAAGGAAAATGATATGGAAAAACAGCCATTGATTATTTTAACGGGACCTACGGCGGTGGGGAAAACCAATCTTTCAATAAAATTGGCACAAAAAATCAGCGGAGAGATTATTTCGGCGGATTCCATGCAGGTTTATAAATATATGGATATTGGCTCTGCTAAAATCACCAATGAAGAAATGCAGGGAATCAGACATCATCTGATTGATGTACTTGAACCGGAAGAAGATTTTAATGTTGTGACCTTTCAAGACCTTTGTAAGAAGGCAATGCAGGATATATATGAAAGAGGAAAAACACCCATTATTGCGGGAGGAACCGGATTTTATATCCAGTCGGTGCTTTATGACATTGATTTTACGGAAAATGATGAGGATTCCGAATATAGGATAAAACTTGAAAATCTTGCAAAAACGCAAGGTGCAGATTTTCTTCATAATATGCTTAAGGAAATTGACCCTAAATCGGCACAGACAATACATGCAAATAATGTAAAACGCGTTATCCGTGCACTGGAATTTTATGAACAGACAGGAACCAGGATTTCAGACCATAATGAAAAGGAACGTGAAAAACAATCAGTTTATAATTCCTGTTATTTTGTATTAACTGACCATCGGGACAAATTATATGACAGAATAGATAAACGTGTGGACATAATGCTTGAGCAAGGGCTTGTGGAAGAGGTTAAAAGCCTAAAGAAACGCGGTTTAAAGCGTGGACAGGTATCCATGCAGGGGCTTGGCTATAAGGAGATTCTTGCATATCTTGACGGCGAAATAAGTCTGGAGGAAGCTGTTTATATTATAAAGCGTGATACAAGACATTTTGCCAAACGACAGTTAACCTGGTTTAGAAGAGAAAAAGAAGTTATTTGGATTGATAAATCGGAATTTGATTACGATGATGACAGAATGCTTGATTTTATGCAAAAAATCATGAAAGAGAAAGGAATTATTGTTTAAGATGAAGGATAAGTTGCATGACATATACAAATCCATGGGTATATCGGAAAAGGTTTATGAATTCGGAGAGCGTGTACTTTCGGAATTGGAAGAACGTTTTGAAATGATTGACAGCGTTGCTGAATATAATCAGTGCAAGGTTGTTAAAGCAATGCAGGACGAAAAGGTAAGTGAAGCATGTCTGCTTGGAACAACAGGATACGGTTATAATGATTTGGGAAGAGATACCCTTGAAAAAGTGTATGCCTCTGTTTTTCATGCAGAGGATGCCCTTGTACGTCCTCAGATTACATGCGGAACACATGCCCTTGCCCTGGCTCTTATGAGTAATTTAAGACCGGGGGATGAACTGTTATCCCCTGTAGGTAAGCCCTATGATACCCTGGAAGAAGTAATAGGAATACGTGATTCAAAGGGTTCCTTAAAGGAGTACGGAATCACATACAGACAGGTTAATTTGTTGCCTGATGGCAGCTTTGATTATGAAAATATAAGAAAAGCAATTAATGAAAAGACAAAACTTGTTACAATCCAGCGTTCCAAGGGATATCAGACAAGACCTACATTGTCGGTAAAAGGAATAGGGGAATTAATTGCTTTTATTAAAGATATTAAACCGGATGTAATCTGTATGGTAGACAATTGCTACGGTGAATTTGTAGAAACTATTGAACCTACAGATGTGGGAGCCGATATGGTGGTTGGTTCTCTTATAAAGAATCCGGGAGGTGGGCTTGCGCCTATCGGAGGCTATATTGCAGGAAAAAAAGAATGTGTTGAAAACGCCGCATACAGGCTGACTTCACCCGGTCTTGGAAAAGAAGTCGGTGCCTCGCTTGGGGTTACGGCTTCCTTTTATCAGGGGCTGTTTCTTGCACCGACGGTTACTGCCGGAGCATTAAAAGGAGCAATTTTTGCGGCAAATCTGTATGAACGTCTGGGATTTGCAGTAATTCCCAACGGAAGTGAAAGCAGGCATGATATTATTCAGGCAGTGACCTTTGGGACGCCTGAAGGCCTGATAGCTTTTTGTGAAGGTATTCAGGCAGCCGCACCTGTGGACAGTTATGTAACGCCTGAACCATGGGATATGCCGGGATACGATGCCAAGGTAATCATGGCGGCGGGAGCGTTTGTTTCAGGCTCGTCCATTGAACTTTCAGCAGACGGTCCTCTTAAAGAACCCTATGCGGTATATTTTCAGGGAGGACTTACATGGCAGCATGCCAAATACGGTATTTTACGTACTATACAGTCACTTGTGGACAAGGGAATACTTGATAACGACTTAAGAAAAAAATAAGAATTTTTGGCGAGGAATAACTGAAAAAAATAAGTAAATTTTGTATACATAAAATATGAAATATGGTAATATATTTTTAGTTATGCATAAGTTTTAAGAAAAATAATTTTTAAAGAAATGAATACATTTTTATACGTCGGAGAGGATAGAGGAGACGACGTATGGAAATAACTAACAAACAGAATAACTTAAACAATCAGAATAACTTAAACAATCAGAATAACTTAAACAATCAGGAGCTTCCCTATGAGAAATTTTTAAGGTTTGGCGGTAATAGTCTGACCGATGCCGAACTTCTGGCAATAATTATAAGGACGGGCACAAGGGATCAAAGTGCTCTTGAACTTGGAAGGCAGATTCTTAGTATAACGGGCGGTTTAAACGGTTTGTACCATACAGGACTTAATACTCTTACAAAGGTAAAGGGAATCGGAATGGTAAAGGCCATAAAGATTAAGTGCATTGCAGAGTTATCAAAAAGGATGGCAAAGGAATGTGCAAAGGAAGGACTAACTTTTAATAGTCCGTCTTCTGTTGCCGCATACTATATGGAGGAACTAAGGCACGAGAAGCGGGAACGTGTATTGTTGGTGCTTTTGGATTCTAAAGGGTTATTATTAAATGAGTTAATTATTTCTACCGGAACTGTAAATGCATCCTTATTATCCGTAAGGGAAATCTTTATTGAAGTACTTAAAGCAGAGGCGGTTGGCATTATACTTCTGCATAATCATCCCAGTGGTAATCCTTTTCCCAGTGAGAATGATGAGAAGATAACTGCTTTGATAGAGAATAGTGCCCGGATGCTGGATATAAATTTTGTTGATCATATAATAATAGGCGATAATAAATATTACAGTTTCAGGGAAAAAGGATTATTAAAAGATTTACAATAGAAAGGGGTTGTCGAATTGGCAAACAACGTATTTGGTATTGATCTTGGTACCAGCAACATTAAAATTTATAACAAAAATGATGATGGAATCATGGTGGAAAAAAACATGATTGCAATTGAAAATAAAAATACATTATTTGCTTATGGTAATTCAGCATATGAAATGTATGAGAAGGCACCAAGTAATATAAATATTTCATTTCCGTTAAATAACGGTGTAATTGCTGATATTAAGAATATGGAGATTCTTATAAAATATTTTATCAGTGATTTATCAAAGGGTGGAGTTAAGCCAGCCGATTATTATATTGCGGTTCCTACAGATGTAACGGAAGTTGAGAAAAGAGCTTTCTATGACCTGATAAGAGATGCAGGAGTTAAAGCAAAGAAAATAATGGTTGTTGAGAAGGCAGTGGCAGATGGTCTGGGGCTTGATATCGATGTTAAAAATTCCCAGGGTGTTTTAGTTGTTAATGTAGGATACGATACTACCGAAATTTCAATTTTGTCCTTGGGCGGTATAGTTCTCAGCCGTCTGATAAAGGTGGGCGGTTTGAAATTTGATGATGCAATCCGAGCAGCGGTCCGCAAAGAGTTCAGCCTTATTATAGGCGGTAAAACTGCGGAAAATGTGAAAAATTCACTTAGTAATTTAAAAGAAAACAATGATAATGCCGTTGTATACGGACGAGATATTGTAACAGGACTTCCAGTGGAAAGAGAAATTCACGTAGGTCTTGTGGATGAAGCGTTAGTTGAACATTTTAATACTATTGTTGATAATGTAAAAGTTATCTTGGAACGAACTCCCCCTGAGCTTGCGGCAGATATTTACCGTCATGGAATATATCTGACGGGTGGTGCTTCACAGGTAAGTCATTTCGCAGAAAAACTTCAAAAAGGAACAGGACTTAGAGTAAATGTTGCAGCTAATCCTGTTACAAGTGTTGCACTTGGACTTTCCAAGATTATTAAAGAGGATAACTATAAATCTATAGCCTATGCAATTGAGGGAATGAGTAAATGAGCCCGGTAGTAAAAAGAAAAGGAGAAAAATTTACTCTGCCGAGTAAGTATCTCCTTTTTATTTTGACAATAATATGTGCCGGTTTGATGATTCTTACTTTCAGTACTGATGCAATTGACAAGCCTGTTAATTCTGTTGCAGGAACAATTGTCATACCATTTCAAAAGGGAATAAGCTCAGTGGGAAAGTGGATTAGTAACCGCACGGAGGAATTAGTTCAGATAAGGGACCTTTTGGCTGAGAATGCCAGACTTAAAGAGCAGCTTAATGAACTTACCATTGAAAATACTAAATTACAACAGGATAAGTATGAATTAAGTAATTTGCGTAATCTCTACAAGATAGACAATCAGTATGAGGATTATGAAAAGGTTGGTGCCCGCATCATAAGCAGGGACAGCGGCAACTGGTATCATTCTTTTATACTTGACAAAGGAAGCAATGATGGTATTACTGAAAATATGAATGTTATTGCAGATGGGGGTCTTGTGGGTATAATCGTATCCGTAGGCCCGAACTGGTCAAAGGTAAAAGCGGTCATTGCGGATAACTCCAATGTCAGCGGAACGGTTCTTGCTACGGGAGATAATCTGATTGTATCGGGAGATTTGCAGGCAATGGATGGAGGAGTTATTTCCTTCAGTCAGCTTGTTGACAACGATAACAAGGTTGCGGAGGGTGACAAAGTTGTTACTTCCGATATAAGTTCATTGTTTCTTCCTGATATTTTGATTGGATATATGCAGGAAATCAATATTGATGCCAATAATATAACTAAATCCGGTTATATTACACCGGCAGTTGATTTTGGACATTTATCAGAGGTTTTGATTATCCTTGAATTAAAACAGACAATAGAGGATGAGAAGGAATAATTATTAAAATTTTTCAGAAAGGTCCGTAATTATGAAAAGAGGCATTGTTGCCACCGCTTTAATAATAATTTGTTTTATATTGCAAAGTACGGTTTTTCGTGTAATGGATTTTGGCGGCATAGTTCCGAATCTTTTAGTGATTTTGACTTCCGCCTTTGGATTTATGCGTGGTGAACGGACCGGCACTGTGATTGGTTTTTGCAGCGGATTGCTGACAGACATTTTTTTCGGTGAAGTACTTGGCTTTTATGCATTGATTCTTATGTACATAGGCTATATAAACGGTAAGTTTTCACGTATATTTTATCCGGAGGACATAAAACTGCCTGCGGTATTAATAATTTTGAGCGATTTTATATATGGTTTTGTATGCTATGTATTATTATTCCTGATGCGTGGTAAGTTTCAATTCGGATATTACTTTATGAATATTATTTTACCTGAAATTGTTTATACGGTAATTGTTACAATAATACTGTATCCCCTTATTCTTCTGATAAACAGATGGCTGGAAAAAGGGGAAAGAAGGAGTGCCAGAAAGTTTGTTTGAGCGATTAAAAGAAAATATTATTAATTTCATAACGTCGCGCTTTTTTGTGTTGTCAATTGTTTATTGCGTGTTGGCTTCAATACTTATTTTACGTGTGTTTAATCTGCAGATAATAGAAGGTGAAAAATATTTAAATGATTTCCTTCTTAAAGCAGAAAAAAATCGTGAAATAGCAAGTACCAGAGGTAATATTTATGATACCAACGGTGTTTTGCTTGCTTATAGCGAACTGGCATATTCCGTAAAATTGGAGGATGTATTTGAGGGAAGCAAAAGAACTAAGAATATTTCGTTAAATGATACAATATATCGTCTTATCAAATATATCGAAAAGAACGGCGACCGCATTATCAGTGATTTTAATATTACCTTGAATGAAGACGGGGAATATGAGTATACCGTTTCTGATACCCAGCTTTTGAGATTTAAGGCAGATGTTTATGGTGAAGCTTTTGTTACCGATCTGGAATATGAGGAAGAAACCGCTACAGCAGAAGAAATGATGGAAGATTTAATGTCCACGGATTATTACGGAATAGGAACGTATACAGATCCTGATGACAGTAAATCCTTTGTTGCAGGAATGGGGTATACGAAGAAAGAGTGCCTGCAGATTGCAACCATTCGTTATGCCATGGGACTTACCTCCTATCAGAAGTATTTGGGAACAACAGTAGCATCTGATGTTAATGAAAAAACAGTGGCAATCATTATGGAAAATCTTGATACACTGGATGGCGTGTCTATAGAAGAAGATACGGCAAGAAGATATGTAGACAGTGTATATTTTGCACCTGTTATAGGATATACAGGAAAAATATCCACAGAAGAGCTGGAAACACTCAATCTTGCAAATAAAGAGAAGTTTGGTACGGAAACAGAAAGGTATTCCCTTAATGATATTGTTGGTAAAACCGGAATAGAAGCTACTATGGAATTGGAACTGCAGGGTTCAAAGGGCTCTGAACAGGTTTTTGTTGATAATATGGGAAAGGTTATTGAAGTAACCAGCCGTACAGAACCGGTTGCAGGTAATGATATTTATCTTACAATCGACCATGACTTGCAAGTTGCCGCTTATAACATTTTGGAGCAGAATATTGCGGGTATTTTACTTGCTAAAATACAAAATATAAAAGAATACAAACCGAAGGAGAATTCTTCGGGCGGAGATATTATAATACCCATATATGATGTTTATTATGCATTGTTTAACAACAATGTTATTGATATCTCACATTTTGAAGATGATAATGCCGGTGAAACTGAAAAGAAGTTAAACGATATCTATATTTCTTATAAAGAAAAAGTATTTGACACTTTGAGAGAGGAAATTAAAAC
Source organism: uncultured Lachnospiraceae bacterium (assembly GCA_964528145.1). Lineage (GTDB taxonomy): Bacteria > Bacillota > Clostridia > Lachnospirales > Lachnospiraceae > Acetatifactor. The sequence continues at coordinate 6,077 of CAZGSF010000038.1, read as the reverse complement.
AAAACAGACTCCTTATAAAAAATTAAAGACGGAATATCAGGTATATGAGAGTAATATTGTTACTTATCTGACTGAACGTGGAGTAATTCTAAGCAGCAAAATAGATACAAATGATGAAACATATATTGCATGGAAAACAGAGGAAACAATTGGTCTTGGTGAATATCTGGAGTACCTTATTGCAATGAACTGGATTGATGTTGCAAAACTGGACTTGAATAGTCAATATTCTGATTCGGAGGAGGTTTTCGATTCCCTGACAGAATATATTATTCAAATGCTTGACAAGTCTGCGGAATTTAACAGAAAACTTTATAAATACATGATTCTTAATGATGCTATTACTGGAAGAGATGTATGTAAAGTCTTATGTGAACAAGGAATTTATGATATTGATCCTGAAGATGAAGCAAAATTGTTTGCAGGTTCAATGACTGCATATGATTTCATGCGAAGAAGAATTGAAACGTTGGAAATTACACCGGCACAGCTGGCACTTGATCCGTTCTCGGGTTCGATGGTTGTTACGGATGTTAATAACGGTAATGTACTTGCGCTGGTATCATACCCCGGTTATGATAACAACCGCATGGCTAACACGGTAGATTCTTCATATTATGCCAGGTTGCAAATGGACAAGTCACGTCCAATGTATAACTATGCCACACAGCAGCAGACGGCCCCCGGTTCTATTTTTAAAATGGTTACGGCAGCTGCCGGATTACAGGAAGGGGTAGTAAATACCTCTACACAGGTTTTATGTGCAGATATTTTCGAAAAGGCAAATTATAGCTCCAAGTGCTGGGTGTATCCATCATCCCACGGAATGCAGCGTATAAGCGATGCATTACAGAATTCCTGTAACCATTATTTTTATGAAGTTGGATATAGACTGAGCCTTGATAACGATTATAAATATGACAATGATTTGGGCGTCAGTACATTATATAAATATGCTGAAGAATTCGGACTGGCTGATAAATCGGGAATCGAAATAGATGAAGCAGAACCGCATGTATCTGATGAACTGCCGGTATTTACAGCTATCGGTCAGGGTACTCATAACTTTACCACGGTAGGCCTTGCTAGATATGTTACTACTATAGCAAATTACGGAACCTGTTATGATTTGACTCTGCTTGATAAGCGCACAGACCATAATCAGACTTTACTGGAAGATTACAGTGCCGATATTATAAATGTTGTTGAATTACCTTCAGCATATTGGAATGCTATCCATACGGGAATGAGAAGAGTTGTAGAGGCAAAAAGCTATTATAATGATTTAGGTGTTAATGTTGCAGGAAAAACCGGTACTGCCCAGGAAAGCAAAAGCCGTACGAACCATGCGTTGTTTGTATGTTATGCTCCTTACGAGGAACCGGAAATAGCAATAGCAACACGTATTGCATACGGATACTCTTCTGATTATGCAGCAAGAACCACAAGGGAAGTTCTGAAATATTATTATAACCTTGAGTCGGAAGAAGAATTATTAAGCGGTACGGCAGATACTATTGAAAGCGGTATTGCTACTAACGAAGGTTAATACATGGGAGAGATTTTCATGAAGGAAAATGTTGTTATTAAAAGTTATCAGAATGGAATAACCCTAATACTGGATGATGAAATTTCTTTTGAAGAATTATTAAAAGAAATATCTTTTAAATTTCATGAGTCAGGGAAATTTTTCGGTAATTCAAAGATGGCATTGGCGTTAGAAGGACGCAGACTGTCCGAAATTGAAGAAAAACAGATTTTACAAACGATTCAGGAAAGCTGTAAGCTGAACATAGTCTGCTTGATCGGAAAAGATGAAGAGACTAATCAGTCCTATCTTAAGGCAATCAATGAGATGGAAAAACAGCAAATGAATACTGAATCAGAGGGCCAATTTTATAAAGGCACCCTGAAAAACCATCAGATTTTGGAAACAGAGACGAGTATTGTGGTTTTGGGTGATGTGTATCCGGGTTCTTCCATAATTTCCACTAGAAATATTATTATTCTTGGTGGCTTATATGGTGAGGCATATGCAGGGGGCAACGGAAACACAGAGCATTACATTGTAGCGCTTGAAATGGAGCCGGAAAAATTACAAATCGGCGATTTCAAATATACAGCAAATGACAAAGGCGGCAATAAATGGGGAATAAAACCAAAAGTCAAACCCAAGATTGCCTATGTAAAAAACGAAAGAATTGTTATGGAACCTCTTACCAAAGAATTACTGGGATTGTTTTAATTAAATTTAATTCCCGGGGGACGAATAATTATAAACTTATTTCAAAGAATCGGAATAATCCGAAAGAAATGGAGGAAGTATGAGTGAAGTAATTGTCGTCACATCAGGAAAAGGCGGTGTAGGCAAAACCACTACATCAGCAAACGTTGGTACAGGTTTAGCCCAGATGGGCAAGAAAGTAGTTTTAATTGATACGGACATCGGACTTCGTAACCTTGATGTGGTTATGGGACTGGAAAACAGGATAGTATATAATCTTGTTGATGTTGTGGAAGGAAGCTGCCGTATCAAACAGGCATTGATAAGGGACAAACGTTATCCCAGTCTTTATCTTATGCCTTCAGCACAGACAAGAGATAAATCCTCCGTAAAACCGGAACAGATGGTTAAGCTTATTGATCATCTTAGAAACCAGTTTGATTATATTATACTGGATTGTCCGGCAGGAATAGAGCAGGGATTTCAAAATGCTATTGCGGGAGCGGACAGAGCACTTGTGGTTACTACACCTGAGGTTTCTGCAATAAGGGATGCGGACCGTATAATAGGTCTTCTGGAATCGGAAGAATTCCGGAAAATAGACTTAATCATTAACAGACTCCGCCCGGATATGGTAAAAAAAGGCGATATGATGTCAGCTTCAGACGTGATTGATATTTTATCAATTCCGCTTATCGGAATAGTACCCGATGATGAAAATGTTGTCATAGCAACCAATCAGGGTGAGCCTTTGGTGGGAAATCAAACGCCTGCCGGAAGGGCATATTATAACATTTGTGAAAGAATTTTGGGAAAGGAAGTTCCGTATATTGATTTTTCTAAAGGAATTTCGTTTTGGACAAGAGTTACCGGAATTTTTCACAGAGTATAAGGAGGCTGTATATGAAACGTATCAGATTATTCAAAAAGAAAAAATCCAGGGAAGTGGCAAAGGACAGGCTTAAAATACTGTTAATATCCGATAGGGTCAACTGCTCTACGGAAATGATGGAAATGATAAAAAATGATATTGCTAAAGTAATATCAAAATATATGAAAATTGATACAGAAAGCATGGAAATTCAAATCAGTAAAACAAGTAACAAAGGGCATAGTCCCAAAACTCCGACTTTGTACGCGAACATACCTATTCTTGATTTGAATAAATAATTATTATGTCAAAAAACTTCCATTAGGATTATGCGTACAAGACAACAGAAAGAGGCAATATGTTTAACCATTATAGAATTAGAGATTATGATTTTAAATTAGTAATTTTAGTATTGGCGTTGTCGCTGATAGGTGTTGTTGCAGTGGGAAGTGCAAAAGAATCTTTACAGAACCGCCAGCTAATGGGAGTTGTTTTTGGCATTTTTTTAATGCTTGTTATATCATTTTTTGATTATACTGTAATACTTAGATTTTATGTTATTTTTTATATTGCTAATCTTGTGCTTTTGGCATTGGTGTTTACGCCTTTGGGAAATAATGTAGGCGGTGCTACACGTTGGTTGAATATAATGGGGTTTCAATTTCAACCTTCTGAATCAGCCAAAATTATATTGATTTTATTCTTTGCACAGTTTATTATGAAACATAAGGAGAAACTTAATACATTTAAATATATCATGCTATGCCTTATACTTATCGGAGTGCCATGGTTGATGATATATAAACAGCCGGATTTATCTACAAGTGTAACCTTGTTATTGGTTTTTTGTGTGTTGATTTTTGTTGGAGGATTAAGCTATAAGATTATCGGTAGTGTTCTTGCGATATTAGTACCTGCGGCAGTGATTTTTTTGTCTCTGGTTTTACAGCCTGACCAACAGATTATCCAGCCTTATCAGCAACAGCGAATTATGGCGTTTATTAATCCGCAGGAATATGCGTCAACAACAGCATATCAGCAACTTAATTCGATTACAGCCATTGCATCGGGAATGCTGAATGGTAAAGGCTACAAAACCAATGAAATCAGTTCCGTAAAGAATGGTAATTATATTTCGGAACCTCAAACGGATTTTATTTTTGCGGTTATTGGAGAAGAGTTTGGCTTTAAAGGCAGTTGTGTTGTTATAATTTTAATTTTTTTGATAGCTTTCGAATGTATAAATGTTGCAAGAAAGTCAAAAGACCTTGCGGGAACATTGATTGCATGTGGCATAGGTTCACTAATTGCTGTCCAAGGGTTTCTTAATATAGGTGTAACGACAATGATTTTGCCTAATACGGGGTTACCACTGCCGTTTGTAAGTTATGGTTTAACATCACTTATGAGTTTGTTTATGGGAATAGGTTTTGTGTTAAACGTCGGATTGCAGTGTAAAAAATAGAAATAGGAGAGGGTAAAGTATGAATATAGCATTAATAGCACATGATGCAAAAAAGAAATTGATGCAGAACTTTTGTATCGCTTACAGAGGGATTTTAAGTAAAAACGAATTGTTTGCCACCGGAACAACCGGACGCTTAATTGAAGAGGTAACTAATCTTAATATCCATAAATATTTAGCAGGTCATCTGGGTGGGGAACAGCAGATTGGTGCCCAGATTGAGCATAATCAAATGGATCTTGTAATATTTTTACGTGATCCCCTTAATCCCAAAACACATGAGCCGGATGTTAATACGGTAGTGCGCCTTTGTGATATGCATAATATTCCTTTGGCAACCAATCTTGCTTCAGCGGAATTATTAATCAAGTCCTTAGACCGGGGAGATTTAGAGTGGCGTGAGATGTATAAGTAAAATATTTTGCAGATTAATTTCAACAATTTTAGTTGCTGCGGTAAGTTTGTGCGGTTGCGGCAGTTTAAAATATGATTTTCCGTACGATAAGAATTACGGCGTAAGCAGTTTTCAGATTAATACAATGAAAGCCGGTGAGACGGCATTACCTTTTGCAAACGATTTATGTATTGTGTCTGATGATATTATTCTAGATAGTGTGGATTTGGAAGAAGTGGGTGCAGCATGTCTCTTTGATGTAGGTGATTCGGAAGTAATTTATTCAAAGAATGCCCACGAACGTTTAAATCCTGCCAGTCTTACAAAGGTAATGACAGCGCTTGTTGCTGTAAAAACAGGGAATTTTGACCGCATTTTGACAGCTACCAATGCCGTGAAAATAAGTGAACCGGGTGCACAGGTTTGTAATTTGAAGCCCGGAGATACAATGACACTTGAACAGGCCTTACATATTTTATTGATGTATTCAGCCAATGATGTTGCTAATCTTATTGCAGATAATTTGGGAGGCTCTGTAGAAGGCTTTGTTGATTTGATGAATGAAGAAGCGTTAAGAATCGGGGCGACAAATACACATTTTGCAAATCCCCATGGTCTGACACAGGACAATCATTATACTACTGCGTATGATATGTATTTGATTTTTAATGAAGCACTGAAATATGAAAGCATAAAAGAAATAATACATATGACTACATATAATACCGTATATAATGACGCAAACGGCAATGATAAAGAAATATCTGTAAGAAGCACCAACAGATATTTTAAAGGTGATTTTAATCCTCCTGAGAAGGTTACTGTAATGGGAGGGAAAACAGGAACAACCGATGCTGCCGGACACTGTTTGATATTGTCAAGCAAGGATATTTCCGGTAATTCATATATTTCTATTATTTTGCGGGAGATGTCCAGTGACAATTTGTATGACGATATGTCGGATTTGTTGGAAGAAATCAATAAATAGTATAAATAGATTGAATTAAAGGTTGTTTTTTATGGTAATATACACTATAATATACTTAAGTGTATAAGTTTTATATTTTAATACATTTAATTTACTTTAGGAGGGTTTTCCAATGGTTCAGTTAATTGTAGGTAA
>CAZGSF010000037.1:0-18533 GCA_964528145.1 uncultured Lachnospiraceae bacterium | reverse complement strand
CTGATATGGAGCTTATGGTCCCATTACTGTTATAGACAAATACTGCTTTGTTGCCGACGGCATCGGCTACATATTTTATCCTCTTTGTACTGTCAGCACTGTAAGGCTCTGCCAGGGTCTTTGCTTTCTTAAGGGCTGTAAGGATGGCATCGGATTTGGTCTTTGCGGTTGCCTTTGTAATGGTTCCGGTTGCATCTGTTAGGGCTGCCATGTTCACTGCCGCAGTATTGACCTGCTTTGCGGTCTTATAGTCTGATGTGGCATATATATCTTTTTTAAGGGTGTTTATCGTACTTACTGCCTTATCCCTTGCCGCAGTGTATTCATCACTTCCCACTGCCACACCTGATTTGTAGCATATGTCGCGGAATGCCTGGGCTGCAGCTATACCATCATCATACGCCTGAAAACTTACAGGGTTACCATAGTTCTCATAGGTAATGGTGACTGCATTCTTTTCCTTCGTATCACTGTTTTTACCGTTCTCATACTGGTTTGAATCGGTAATCATGGCAAGGCGTCCAAAGGTATCGAAGTATTTTACCACCGATGAGCTTTTGTCTATCAGCTTTAAGGGGTATTTTGTTTTCAGGTCTGCATCGCTTACGGGTACGATAAAGAGGCCTAAGCCGTCCTCATCCTTTGCCGGAGGGATGCTTGCACTTGTTTCTACTGTTTTGGATGCTCCGTTTAGAAGATATGTTACTTCTGCTTTTTTAAAGTAATGCTCCGTTCCGTCCTCATCCGTATACACATAGGGGTATGTATTAATGTCTACGGTATTAAGTGGAATTTTGATGGTCTGGTCATAGTTAAGGCGCCAGCCGTTTCCTTCTTCCGTATCATTTGAATTGTATACATGGCTTATGCTTAAGGGGAAGCGGTTGCCTGCCGTTACCACGCCTGTATTTACAACGGTCAGTGCTCCTGTATAGTCATTTACATAGCCTGCCCCTGCACTTCCTGCACCGGTCCCGTGGGTACCCCAGTAGGATTCAAGCCCCACCATTGTACGGTAGGTGACCTTAAGGTACGGTGCAGTGGCACTGTTTCTTAGGCGGATGGTGTCACGGGTTGCCTTTGTTTCATCATAGGCAGTGAAGGCTATTCCGAAGTTTTCTTCCTCCCCACTCATCCATTTGCGGACTGCCTTGGTGATGTTAAAGTAGCTTGCATTCACCGCATAGTCAAGAAGGCTTCCAAGTTCCGGCTGGGTGTCCCAGGCAAGCTTTTTTGCACCTGTAATCTCTTTGGTGTTATACCAGTCATCCTCTGCCATGTGTGCCTGGATATAGTGTGTGTTCTCAGTATCCACGGTTCCGTTTAAGTACAGGAGGGCTTCTGATACGACGCTTTGCTTATCCATTTCGGGAAGCTCAAACTTCACAAAGCTTCTGTATATGTTTGTTCCTTTTTTACCCACGTATAAGGTATCGTAGGCTGTTCCGTCACTGGCTATGCTTCCTGAGTCCACAAGGTTTTTGGCTCTTGCCTGTTTAAGTACGGGGTCCACGGTTACAGGGTATGAGGCTTTAGACAGCCATTCCTCATCAAGGATGATTTTGATGCAGATGCCGTCTGCTGTGGTTGTTTCAGGTTCCTCTGTGGCAGGAAGTTCCTCAGGGGAATATTCTTCCTCTGTGGCAGTAACTTCCTCATCAGGTGTCTCCACGGTTTCCTGTGTATCATCAGGTGTTGTATTTTCAGGTAGAGAATCTCCTCCGGATACGGTATCGTAACCCCATGCGGTATCGTTGCCTGATACACTGTCACTGCCCGATACGGTAATACTTTCTGATACATGAATATTTTCATTTGCTGATACCGGGGTTAATGCATTGCCGGATACTGTTTCATTTCCTGATACTGTATCCTGTGAAGGCTCAGCTTCTGTTATGTCAGTGGCTGCCTCTTCTTCCGCAGGTTTTTCCTCCGCAGTCTCTTCAACTGTTTCAGGCTCACTGACAGACTCAGACTCTCCTTCAAGTTCTTCCTCCATACCGGTAAGTTCATATCTTGCCTCATAGGACACTTCACCCTTACTGTCTATCATGAAGGGCGCAGGGAAGTAATACATTATCTCGTCGGTTGTTTCATCAAAAAACTCAACCTCATTGTTACTGTTAAGGCGGGCTTTAAGGCCTTCTGTCTGCACGTTAAATATATATTCGTTACCACTCTCTCTTGTGGTAAGTATGATGTTTTCCTTGATTCCGTCCCCTGTAGGCTCATACTCCACGCTTACGCCGTTACTGTAGCCGTCAAAGGTAACTGATGACTGCTTTGCCCTGTAGATTTCCTCATCCTCATAGATAGGGGAATCCTGTGTTTTATCGGTAAGGGTGGCTTCAAGCTCAGGCTTATGGATTGCTTTTCTTCCTTTACCTGACTTTTTACCATGCTTATCCTTTTTGTTATCCTCATTCTTTTTATCTTTTTTGTCCTTTTTGTTCTTTTTTCCGGATTTTTCTTCCGTCGGACGACCGTCTTTATCAGATTCCTCATCTGCTGTAAGGACTTCTTCATCTTCTGTTCCCGTTGAATCGTCTGCAGGGATTTCATCTGCCCCGTAAAGCTCTACCATCTGCCAGGATATCTGATATTCGTCCTCTTTAAAGATTACCTCACCGCTGCTTTCGCTGTTATCGGTAATTAAGACTTCAAAGCTGTTGCTTCCGTTTGTATACCCTTCCTCTGTTTTTGTAAGGGTGTTGTCTATTTCTATAAGGTTTCCGTCTTCTTCATAGTGAATCTGCTGTGGGTATACCACCATGGTGCGGCTGTTGTCACTAAGAAGGTATTCCTTGGAGAATTCACTCCTGTTTTCTTCTATTTCATGAAGTATTACGGCAGGCTCCCCTTCCGCCTGCAGTTCTTCTGTGTCCGAATCCGTTTCCACCGCATCTACGGCTTCCGTCTCCTGTGTTTGTGTCTGTGCACTTCCTGCTTCACCGGGCAGGGCATACACTGTCTGCATGTTGTTTTGCATCAGTATTGACAGAATCATTATGTAGCATATGATTCTTGTGATGCTTTTTCTAATCTTTTGTTTCATCTTTCTCTCCTCATTGTAGCATGACAAAGGCACCAGCTATTCGCATCGGTGCCTTGTCTGCTTATTCTTCTTCAAAATTGTTTAGTTTGAAAATTTCATTGATTATAACCAGAATAAAAATTATCAGATGGGCAAATAGAATGGATAATGCATACTCTGTCTGATTTATTACAATCATACCTATATAGGCTACCAGTTCTAATGCATATATGATTCTTGCCCTTTTCCGGAAATGGATTCTTTCATTTTCACTGATGGGTCTGTTCGGTACGGCCACCGGAACCTTATACAAAATATATGGCGTGATAAAAATCTCTATAGTCAAGACTCCCCCTATAGGAAAATCTGCACCACAAATTAACCGTACTCCTAAAATAACAATTATCTGCATTACTGCTGACATTATAAAACAACTCAAGCCAGTGCCGGCATGATACCCTCCGGTATAACTTCTTATAAGCATAAATGTCAGCGTGAATATAATTACTATTCCGTATGCATCTAATACCATGGCTATAAATAATGCTGCCAGTATATTTAATACATACTCAATCATCATCTGATACCCGTAATGATAGAGATTCCTCTCATTTTCCTGCAGAATGCCTTGCTTAATCTGGTAATCAATAAGACTTGCGACGATTCGGTTAATCATCTTTTCTTACTTGAATTTTCTAAACTGTTCTGCTTCCTCGGGCATCTTAGGCTGATGGAAAAACCAATAACAGCATTGCTGTACACCCATAGCTACTGTTGCAATAGCCAGTGTGTTCATTACGCCCCAAACTCTTTTTTCTTTTAAGAATTTGATCATTTTCTTCATATGTATTACCTCCTAATATACTATGGCGTATATTTTGGTTGCTTTAGCACGGTAATACAAGGTCATATCGGATTTTTGCACTTTTTCATCAAATTTTTGCATTATTTGATAATATCGCAACCGATGTAAAGGTATTTTTATCATAAAAATAGTCTAAATATCCGTCATACTTTTCAAGCATGGAGTTTACACTTTTTAATCCTATGCCATGAAATTTTTTGTCCTGCTTTGAACTTACAAGATTACCTTCTTTATGATGAATTTCGCCTGCATAACTGTTCACTGTTTTGATAACAGAGAAGCTATTATCATTTTGGGTAAAAAGAAATACCTTAACATATCCTTCACTACATTGGGCTGCTGCCTCCACGGCATTATCCAGCAAATTACCTATTATTGCTATTATATCTGTTTCTTTTACGTTTTTAACCGAAAATTCCGGTTCCACCATTATCTCCATCCTTACAGCTTGCCTTTCGGCTCCCCTTTTCTTCTCGTTAAGAATAGCGTTAATCAATGGATTTTTGCAAAATACATTCACTTCAGCATTATCAAATTCTACTTGCAGTTCTGTCAAAATCCCCCGTATATCCACTGCGTTTTCACTTACTGCTGACTCCGCCACAGCCTCACCTATAACATTTAAGTAATGTTTGATATTATGTATCAGATGTGAATGCTCCTTATTCATCTCGTCAATCTGCTCATAGTGTTTTTGTTCAAGTTCCAATCTTGTAATCATTAATTCCTGCTGCCTTAACATTTGCACAGAAAGACTGTACCGGTCAAATACATAAAACACAACTACATTGCCCACCGTTGCCAGAATACAGCTTATAAGCAGTAAATACTTTACATGGGGCAGTTCATCAAAATCAAGGTTAAGATATGCGATTGCCGTCATAATTCCAAGCATAGACAACGGTACAATGCTAAACATTAATACTTTATCGACACTTATTCTGTTACCGGAGTTTTTGGGAATTCTTTTGATGATATTTAGAAGTATGAATGCAATGGTCTTAATACCTATCAGATTGGTAATCATTGCAAAGCGGCCAAATTCTACAGAATCCAGCGAAAAGTCCGAAGGAACCGAAAGTATAATAATAAATAAAAATTCACTGCCTGCCATTATAACGTTGGCAATAACGTCATACGCAATTCGTTTAAATATTCCCCCTTCAAATACTGTAAGTACAAGTGCCAGATAAATAATCTGCATAGCTATCAGATTAATCCCCGAATTATCAAAAGCATTTACAGCATATACGCAAGCTGACACTACTAACACTATCACCTGAGCACAGAATCTTCTTTGAAATATCTTCCGCATATTAAAAAATGTCCCAAAAAAATCAAACATTAAATATGCTTCAAACACACATATAAGTATCTGTACAAATTCATATAACCTGTCCATAATCAATTCCCCTTGTATTTCCTTGCCATGTATCTTGCAAATTTTTCTCTGAATTCTTTTGCATGAGAACGTGATATTGTAAGATTTGTTCCATCAGTAAGTGTTACGCTGTCTTTTCGCACCATTATAATATGTGCCATGTTTATAATATAACTGTTATGGGCGCGTACAAACCCGCAGTCTTCATTAAATATTTCCTGCATCGCTCCAATATTAAGCATAGAACGCAGATTTGGTATGTCTTCGTCAATATCCTGTGACTGTCTATGTACAAAAACCTCTGTTGTCAGGTTTTTAATTGCAATATACATAATCTGATCAGGATATACTCTGACTTTGTCACCATAATTTCCCCGTTTACACATTACAAATGGATAACTTTTCCGATGCTGCATTTCTTCAATAACTTCTGTCAGTTCTTTACGCATTTTTTCCGGGGAATATTTCTTCTGCAAATATCGAAATGGTGTAACTTTGAAGAATTCCGGTGTAGGTTCTACAACACCGGAACAAAAGATAAGTAATAATTTTTTATTATATTCTCTCAATCTGGCTGCCGTTTCATATCCATTTAAACCTGCCATCTGCATATCCATGATAACCAAATCAAAATCCTTCTCCTGACATTTTAACAGTATCTCACCCGAAGTAAAGCAGAAAAACTGCATGCAATTCTCCGGTATTATATTAGTGTCAAGAATATAATTTTGCAGAATGTGAATGTATCTCTCGTCGTCCTCGCAGATTGCTATTTTATACATATCGCTTTCCTTTGCAGATAATATCTTTAATCTCACTCCAGCATAATATCCAATATCCTGTAAATCTTGCTCTGCTCTTTTTTAGGCAGTTTTCTTATTTTCTCATAATATTTTGTCAGGCGTATTTCAAAACCTCTGTCGATTACGCCTTCCAACAATTCATCAGAGGTAGCATCCAGCGCGTTGGCTATCCTGACGAAGGTTTCAAGCTTGGGAATCTTCTCACCACGTTCAATCATACCGATATATGCGGCATTGAGATTTGTTTTTGCCGCAAGTTCTTCCTGATTCCAGGACCTTGATTCTCTCTTATTTTTTATATTCACGCCAATGCTTGAATTGTTCATGTAACCACCTCTAATAGTTGTTGACTTATACTACTAGTTTACTTTAAATAGAAAAACAGTTGAAGCAACCAGTAGTATGTTATCATAACCACTAGTTATGATTTTAATACATTTTTACGGGTGTTTTTTTGTATTATTCATCTTTGGGGCTGCACTTTCATATAATTAAATGACTTGCAAATCTCAAAGGTTATTCGTATGCGTCCCGGAAAATTTCGTACACTTTTTGTCCCTTTATCCCTTGTTTTAGTATTCGGTCTGTCCTTAATATTGCTATTTTCTTTCCATAGGGATGAAAGGCGTTTTACCACACTTACATCCGAGCTTTTTAAAAGTGAGCTGATTCCCAATACGTTAAATATGCATTATACCATTGCTTATCCCAATAACTTTGGTATTTATTCTTATGAATCCACACTGCCTGTTTATTCCCATAAACAAGAGCTTATTTCTGATGCACAGCTTGAGAATTACATGGAAATTCTTTCGGATATTAATCCGGATAAACTGAACCGTGATGATGAATATACCTATAATCTTTTGACGGATTATTTTGCCCTTGCTTCCCTTGGAAATTCTTTTGAATATTATGACGAACCGCTCTCCCCCGGCTCAGGAGTCCAGTCCCAGTTTCCCATACTTCTTGCAGAATACACTTTTCGGACAAAGCAGGATGTCAAAGATTATCTTGGAATTTTAGAGCAAACCGGGGATTATTTTGAGGGCTTTATAAGATATGAGCAGGAAAAGGCTGAAGCAGGACTTTTGATGGCTGACTATTCTCTTGTTAAGGTACGCCGCCAATGCGATACCATTATTGATGAGGCTTCTCTTAATGAGGGCACCCACTTTTTACAGACCACATTTAAAGAGCGTATTAACAAGCTTTTGGAAGAAGATAAAATATCTGAAAAAGAGGCTTCTCTTTTCATCGATACCAACGAGCGTCTACTTGCCACCGTTATGCTGCCTGCTTACGAGTCATTATCCGATGCATTATTTGTGCTTATGGGTAACGGAAATAACGGCGAAGGACTTTGCCATTATCCCAAGGGAAAAGAATATTACGAATATCTTGTTCAAAAATCTACGGGAAGTTTTAGGGATATTGAAGAAATCAAAGACCTGCTTTATAAACACTTCGACACCGAGTATAAAGCCTTTCAGGATTTTGCAATCGCCAATCCTTCTCTGCTTATGTGTGAGGATTATACAACAGAGCCCTCTCTTTTCCCCCTGACTTCGCCGGAGGATATACTTGAGGATTTGACACAACGGATGGCGAATGATTTCCCTGCTTTTCCGCAAACTTCGAAAGAAACCCTTCCAAGCTGTGCCGTTAAGGCAGTGTCCGATAATCTGGAGGAATATTCTGCGCCAGCCTTTTATCTCACGCCGCCCCTTGATGACAGTAGCAGTAATGTTATATATGTAAATGAGTCTGAATGTCCCGCCGGACTGGAGTTGTATACCACTCTTGCCCACGAAGGTTATCCGGGGCACCTCTACCAGTCCGTCTATCATCAGCAATACAGAGAACAAGACGACCTTAATCCTGTTCGGGAATTATTATGGTATGGGGGCTATCTTGAAGGCTGGGCATTGTACACTGAATTTATTGCTTACGACTATGCCATAGATCTTATAAACGATGCCGGCCACCCGGACCAGGCACTTTTATATGAATTGGAAAAATATAACCGCAGCCTTCAGCTATGCATTTTCTCCATTGTAGATATTGCCATTCATTATGATGGCGCCTCACTTGAAAACGTAGCTGCCCTGCTTTCAGGTTTTGGTATTTCCAACCCGGATTCATGCCGGGCAATTTATGAATACATTGTGGAGGAGCCCTCCAATTATCTTAAATATTATCTGGGGTATCTTGAGATATTACAGTTAAAAGAAAAAGCCCGCACCCTCTGGGGCACAGACTATAGCGACTTAAAATTCCATACTTTTTATCTGGATATTGGTCCTTCGGATTTTAAAAATATTACATCACGTCTCCTCCATCATCCGTTCCAGGTATCCTCTGTCCCAGAGAAGGATCTTGAGCTTCTTTGCAGCCTCGACTGCCGGTGATGTGAAATACTGGTTGGTAAGCACCGCTCCCACCATGCGGTCATAATAATCTCTTCCTGCATAGGCTTCCTGTACCGCCTTCACTCCTATGGGTGAATGGTAGCATTTACACTGGATGGCATAGGTTATGCCATCCTTTTCTGCCAGGATGTCAACCCCGTAGTCACCGCTGCCCTTGGTTACTTCCACTTCAAGAAAGCCTGCCTTTTCAAGCAGTTCCGCACAGAAATATTCAAAATCATGTCCTTCCATTTCATCCACTTCAGAAGGCATGTATCTCCTGCCTTTAAGCACCCTTATAAGCGCACAGGCGAGAATTAATACTCCTATCGCCAGTACACATATCAGGGCTGGCTCTACCCATTCAAAATTATTCATAATACTTACCCTCAATTACTTACAATCACTTTTTTTGTATTTTAACATAACAGATAAGTGTTTTTCCAGAGGAACATTGACAAAGAAGTAAATAGAGGAATATACTTTGTGAAGAAAAAATTATAAGGAATTAAATACGATTATGGACAGCTTACTTTTTAGCTTAAATGCCACCATTCCTGTTTTTCTTGTGATGGTGATAGGGTATGTATTAAGACAATTAAAAATTGTAGATGAGGATTTTATCAAAACCCTTAATTCGTTTAATTATAAAATCACTTTGCCCGCTTTGGTTTTTAGGGATATATCCCAGTCTGATTTTTCTGCCGTGTGGGATACGGGCTATGTGTGTTTCTGCTTTCTGGTAACGCTTTTTTGTATCATGGCCATTTGGACCTGTACATCTTATTTTTATAAAAACAAATCCCAGACCGGGGAATTTGTCCAGGCTTCCTATCGCAGCAGTGCCGCAGTCCTTGGCATTGCATTTATTCAAAATATTTATGGTAACGCCGGCATGGCACCTCTTATGATTATTGGCACTGTACCTCTTTATAATATTGCCGCCGTGCTTATTCTCTCATTTACAAGACCCGACGATAACGGTTTGTCCCGTGCTGCCGTCAGAAAATCTTTAATTGATATTGCCACCAACCCCATTATCATAGGCATACTTCTCGGTATGCTTGCATCACTTATCCCCTTTGATTTTCCGGTGATAGTATCAAAAACCATTAACAATATTGCCGTTCTTGCAACACCGCTTGCTCTTATCGGTCTTGGTGCCGGTTTCGAGGGCAAAAAGGCTCTTGCCGAGATTAAACCCACAATTGCGTGTACTCTGTTAAAACTTGTTGTTCAGCCGGCAATATTTCTGCCTCTGGCTATTTGGCTTGGCTTTCGTGATGAAAAGCTTGTGGCTATTCTTGTTATGCTTGGTGCCCCCACCACGGTAAGCTGTTATATAATGGCCAAAAACATGGGACACAGAGGTGTGCTGACTTCCAGCACCGTTGTTGCCACCACATTTTTCAGTTCCATAACCCTCACCGTATCTCTCTTTATTTTGAAAAGTCTCGGATATATTTGACACTTATGTCATAATCCCTGCAAGCACTACGCTTG
Organism: uncultured Lachnospiraceae bacterium; assembly: GCA_964528145.1. GTDB lineage: Bacteria > Bacillota > Clostridia > Lachnospirales > Lachnospiraceae > Acetatifactor. The sequence continues at coordinate 8,536 of CAZGSF010000037.1, read as the reverse complement.
CCATAACGCCTGCTGCCATGCTAAAAAGTGCTCCACCCAATGTCCACCTGGTCTTGGTTACCTTAGCCGCCATATAGTAAACCGACATTGTATAAAAAATCGTTTCCGTACAACTCATCATAATCGAAGTCATAAGTCCTGCGTAGGAATCAGTACCGTGTGTCTTAAATATGTCAAGCACCAGCCCCGTGGCCGCAGAGGATGAAAACATCTTAACAAAAATAAGAGGCACCACATCTGCCGGTATTCCAATCCCCTCCGTAAATCGTCCCACTATTCCACCCAAAAACGTCAAAAATCCGGAGGCCCGCAGGATTCCCACCGCAACCATAAGCCCCACCAATGTAGGCATTATCTGAATTACCGTGGAAAATCCGTCCTTAGCGCCCCGAATAAAATCCTCATAAACATTATTCTTATTGATCAATCCATATGCCACTATATAAAAAATCACAACCGGTATAATAATGTTGGAAAGATTTGTTAAAACATTTAACATCTAAAGACATCCTAAATTGCTTATCTATACATTTTATGAGCACTATAATGATATAATTCATACTTCTAAAACATCTATGTAAGTGAGCAAGGATTTTCTGACAATTTTCATTTATATATTGGTTTTTTTTATCTTTTAATGTATAATATTGTTTATATACAGTCAAAATGTTTGTACCATAAATTTACAATTATGGATTGCAACAGAATTGAGGCGTAGTATGGGTAAAACGAAAGAACACATATACATAATTGATGATTCCAAGACTATTCTGAAGCTTACGGAAGGACTGCTCATAGGCTCCTATCAGGTTTCCTTATTCGATTCCGGTGAGGTTGCTCTTGAAAGTATGCGCAAGGATATTCCTAACTTAGTGCTTCTGGATATTAATATGCCTAAGATGGATGGTTACGAAGTTTTTCAGCGTATGAAGGACAGCAAGATTCTTCAAACGATTCCTGTTGTGTTTTTAACCTCCAATACCACCGAAGAAAGTGAAGCGCAGGGACTTGAAATGGGTGCTTTGGATTATATTTCCAAACCTTTTTCACCTATTGTTTTACAACAGCGAATTGCCCGTCTGCTGGAATTAGGTAATCTCCGTAAGAATCTGGAGCAGATTATTCAGGATAAAACAGACGAACTTCAAAAAATATTTATTCAATCCATTACAGCAATCACTCATGCTGTAGACGCTAAGGACCGTTACACAAGAGGACATTCTTTACGTGTTGCCCAGTATAGTCACGCCATTGCCCAGAAATTAAAATGGTCCGAACAGGATTGTCTTAACTTATATTATATTGCTCTATTACACGACATCGGTAAAATCGGAATTCCTGACAGTGTGCTTAACAAGCCCACTAAGCTTACAGATGAAGAATATCGTCTCGTCCGCAGTCACACGGTTATGGGTGCCAATATTCTTCATCCCATTACCATGGTGCCCTCAATATGCGATGGTGCAAGGTATCATCATGAGCGCTATGACGGCAAAGGGTATCCTTACGGTCTTAAAGGTGAAGAGATTCCGTATATTGCCCGCATCATAGGAATTGCCGATGCGTATGATGCAATTACCTCCAACCGTATTTATGAGAAAGCACAATTTCAGGATCAAGCAATAGAAGAACTTCACAAGGGACGCGGAACTCAGTTTGACCCTTATCTTACTGACGTTATGCTTGAGATAATTAATGAGGGCTTTGAATTCAGCGAATTTCCTTATATTGAATTCTCTCAGGAGAATTATCTTCCCAACGATCATGATTCCTTCATTATTGAAGTATGTAATCATACCGCTAAGGATTCAAAGAAGAATACAGACAAAGATTATCTTACGGAATTACCTACACGCAATTCCTTTGAAGACAGCGTAAACGAATATCTTGACGATCCACTGAACCATGGTTCTATGTTCTTACTGGATGTTGACAACTTTACATATGCTAACGAGAATTACGGACATATAACGGGAGATCACATTATATGTCGTCTTGCAGATATTTTACGTTCCCATGCCGAGGAAGATTCCGACATGTGCCGTATTTCCGGCGATGAATTTGCAATCTTTTTCCGTAACAAAAAATCTAAAGATTGGCTTGAGAAGAAGGCTAATGATATAATTTCTGATTTTAAGAATTCCATTTCGGAAATAGATACTAATCAGAAAATATCCGTTTCCATAGGTATTGCCAACACCAGAAATCCTGACGAGCATTGTAAGCAGCTTCTTCAGAAATGTGATAAAGCACTTTACTATGTAAAGAATAACGGAAAGAGTTCATTCCAGATTCTTAAGAATGGAAAAGCAAAGGCATCTGACAGCGTAAGCAAGAGTGTACAGGTTGATATATACCACTTAAAACAGCGTCTGGCTGAAGATAACGTTCCCAGCGGTGCTTTCGCCGTAAACTTTGAGAACTTTGAAAAGATTTACCGACTTACTGCAAGAACAATAAGCCGTACTAATTCGGAGTCCCAGATTATACTTTTCTCCTTAACGGAGAACGTACACGGAACTATGGATTTATCAGATTTAAACGAAGCCATGAACGTTCTGGAACGCTGTATTGTGGGTTCCCTTCGAAAAGGAGATGTTACCGCTCCTTACAGCAGCTCACAACAGGTTGTTATCCTTCCGGATTGTAATGAAGAAAACGGCTTGATAATTGCCGAACGTATTATTAAGAATTATTCACGTATGTATGACAATTACAATGTAGAACTGCTTTATAATATTGAACCCGTAGTTTTAAATGCAGAGAACTAAGTTCTCTGCATTTTGTCTTTTATTTTACAGTATATAATTGCAACCATAGTACTAAACAATGTTGCAATGATTGCAGGTGCCACTACCCCTGCCGGATTGGCACTTCCGTACTGGCTTCTGTAGGCAATCATATTCACGGGAATTAATTGAAGAGATGAAATATTAATAACAAGGAATACGCACATTTCATTACTTGCCACATTATCGCTTCTGCCACGTTCTTTTTCAAGACTTGCAAGTGCTTCCATTGCTTTTAGTCCTGCCGGTGTACATGCCCAACCAAGACCCATTACGTTTGCTACAATATTGGTGGCAATATACTCTCTTGATATATGGTCCTTGGGGATTCTTGGAAACATGAATGATATAAAGGGTTGTATCCCTTTTGTCATCTTAGATATTAATCCGGATTGTGTGGCGATTTCCATAAGCCCTACCCACAGGGACATAACACCCATCATTGTAATACATAAGGATACAGCCTCACCGGCAGAGTCTATTGCAGCATTTGTAACAGCCTCCATGTTCCCTGTAACGGCACCATATATAATTCCAAGTGTAATCATAAACGCCCAAATATAATTCAGCATAAGAAAACCCGATAATAATATATCTGTATTTCTTATGCTGAATCTCTTAATTATATTCTGTTTTAATATTATTTTTCTTTGACTCCGGCTATTAATTCTCTTACTTCATCCACCGAAAGATCATCCATCAGTTTTATGATACTATTAATTACTTCTTCATATTGTGACGGTATACGGCATTTCTTTACTTCATCAAGAATATTAAATACCTTGGCAAAATCAAAATTATCAATACAGGTTTCTATATTGGTAAGCACACGAAGAATTGCTTTATCATCCAGCATATCATCCGTGTCGTCCTCGTCATTTGCTTCACCGGACATCATTCCGAAATGTTGTAAAACATTCTCCATTTTTGCAAGAAGACCCCTGAACTCTGAAGATAACTTATAAAGATTAGCACCTATATAATCATACTCTCCATCCTTTGCAGCTTTCTCCTGACGTTTGGCCTCTTCTGACACATCTCTTGCCCCAATGTTAAGAGTTGTACTCTTAAGAGAATGTACTTTTATCCCATAATTGACGTAATCTTTATCAGCCCAAAGAGTTTCCAACTCTTCTATCTGCTTTTCACCATATCTGTAGGTTATTTCAAGAATTTTAAGATAATCCTCCAGCTGTCCGCCGCAATGTGATATTCCCAGTTCTACATCCACCTCAGGCATTGTGGCATTTATATAATTAATGTCCTCCTGTTGTGGATTAACCGGCTCCTTCTTTACAACCTTATAATTCATTCTTTCCGTCGGAATGTAGGTATAGAACATTCTTTCCAATCTTTCCACATTAATGGGCTTACCTAAGTACTCATCAAAGCCCTGCTCGATTAACAACTCACGGGTACCCTTTACGGCATTGGCAGTTAATACAATTATCTTACCTGCACCACCCATTTTGTAATGGTCATTAATCTGACGTATCTTACGCATTGCTTCCGGACCGTCCATTCCGGGCATCATCTGATCCATAAACACAAAATCATAATTGGTTGCTTTACATTTATCCACGGACTCCATACCGTTTACGGCAGTGTCAACCTCCAAACCGTATGAACTCATTATGCCGTGGGCAACCTTTAAGTTTACAAAGTTATCATCCACCACAAGTACCTTTGTTCCGCTTATGGTAAACTTATCAAGTTTAACCTCGCCCGGCATTTCTTTTCCATGTTTATAAGACTTCTCAATAGGCGCATCATTAATAATTTCCTGTTCAACTTCAACAGTGAATATTGAACCCTCACCATATACACTTGATACTCTAATCCCGCCACCCATAAGATTTATATAACCTTTTGCAATTGCAAGACCAAGTCCCGAGCCCTCGACTCCGTAATGAACCTTCTGGTCGAAACGCTCAAAGTTATTAAATAAAGTCTTTAAGTCATCTTCCTTAATACCTACACCGGTATCGGATACTCTGAAGAATAATTTGATTTTTTTCTCATCCCGAGAAATAGTGGATACCTCAAATTTAACCGTACCCTCATCCGTATATTTAACAGCATTGTTAAGTAAGTTAAGCAACACGCTTCTAAGTCGTACATTATCACCGTATAATTCCTTCGGTATGGTTTCATCAACCTGCATAACAAAATGAAGACCCTTACTTTGTGCCTGAAATCCTATAATAAGAGACACATCTTTTAACATATTGGCAAAATAGTAATTACCATATACTAGTTCCATCTTGCCGGATTCAATCTTGGAAATATCCAGTATATCATTTATAATCGCCAACAGGTTATCGGCGGAATGTTGTATATCTTCTACATGGCTTCTGGCTTCTTTACTGATATCCATCTTAAGTAACAGTTCCGAAAATCCCATGATGGCATTCATAGGGGTACGGATTTCATGGGACATATTGGCAAGAAATACAGATTTTGCCTGGCTGGCATACTTAGCTTCCTTTATAGCCTCCTCCAGATGCTTCATGGTAAGCATTCGTTCCGACTGGTCGGTAACAATAATTATATAACCGATTTTATCATCATAGTTATCAAAGATTTTGTTAACACTTAAGCTACAGAATTTGTCATTATTCCTGCACACAGTATCTACGCTCTGGGAATCTGCTTCAAATTCAAACGCATCCTGCTTGTCTATGGTAAAAATATCCTCTATTGACATATCTGTCATTTTTTTCCTGTCCACACCCAAGAAAGGATATGCCGTATCATTAAGTATCTGAAGTTTTTCTTTAACATCAAAAACCATTACGGGAACAGTAAGTGAATAATAAATAAACTCCGACATATTACTGATTGTAATTCTTGAAAGATCGAAAAAAGAAAGGGACACATACATAACCACTAATCCTGCAAACTGCCCCAGTGTACTTCCCGGAATAGCAGGCTGTCCAAGCAATGGAAATACCGTATCAAGTATCATTCCCAAAACTGTAATCAGCTCTACAATCAGTAGCTTTTTGCCTAATTCCTTCAATCGTTTGGATCTTGGACGTTTAATCATGTAAAGAACCATTGCAAACTGATTTAAGGCAACAAGCACACAATATACATTATAAAAATTATTCCAGAATGTAGGGGCAAAAGTATAGGACATACCTATTACAGATAACTCATATGTAACATGGCTCTTTTGGATAACAAAGAAATAAATAAGAATTCCCACAAGGGAAAAGCCCTGTGCCAGATATCTGTAAATCTTCTTAACATCCGACAGATAAGCAATAAGAAACTGCGCCGATATAAGGTATCCGAATGTACCTACCATACCTATAGCACGCCACAAATATGCTTTCTCAGGCACGGTCTGTATATTAACACCATAAAACCCAAAGCTCCAAAGGGAACTGAATATGCACACAAATACAAATAAGCGATTCTCCTTATATTTCATTTCACGCTTATGTAGTACCTGAATTACAAAATATAATGCTAACACAAAACCTGTAAACATTAACTGAGAAAATACATGATTCATAGAACTATTCTCCTACCGATTCAATACCTGCTCAATCTTATCTTCTAATTGTTCCTTTGAAATAGGTTTACTCAAATATCCCGCCAGATTAAACGTACGCGTTTTACGCATAACTTCTATCTTATCTACACCTGATAACATTATTATGGGAACTTCCTTTCCCTTAATATGATTCTTAATGATACTCATTACATTAGCACCGTCATAAACCGGCATCTGATAATCTAAAATAATCACATCAGGAACATGACGACTTAAATATTCTAATGCAAGTTTAGATGAATTAATCATAATAACATTATAATTATCCGCCAGGAAGTTATTAATCTGCTTCAGATATACCATATCATCATCAATTAACAATATCGTCTTCTTTTTGCCAATTAGCTCTTTTTTATTATTAAATAACTCAACTATCTTTTCTCTTAAATCACCCTTATTAATTGGCTTGCGAAGATAGCCGTCAACCCCCAGTACCACTGAGTTTAAAACAGTCTGCCTGTCACATATGCCCGTTACCAAAACAGTGGGAACATTAATACAGCTTTCCTGCCGTCTTAGCATTTCAAGAGTCTCAAATCCATCCATTTCCGGCATATCAATGTCCAATAAAATTATATCTATGGAATATGTATTAACACATTCCAGTGCCTCCTTACCGCTTGCTACGGTTCTTACATTAGCTAAATCCTCTAAGTATACACTTAATATCTCACGATCCAGTTCAGAATCATCTATAATCAGCACATTGGGTACTTCTCTTTTCATGTCTTACACCTACTTCATTAAACATAAAAAATTCACGAAATTCTTTTCTAATTGTAGCATATTTTATCTGTATTATGCAATTTTTTTGTCAAAATAGTAAAATGTAAAATAAAAAAATCCCGATATCGTAGTCTTAACAACCTTAAAATAAGACCACAATACAGGGATTAATTTTACTATTTATTATTTCACGATATTTCCGCGTTTAATAATTTTCTCAATATTTAAATCTGCATCAAGTAATACAACATTAGCATATTTACCCGGAGTAATACTTCCATATTTGTCATATGTTCCGATTGCTTTTGCAGAGTTTACTGCCGCACATTTAACAGCACTTTCAAGGGGGATTCCTGCTGTTTTTACTGCGTAGCGCACGCAATTCATAAGGTTGGTTACGCTACCTGCAATGGCACCGCCTTCCGTAAGTGTTGCAAGGTTTCCTTTTACGGTAACTGCCTGACCGCCCAGTGCATAGGTTCCGTCGGGCTTACCTGTTGCCATCATACTGTCGGAAATCATTACGATTCGATCATCTGTGAACATCTTAAATGTAGTTCTGATTACTGAAGGATGAACATGAACACCGTCACAAATAAGTTCAACCTTTACATCATCATTATCACACGCCGCACCGATTACTCCGGGAGCACGATGTGTAAATGTAGGCATTGCATTATAAAGGTGGGTTACCTGTCTTGCTCCTGCGTCAAATGCCGCTTTGGAAGTATCGTAATCTGCTGTGGTATGTGCCACGGAAAGAACTACCTCATCCTTTATCTCTTTGATAAATTCAATTGCGCCTTCTTCTTCGGGAGCAATTGCACAAAGCTTAAACAAATTACCGGATGCTTTCTGGAGACGGCGGAACATATCTACTGCAGGTTTATGAATGAACGCAGGATTCTGCGCTCCCTTTTTCTCCATGGATATAAAAGGTCCTTCCATGTTAATACCTACAAGGTCTGCACCGGTCTCGCTTTTATATGCCGCTGCCGCATTGGCAATACCGGTTAATGTATCTTCCGCAAGAGTCATGGTTGCGGGACAAATAGCGGTTACACCATTCTCAAGTTCATATTCTGCCATTGCCTTAATAGCTTCTTCATTGCCGTCGCAGAAATCATATCCCACACAACCGTGAAAATGTACGTCTGTAAGTCCCGGAATAGCATAGCACCCGTTTCCGTCAATCACCTGGTCATCATTTGCTGTTTCCACAAAATTCTCACCCTGAATATAAATCTCACCCTGTTCAAATGTACCGTTTTCTTTAAATACTTTTACATTTTTGATAATCATAATTTTATTTCCTTTCAGTCAGAAAACGCCGGAATTTCTTCCGGCGTTTGTTTTTAGATATCTAATTCGGATAATGCTGCTGCATCGCCAACAACAGTTACATCCGGATGCATCTGTAAAAGAGATGCAGGTACGTGAGGAGTTACAGGACCTG
>CAZGSF010000036.1:0-20278 GCA_964528145.1 uncultured Lachnospiraceae bacterium | reverse complement strand
GAATCTCTTTTATGAAAGTTGCCGGAATCATAGCTGAATATAATCCTTTTCACAATGGTCATGCATATCATCTTAATCAGGTCCGCACTAAAACAAATGCCGATTATCAGATTATTGTCATGAGCGGTAACTTTATGCAGCGTGGTGTTCCTGCCATGCTTGACAAGTATAAACGTGCACAAATGGCACTTGAAAACGGCGCAGACCTTGTTTTGGAGCTTCCCTGCCTTTTTTCATGCGCAAGCGCAGAATATTTTGCCAAAGGTTCCGTTTCTCTGTTACACAATCTGGGAATCGTTGATTACCTTGGTTTCGGATGCGAAGACGATAACCTCCCTCTGCTTCAAAAAACTGCACAAATTCTGGCATCTGAGCCTGATGATTATAAAAAATCACTTCAGGATTTCCTAAAAAAAGGAAACTCATTCCCAGTAGCCCGCAACATGGCGCTTAGTTCCCTGCCGGATATAAATTTATTTGATAAATTATTACTCACATCTCCCAACAATATACTTGCCGTGGAATATTTAAAAGCACTTTATACGCTTTCATCTCCCATCACTCCCGTTGCAATCAAAAGAGAAGGCGCTTCATACAGTGATGACAAGCTTAATTCCTCATACAGTTCAGCACTTGCAATCCGTAATGTGCTGTTTAACGCGCCAAAAAGCAGCGAAAGTTCCCAGAGTAAGTTTGAATTATTAAAAAATCATGTTCCTGATTCTGTCCTTAAGTTACTGCAGGAACAGTATTTGTACACATTACCTGTTACCTCTGATGATTTTTCAAGCCTTTTGCACTACAAGCTCTTACTTGAAAGAGAGACCGGCTACGAGCAATATCTTGACGTTACTAAGGATTTATCCGACAAAATAAAAAAGAATCTCCATTCATTTAAGAATTTCGATTCTTTCTGTATGCTTTTAAAATCAAAGGATTTGACCTATACAAGAATATGCCGTTGCATGATTCATATTATACTTAATATCCGCCAGAAAGATCTGGGCGATTCTACCACCGGTCCTATAGTGCCTTATGCAAGGGTGCTGGGCTTTAGAAATGCCAGCTTGCCCCTTTTTAAAGAACTAAAGGAACACTCTGAAATACCTTTAATTTCAGTAGCATCCGATGTGAAAAGTTTTTTAAATAGTACCGAAATATCTGATTATGCAAAAAATCTCTTTAATATTGATATAAGAGCCGCACATATTTATAACAGTGTAATTCATAACAAATACAAAACGGAGTTACCGGACGAATTCGGAACCCCGCTTTTAAAAGTATAATCTTATTAATTCTTAAAACTATGAATCGGTGCCGGGATTCTTCCGCCACGATTTACAAATTTTTCGCAGGAGAAAGGATTAACCGGCATGATGGGCGCATATCCAAGCAAACCACCGAATTCAACTGTTTCTCCGACACCTTTACCGATTACAGGTATAATACGCACTGCGGTGGTCTTCTGATTAACCATACCGATTGCCATTTCGTCAGCAATTATTCCCGAAATAGTAGTCGCCTTTGTATCTCCGGGAATTGCAATCATGTCAAGACCTACGGAGCATACACAAGTCATTGCTTCTAATTTTTCCAAAGTTAATGCTCCGGCAACCACAGCATCTATCATTCCCTGGTCCTCACTTACGGGAATAAAAGCACCTGATAATCCACCTACATAAGATGATGCCATAACACCACCTTTTTTTACCTGGTCATTAAGCAGTGCAAGGGCTGCTGTTGTACCGGGCGCACCGGCATATTCCAGACCGATTTCACACAAAATATCTGCCACACTGTCACCGATTGCAGGTGTGGGAGCCAGTGATAAATCAACGATACCAAAGGGAACATTAAGCATCTTGGACGCTTCCTGGGCTACAAGCTGACCTACCCTTGTAACCTTAAACGCCGTTTTTTTAATGGTTTCACATAACACTTCAAAATTCTCACCGCGCACCTTCTCCAGTGCTGTTTTTACCACTCCGGGACCACTTACACCTACATTGATAATTTTATCAGCTTCGGTTACACCGTGGAATGCACCAGCCATAAAAGGATTGTCATCGGGCGCATTACAGAATACAACAAGTTTAGCACAACCTAATGAATCATTTTCCTTTGTGTATTCTGCCGCTTCAAGAATAATATCTCCCATCAGGCGTACTGCGTCCATATTAATTCCTGTTTTGGTTGAGCCAAGGTTTACAGAACTGCAAACACGTTCTGTAGTTGATAATGCAAGCGGAATTGAACGGATAAGAAGTTCATCCGCTGCGGTCATTCCCTTGGATACAAGTGCGGAATAACCACCGATAAAGTTTACGCCTACTTTTTGGGCAACATCATCAAGGGTCTTTGCAATTGACGCAAAATCTTCTTTTGTCTTACATGCTGCACCACCTACCAAAGCAATAGGAGTTACGGAAATTCTTTTGTTCACAATGGGAATACCAAATTCCCTTGATATTTCCTCACCCGTTTTAACCAAATCTTTTGCTGATTCATAAATTTTATTATAAATCTTTTCGTTAAGCTTATTTAAGTCAGAATCAATACAATCAAGAAGGCTGATTCCCAATGTGATGGTACGCACATCAAGATTTTCCTTCTCAATCATCTTATTTGTTTCCGAAACCTCATATATGTTAATCATTGCATTTCTCCATTCATTTAGATTCTGTGCATCTTATCAAAAATTTCTTCCTTCTGGCATTTAATTGCAACACCAATCTGTTCTCCAAGTGCTTCCAAATCATCAGCCATGTCACCAAAGGACTTGGTGCTTTCAGATGTATCTACAATCATCATCATGTTAAAATACCCTGATACGATAGTCTGTGAAATATCAAGAATATTAACGCCGGTATCTGCAAGATATGTACATACCTTTGCAATAATTCCCACGGTATCTTTTCCTACTACGGTTATAATTGTTTTTTTCATAATGTATTACCGTCGCTTTTATTACGGCGGTCTCCTTTCTTAAAATTACTGCTATATTTAAATTTCAATTACAGGCGTAACCTCACTGCGGTTGGCAACCTGCATTTTGAAATCATCTGCTTTATAAGGATTATCTCCAAGGGTTATCTCCACCCTGACTGTCTCATATGCAAGCTCCGGAAGATTATTTTCACCACTTAAATGTCCCAGCAATATTCCTTTTAAATCATCATGAAGAATACGACTTAACAGTCTGCCGCAATTTTCATTGGACAAATGACCTCTGTCACTTAAAATTCTCTGTTTCAGGTAATAGGGGTATGGTCCCACCTGAAGCATATTAACGTCATGATTAGCCTCTATAAGCAATGCATCCATACCTTTAAGGGATTCCACTATATAATCGTTATACAATCCCATATCAGTTGCTACAGCCACTTTTTTATTACCATACCGTATTCTGTAAGCAACAGGTTCTGCTGCATCATGTGAAATACGCATAGGGTCTATTACTAAATCTTTTATAACAAATTTCTCATCGGCACGGATTATATGAAATAAGCTTTCATCCACATTACCAAGACTCCGGCACCGCTTCATTTCCTCAACTGTACCTTGTGTTGCATAAATTGGAATCCCATATCTTCTGCTTAAAACACCCAGGCCGCTTATGTGGTCAGCATGTTCATGGGTCACCAATATCCCGTCCAATTCACCGGCCATGATTCCCAAACCGTTCAGCCCTTGTTCAGTGCGTTTCCCGCTAATTCCCACATCAACAAGCAAATGTGTGGTGTCTGAACCCACATAAATGCAGTTTCCACTGCTACCGCTGGCAATACTACATAATCTCATTAAAACTACTTCCTCCAATATATTTCGATACAATCACCATTTTGGAGGGTTTCCATATATTGTGCAGGTCTGCCGTTAAGTGTTGTAACAATACCGCCGCCCTGAGGTCTTGTCAAATCAAAATCTATGTACTCAAAAACATCTACATACACATATGAGCTTTTACCATTTAATACAATGGGTGCATTATTAACAACTACAGTTATAGACATCGGTACGCTTGAAAACACCTTGGGAGTTTCTTCCTGAACCTGTGCCGCTACCGGCTCCTCCTTATGCGCAACTGTTTCAGTTGTCACAGTAGGCGAAGATTGTGCCGGTGTTGGTGCTGCTGTCACATTCACCGGTTCTTCCATAACAGGTTCTGCTTCTAAACTTTTATCTAATTCAATATCTGTCATTTTCTGTTCGATATTCGTCCAAACAACTGTAAAGTTCTCGTATACTTTGGTATTACGGTCTGCACGCATATTATTCACGTACAAATACATATCCCCAAGCATCACGTCCATAAACTCAGCAAGCTGCTCTACCGTACAGTAATCCAAAAACTCAATATTATCGTTCTGTCTAACTGAATAATATCTTGACTGAAGTTCACCGTTCACTTTAGCAAAACGTGGAAGTAAAACTTTCTTGTCATTAACATTTACGCAGAGATTCTCTTTGTATTCAGGCAATTGTCCAAGTTCAAGAGATGCCGCATCCCCTGCGGTAGACTCTTTTACCTGAATAACGTCATTAGAATGAATAGTTGTGTTAATATCTGCTTCGTTGCCGTTTACATATATAACTGCGGCCTCTCCGGGTAATCCCCTCTGAATACGCTGCTTGCCGTTTACGGTAAATACAAGCTCTTTACCGCGTTTAGGGAATAAACCATCATTGGGGAAATCAGCCTGAATAGCGGCATCTACAACAGTAACATGGTTATTATCATATAATTTAACTCTTTGCTCGTTAAATGTAACAAAGATAAAATTATTACTCTGCTCATAATATGTAAGACAAATACCCACCGGAGTTACAAGAAGTGAATCCTTCTTAACACCCGGCTCCAAAAATTCAATTGCCTGCATAACCTCTTCGCCACGAAGAGCAACACGTTCTTTCTGAATACCAAGTTCTGCCGCAAGCGCTTCCGAATATCCCGGAATCTTACCGCCGCCACCTACCACAAACACAGCACTTACGGATTTATCTCCATTAAGATTCTTAATGCATTCCGCAACCTGTGTTGTCATATCATCTACAGCCGGCTTAATAACCTGCAATACTTCATCCCTGGTAATTGTCTGGGGAAGTCCCATAATATCAGTATATTCAATCACTTCATCGGTAAGGGCTGCACGTTTAATATGCTCTGCCATATCAAAATCGGTAAGACAATGCTGCACAAGTAAATCCGTCATGGAATCTCCCGCTAAAGGAATCATTCCATATGCAGTAATACTGCCTCCCTGTGTTATGGAAATATCGCTTGTTCCGGCTCCAACGTCTACCAATGCCATGTTTAGCATACGGTATTTCTCGGGAATAGCGACCTGAATCGCTGCAATAGGCTCCAATGTCAGATTCGCAACGGTCAGACCACCAAGTTCAACTGCCTTATAAAGACCATCCACCACATCATCGGGAAGGAAAGTCGCAATAAGATCTGCACCAATTGATTTTGCCTTATGATCCTCAAGATTACCCATAGGATAACCATTCATATAATAACGGACAATAGAATAACCTACACAATAAAACTTAAGGTCAGTCTCATTGCACTGCATAAACTCCTCATATGCATGTTCAATTCCTCTTGAAATCAAAGCAAGCACATCTTCTTCTGCAATTGTCTTCTCCGAATCAAAATCCTGCTCAACATGAGTTGTTATTGTACGCAGAACACGACCTGCGGCTGCGATACAAACCTCTCTGAGTCTCTGACCCACGGCCTCCTCAAGCATCTCTTTAACTTCCCTGATAGTCTCTCCTACTCTGTGAATATCATGAATCTGTCCGTCAAGCATGGCTCTGGTCTCATGTTCCTTGGAGCGCTGTGCCACAACTATAAATTTATTACCGTCCTTATAACCTACCGTACCTACGATACTTCTGGTTCCGATATCCAATCCAAATACAAGTTTTTCTTTGTGAATTGTATTCATTATCACTTATCCGCCCTCAGCTTCCTATCGATTTGTTGATATGTTTCATGCAAGGAATTACTATTATCAATTACAAAAGCACAGTGTTTCCTAAACTCTTCGTCCGTTAACTGTTCTTCCATAATGCTTTCTATTTTTTCTTCCGAATACCCTCTGCTGCTTTTAAGGCGGTTAATTCTAACCTTCTTATCAGCATAGATATACCAAAGTTCATCCACTATTTTCTCATAACCATCCTCAATTAGCAAGGCTGCTTCTATAAAGAAATAGTCCAAATCACCTTTTTTTCGTTCTTTTTCTACTTCTTCCAGAAAATATTTCTTTACTGCCGGATGAATAAGAGCATTGACGGCTACAAGTTTTTCATCATCACTAAAAATAATTTCTGCCATCCGTCCCTTATTTATAGTTCCATCCTCATTAAGAACCTGCTTACCCAATAAGTCCACCAAAGCTTTATAACAGGGCTGTCCCGGTTCCTTAACCTTATGTGCAATCAAATCTGCCAGCTCCACCCGGCAGTTATAATTATCTTCAAGGTAGGATAGAATCGCAGATTTACCTGCGCCTATCCCACCTGTTATACCGATTAATTTCACTGTTCGTACCTCTTATTTGGCATCATACCAATTATCTCCGGTATGCAAATCAACTTCTAATGTTACTGCAAGCTCTGCCGCTTCCCTCATCTGACCTTCAAGAATTTCCCGCACTCTTGCTTCTTCAGATTTTTCAGTTTCAATAAGAAGTTCATCATGTACCTGTAAAATAAGTTTTGACTTTAAGCCCTCTTCTTTTAATCTGCTATACACCTTAATCATGGCAAGCTTAATAATATCCGCCGCAGTTCCCTGAATAGGTGAATTCATGGCAACACGCTCTCCGAAAGAACGCTGCATAAAATTGGAAGATGAAAGCTCCGGTATAGGACGTCTTCTGCCAAACATAGTCGTTGCATAACCTTTTGTTTTGGCATCCGCCACCATACCGTCAAGAAAGCCTTTAACCTTGGGATATGTCTTAAAATACTGTTCAATATATTCAGACGCTTCCTTACGGGTAATGCTTAAATCCTGACTAAGACCAAAGGAACTTATACCGTAAACTATTCCAAAGTTTACCGCCTTAGCATTACGTCTTTGCAAATCTGTCACTTCATTAAGCGGAGTATGGAATACCTCCGACGCCGTGATTCTATGAATGTCTTCATCCATACGATAAGCCTCTATAAGCTTCTCATCACCTGACATATGGGCAAGCACACGTAATTCAATCTGGGAATAATCCGCATCCATAAATATATATCCGTCTTTTGGAACAAACACCTTGCGGATTTGTCTGCCAAGCTCCATTCTTACCGGAATATTCTGCAGATTTGGCTCCGTCGAGCTTATACGCCCGGTTGCAGTAATTGTCTGGTTAAAGGTGGAATGAATCCTGTCTTCCTTACCGATAAAAGCAGCCAGACCATCAGCATATGTGGACTTTAATTTTGTAAGTCCCCTGTACTCCAATATATCTGATACAATGGGGTATTCCCCTGCTAATTTTTCCAAGATATCCGCCGCTGTAGAATAACCTGTTTTAGTTTTCTTACTTCCGGGAAGCTGCATCTTCTCAAAAAGAATTTCCCCAAGCTGTTTAGGTGAATTAATATTAAACTCCTCACCTGCCTGTGCATATATCTGCTTTTCAAGTTCTTCAATACGCACAGTCAACGCCTCGCCGTAGTTTTTAAGTTCTTCCGGCTTAACCCTGATTCCTTCATTCTCCATACTGTAAAGAATCATGGACAGAGGCATCTCAATTTCCTGCATTAATTTAAGCATACCTGCTTCATTAAGTTTATCTTCAAGCACTTTCTTTGCACATAATGCCACATATGCACCATAGCATGCAAAATCCGATGCCGCCTGTGTGTTTTTCTCATAAAACTGACTAACACTATCCTTACCGAACACCTGCTTCTTACCGGGAATCATCAGCCCCAGATGCTCGCCTGCAATATCCTCTATCTCATAATCATTTTTGAGAGGATTCAGCAAATATGCCGCAATAAGCACATCGAAATATTTGTCCGTATTGTCCGGGTACAAATACTCATATTGATTCTTAATATCAAATGTAACTACAGATGTGGTTTCAGATAACTCCCGCATTTTCCCCGCAAGATACCCTTCTGTCACAAATCCCTGTGCAGGAAAAAACACAATCTGTTCTTCCGATAACGCCAGCGAAGCACCGACAAAAGTGTCACTTTTCTTATCCTGCAAAAAGAAGAAACCGACACATTCTTTATCTTTCGCCTGTTGCCAGATATTCTCTACTTCTGTAAAATCCGTTACAATTTTGAACTTATCTTTTACTGCCGTATCATCAGACTGGCTATCTGCTTCAAAACGGCTTAACATATTTTTGAATTCTAATTTCTTAAACAACTCATATGCTTCTTTTGTAAAAAAGCCTTCCGCTTTAGCACATTCGTAGTCAAGAGTGACATCCGCGTCAATTTTTATTGTAGCCAGAACCTTTGACAAATCTGCCAAATCCTTATTAGCCTTTAAAGATTCACGGATGCTGTTCTTGCTTATTTCATCCACATGGGCATAAATCTGCTCCAAGGACCCATATTCTACAATAAGGGATGTTGCGGTCTTCTCACCGACCTTGGGAACACCCGGAATATTATCCGCCGTATCTCCCATCAGTGCTTTTAATTCTATAAACTGAGTGGGTGTAACCTGATATTTTGCAAGCACATCATCCTCATAATAATCTTCAATTTCCGTTTTGGCGCCCTTAGTCTTTGGAATACGGATTTTAATATTTTTCGTTGCAATCTGTAATAAATCCCTGTCACCGGACACAAGAGAAACTGCCATGCCCTCTTTCTCAGCCTTTTTAGCAAGGGTTCCCAATATATCATCCGCCTCAAGACCGGGCTGCTCCATAATACATATGTCCATGCTCTTAAGCACGTCCTTCATAACCGGAACCTGCTCCCTAAGTTCCTCAGGCATAGGCTTACGTGTACCTTTATATTCTTTATACATTTCATGACGGAAGGTAGGTGCTTTTACATCAAACGCCACCGCCAGATAGTCAGGCTTTTCTTCCTCTAAAAGTTTAAAAAGGATATTTAGAAAACCATATATTGCATTTGTATGAAGTCCACTTGAATTACTCAAATCCGGCACTCCGTAAAACGCCCTATTCAAAATACTGTGACCATCAATTAAAACCAGTTTCTTACTCATTCTCTGATTACTCCGATTCAAAAAAATTACTTATAATAATATAATCAGTATCACCGCAATAATAGCAATTAATGCCGCTATCTCCAAGCCAATTCCAAGACATTGCATTCCCTTATGAAACTTAATCCTTGCCTTTGACGAATCAACCAAGCTCTTAAGAGACGCACTAAGGTCAAAAGCACTTCCATCCTCAAGATGTACCATACCCTCTGTCACCAGAAACTGTATCGCCATCTCTTCTTTACATTCCGAACACTCTTCAATATGATCAATAAACTGTTCCAACTCCCTGTAATTAAGTTCATCCTTAATAAAAAGCGGAATCAGCTTCTCTGCATCTTTACAAGTCATACGCCATCCCCCAATGACCCATCTTATAATGGACTGCTACAACATATCTTCCTAACTATTTATAATACTACAAAATGTAGAAATTTACTATAGAAAATGGTTAAAAGGTGTTAAAAGGTGTTATCTAATTTGTACCGATTTCATTTTGGTTAAATTCAATGATATGTACTCTTTTAGAATAGTGTGTAAATATCGGCGTTAATTTTATTATCAAAAATATTAATCCACCCGAATTTATAATTTACAATTTAAATTATATCAGTATTTTCAACAGATATAAATATCTTTTTGATATGCGACTTCCTCTCTGCTAATTCATAAACCGGAAATCTAAAAAGTGGAAACCTCTATATTAGAGGTTTCCACAAACAAATTTAATATAATAATTTATTTAACATTCCTTCGTCCTACTCATATTCTTCACTTGATTCAAAAATATAGCAAGCAGCACAGACAACTCCCTCAGTATAATAACCACCCATATTTTCAAATTTCACTACGCCAAACGGCAATGCATACCCCCATGCGTAATTATTCTCAAAAGTATTTTCCAAACTTCCCCAATAATATAAACAATAAGTACTTTGAGAATATTCATCCAACATCTGCAAAAATGTTATTGTACCATATTCACTTTCTGTTTCATAGCAGTCTACAATAGTTCCACCAACCGAGATAAGTTTATCTGTATATTTAGACGGATTCTTGGTTATGTGTTGATAAGTAACCTCCCAATCAACATAATCACTCATAGCCCCTGTGTTCTTATCGCTTCCCGGGAAAAACTCCGGATGTTCATCAATAAAGGTAAGGGCTTTTTCAGGAATTGTATATTCCATATTCATGTCCGTTTCATCAACCCACTTATAAAAATCAACTGCTGTAATTACAGTATCTTCTTCAACTTCGTTACCTATCTCTAAGCTGTTATCAATAATATCACTTTCAGTACTTGTCTCCACTGTTTCAATTACATTTTCATTATCATTTTCCTCATTTCCTGAAAGTGACAGTATTAATATTAATACCACAATTATAAGACACCAAAACCACCATCTTTTAAATATAGATTTCTTTGTATTTACCTTTTCTTTATTGCTCAACAATTCTTCACCGGTTATAGGGCATCCACAGGTAGGACATGTTTCAGTCCCTGACGGAACAGATGTTTTACATTCTTCACATATAATTATTTTTAATGTTTCAGTTTGCACATTTTCCATTAATACTCTTCCACAATGAGGACACTTCTGTGCTTTGTCACTAATTTGTTTTCCACATCCTTTACACTCTATCAATGCCATAATAAATACCTTCTCTTTCTTTTGTCTATATAAGTATTTTGTACTTATGTAGGTTATTCTACCATAATCCAATGAATATTACAATAAGATTATAAAAATACTTATATAGGCAAGAAGGTTGGTGTTTCATTTGCAACAGGAAATTGATTACAAAAAATTAGGCATAAAAATAAAAGAATCAAGACAAAAAAAAGGTCTTACTCAAGATAAACTTGCAGAAATGGTAAGTTGCAATACATCTCATATATCAAACATTGAAAACAATCATACAAAAGTAAGCCTAAACGTACTTTTGGCAATAGCAAATGTACTTAACACTTCCATTGATTATTTATTATCCGATCAATATGAAAACTTATCATTAGCTCTTGACAATGAAATCATGAGAGAAATATCTAACTGTGATATAGAAAACAAAGAACGTATCTTACGTATAATTAAAGCCCTTTGACGTTAATTAAACCGGCTTCCATTACAAAAGGAGCAGACCACTGGTCTACTCCTTTTAGTTATCATGCAGGAGATGGGACTTGAACCCACACATAGTCACCTACGTCAGATTTTGAGTCTGATGCGTCTGCCATTCCGCCACTCCTGCGTATTTATTATATAACCCGGCTGTCTCTCACAGCCGAATTATATAATACCATATTCATCTTAACTTTACAAGAAAAAATTTACTTTTCAGGGAAAAGTTTTTTATAAATATCCATTCCGTCAAATGTCGCAAAATAATCCTTCGGCGTCTCTGCACGGCGAATTAACTGTACACTGCCGTCCTCTTTTAACAGAAGCTCTGCCGATTTTAATTTGCCGTTATAGTTGTATCCCATTGCATAACCATGGGCACCGGTATCATGGATAACCATGTAATCACCAATATCTACCTTGGGAAGCATACGGTCCACGGCAAACTTGTCATTATTCTCACAAAGAGCACCGGTTACATCATATTTATAGTCGCAGGGTTCATCTTCCTTGCCAAGCACGGTAATATGATGATATGCCCCATACATTGCAGGACGCATTAAGTTAACCGCGCAGGCATCTACACCAAGATATTCCTTGTGAGTATGCTTCTCGTGAATAACCTCTGTTACAAGATGTCCGTAAGGTGCCATCATGAACCTTCCAAGCTCAGTATAAATAGCCACATCACCCATTCCGGCAGGAACAAGAACTTCTTCATATACCTTGCGCACACCCTCACCGATAACCTTAATGTCATTAGGCTCCTGATCAGGTCTGTAAGGAATTCCGATACCACCGGAAAGATTAATGAAACTGATATGTGCTCCTGTTTCTTTATTAAGTTTAACTGCAAGCTCAAAAAGAACCTTTGCAAGCACCGGATAATACTCATTTGTCACAGTATTACTTGCAAGGAACGCATGAATACCAAAATTCTTAACACCCTTTTCCTTCATGATTTTGAAGCCTTCAAAAATCTGCTCGGTAGTAAAACCATATTTGGCATCTCCGGGGTTATCCATAATTCCGTTACTTATGGTAAAAACTCCACCGGGATTATAACGGCAGCTTAATGTCTCAGGTAATTTGCCGATTGTTTTTTCCAAAAACTCAATGTGCGTAAAGTCGTCCAGGTTAATGGTTGCTCCGATTTCTGCTGCATAAGCAAACTCACTTGCAGGTGTATCATTTGAAGAAAACATGATATCTTCACCTTTCACGCCCATAGCGTTAGAAAGCATAAGCTCTGTCTGGGATGAGCAATCACATCCACAACCATATTCTCTTAAAATATCAATCAAATATGGATTGGGTGTTGCTTTTACTGCAAAAAATTCCTTATATCCCTTATTCCATGCAAAAGCCTCTTTTAAAGCCTTAGCGTTTTCACAGATTCCCTTTTCATCATAAATATGAAATGGTGTGGGATAACTTTTTACAATCTCCTCGATTTGTTCCTTTGTTACAAATGGTAATTTTTTCATAATGTTCCTCCTATATTCTCAATCTGCCAGTCAATAGGCATCAATCCGTTCTTCATTAAAAACTCATTAGTCTGACTGAAATGCTTACACCCGAAAAATCCCCTGTATGCCGAAAGCGGACTCGGATGCGGTGCTTTTAATATCAGATGCTTGGGATTCGTAAGCATAGGTATTTTGCTCTGTGCCGGTCTTCCCCATAAAAGATACACAATCGGTCTGTCCTGAGCATTTACCGCATTAATAATTGCATCCGTAAACTGCTCCCAGCCCTTTCCCTGATGTGAATTTGCCTGATGTGCACGGACTGTTAATACAGTATTTAGCATCAAAACACCTTGTCTTGCCCATTTTTCAAGATAACCGTTATTAGGAATATAACATCCCAAATCCGATTCCAGTTCTTTATAAATATTCTGTAATGATGGCGGAATCTCAGGCTGGTCCGGTAACACCGAGAAACACAAACCATGAGCCTGGTGCTCATTATGATATGGGTCCTGTCCAAGAATCAGCACCTTCACTTCACTAAGAGGAGTGAAATGAAAAGCATTAAAAATATCCTCGGACGGAGGATAAATCACATGAGTATTATACTCATTTTTCACAAAATCATATAATTCCTTATAATATGGTTTGGAAAACTCGCCTTTAAGTGTGTCAAGCCAGTCATTTGTAATCATTGCCATTATATATATCCTCTTATGTTAAAGTCTTACTGACACACCTTTGTCACGTAAGTATTCTTTTACTTCCTTTATTTCCAATTCTTTATAGTGGAAAAGAGATGCCGCAAGTACTGCTTCTGCCTTTCCGTCTGCCAAAGCTTCATAGAAATGCTCTTTTGTGCCGGCACCACCGGAAGCGATAACCGGAATCGAAACATTTTCAGCTACCATACGGGTAAGTTCTATATCATATCCTGCTTTAGTTCCGTCGCAATCCATACTGGTCAGTAATATTTCTCCCGCGCCAAGTTTTTCTGCCTTAATCGCCCATTCCACAGCATCGATTCCCATATCAACACGTCCGCCGTTCTTGAAAATATTCCAGCCGCCGTCAGGTCTTCTTTTGGCATCAATTGCAACTACAACACACTGGCTTCCAAACTTATCCGCCGCATCACTAATAAGAGTCGGATTCATAATTGCAGCAGAATTCACCGCTACCTTATCCGCCCCCTCCCTTAAAATCATCTTAAAATCATCAACTGTACGGATACCACCGCCTACGGTAAACGGAATAAATATAGTCTCCGCTACTTTTCTTACAAGCTCAGCCTTAATATTTCTGGCGTCCGAAGAAGCCGTTATATCAAGAAATACCAACTCGTCCGCACCGGCTTTATCGTACTGCATTCCAACCTCTATGGGGTCGCCGGCATCACGCAAATTTACAAAGTTAGTTCCTTTTACAACACGTCCGTTATTTACATCCAGACATGGAATAATTCTTTTTGTATGCATTATTTCTCCTCTAAACTTAAGCCTGTGGGCTTAAGTTAAATTATATATTAATAAAATTCTTCAAAATTGTAAGTCCCACATCGGAGCTTTTTTCCGGATGAAACTGACACGCAAATACATTTCCCTTTTCTACGGAAGCATGAATATATGTGCCGTATTCGGTTGCGGCAGTAACGATATCCTCTTCATCCGCTTTAAGATAATAGGAATGCACAAAGTATACATAAGAATTTTCAGGAATGCCTTCATACAGTCTGCCCTTATTGGGGTATTCTAATGAATTCCATCCTATGTGTGGTATTTTAAGTCCTTCCTCAGCCGGAATCTTCACGATTTTACCGGGAAGTATGGAAAGTCCTTCCACTCCGGGACTTTCTTCGCTGGTTTCAAACATCAACTGTAATCCAAGACAAATTCCCAAAAAAGGTTTCTGCCTGCGGACAACTTCATGAATCACTTCCACAAGTCCATAACGATGTAATTTCTCCATGGCGACACCAAAAGAACCTACTCCCGGGAGAATAATATGATCTGCATTTAATATCTCCTCCGGATTTCTAGTCAAAATAGTTTCTGCGCCAAGAGACACCAATGCTTTTTCAACACTTTTAATATTACCTGCATCATAGTCAATAATTGCTACCATGATTAATCAGTTCCTTCCTCAAACTCTGTTTCTGTTAATTCTTCCTCTTCCGGCAGAATGTCCTCAAGTACATCTTCACTCACATTTTCTTCAGGTGTTTTTACCGGTACGCTGTTCATATAATCTTCCTTCAGATAATCAGGACAGACAAACTCTTCGCCTGCAACAATTGCTCTTATATGCAGTGTAAATAAAGCATCCTGCTTATAATTGCATATTCTGATTGCTTCTTCTTCACTTACTCCGTATTCTTCTGCCAGAATATTTAACAATTCCTGATAAGACTGCTGAGCCTCTGCCGCAAGTCCACATTTATCAGCTTCATTTAATACGGTTTCCTGATTGGAAACTTCCTGAATAAGACTTTCCACAGCTCTGGGTTCATCATTTACAGCCATATAATTATAGTAAGTGTCAACTCTTCGTTTCAATGCCAGCATAAATTCGGATTTTTCGAATATTATTCTGTCACTCTCCGAAAGTTTTTTACCATAAAGTTCTTTATAGCTGGTTGCATAATCACCATCGTAATAAGCATCTCTTGCGTTCTGCAGTTCAAATAACTGAGGTATAAATAAACAACATGCCAAAATAGCGGCTGCAACAGCAATACAAACTGAAACAGTTGCTTTTATCTTTTTCTTTGATATCTTAGGTGAATCTTCATAGAATTTAGGCGCCTTTTGCTTCTTTTCTTTCTTTTCTTTTTTAGGCTTTTTCTTCTTTTTCTTATCTTCTTCCGCTTCGCTTTCTTTTTCGGAATCTTCACCTTCTGCCTTATCAGCCTCTTCGTTCTTTTCCTTTTTGCCCTTCTTATCCTTTTTATCTTTTTTCTTTTTTTTCTTGCCGTCCTCAGGGCCTTCTTTATCTAACTGCTCCAATGCCTCTTTATTTTCATCGGAGGTTTTACCTAATTCTTCAAAGCCCTCTCCTTTTCCAAAATTTTCCGGCTCATCCATTTCTTCCGTCAATATAGTAAATATCTTTTTGAAAAATCCCGGTTGTTTTTCAGTATTTTCAACATCCGCAAATTTTTCTTCTTTCTTTTGTTTTGTCTTTTTCAGTTTCCGCTTTCTTCTCTTAAATCCTTTTACATCAGGATACTCATCTTCGGATTCCTCTTCTGAGTCCGCTTCCGTTTCTACTTCCGTTTCTGCTTCCGGTTCTGCTTCCGGTTCCGGTTCTGCTTCACCGAAATCGAATTTAAATTCGGATTCAGATTCCGAATCATTTTCTATCTCCTGTTCCATACCAGCAAACAGATCTCCGGTAAAATCATTCATTTCTTCATCGGACTCCGGATTTTCTAATGACGCAAGTAAATCTGCCATATCCGTAACATCAGAATTATTAGTCTGTACTTCCGGTCCCTGCTCTAATAATCCTTCCACTAATCCGTCAAAATCTGCCTGTCCGATTTCATTAACATCACTAAAATCATTAACAACTCCAAAATCATCATTGGATAACGCTTCCATGCCAAATAAATCCACATTTTCCTGCTCCTGTGGACTTTCAAAAAGGCTACTTAAATCTTCACCTGCTTGTGGTTCATCCCACACAGGCATATCTTCTGATGTAGTAAAAGCTTCTCCAAAAGTTGTTTCCTGCTCCACAAATTCAACCGGTTCATTTTCCGAAAAAATATCCGTAGTTTCTTCCATCATGGGAATTTCATCTTCTCCAAACGATTCATCCCACATGGGCGCAGCCGGAATATCCTGATCATTTCCCCATCCAAATAAGTCATCTAATCCGACCCCTTTTGGTTGTGCCTGACTCGTTTCTGCCGCTTTTGCTGCCTCTGCCTTACGGATAGCCTCCATCATTAAACGGTCTTCTTCATCAAATTCATCTTCGACCGTGCTTGGTCCTTTACCTGTGGGAATCTCATCCCTTACCGGTACATCAACTTTTTTCTGAGTATTATCTGAGACAAACACACCTTCTGTCTTAAACATTTCTTCCGCTTTAGGCACACTTTCAGTGTCTGTCACGTTTTCCCACATAGGGAAGTTGCTTACACTTGCAGAATCATCCCATGAAAGTAAATCCGCTAAATTACCAACCGTATCAGTTGTCGGTGTATTTTCAGGTATATTCTCCTGTACTTTTTTATTTTTCTTTCCTTTTCTTAAGAAAAATGATTTCTTTTCTTTAGATTTCTTTGCCTTGACTTTTTTCTCTTTAGGCTTTTTCTCCTTGTTTTCACTTTTTCTGAATATATTAGCAAAGTTTGTTCTTATTTTCCCTATTAACATTTGGGGTGCCTCTGCCACGGCTCCCGAATTTGCTTCGCCATTATCAACCTTAAGCCCTAATTGAAGCATCTCTTCAACTTCCCTGCTTACCGGTTCATTATTATCTGCTTTATCAAGCAAATTCTCAATTTCAGCAATATCTCCGCTTATATTTGTATCATCAAAAAGAAAATCCGTATTAACATTTTCAGGTTCCCCCGAAACATCCGCAGACTGTTGCAAAAGCCGCATTATCTCATCTTCTGCCATGTTTTGAACATCATCAGAAAACAAATTTGCACCTGCTGTTACCGGTTTTGTCTCTTCTTTGCTTTCTTCAACTTCAACATTTTCAAGACTGCCATTTACATCTGCTTCTGTTTCCGGTTCAAAAACAGACATATCCGCAGTATCAAAATTAAACTCTAAATCATCCTGGTCAAAATTTATCTCTGCATTCGCAAAAATGGTCTCGATCTCTTCAGGTGACAAAAGTTTATTAGGATTACCCTGCAAAATATCTAAAACGGTAGTTTCCTGCGATTGTACCAATATATCAGGATCCATGGTCATTTCCGGCTCAACAAATTCAACCGGCTCGCTTCCAAAAAGCATATCCGTGGGTTCTTCCGGCTCGAACTTAAAAAGTTCCTCTGATGTTTCCGGTTCAAACTGCAGCTCCGGCTCAGATGGAATTTCCTGTTCCATAAACACCTCCGGCTCACCCGATATCTCTGATTCAAATTCTGAAAATGTTTCCGGAGTCTCATCCGAAAGCGCACTAAAAATATCGTCATCCATAGGAA
Organism: uncultured Lachnospiraceae bacterium; assembly: GCA_964528145.1. Lineage (GTDB taxonomy): Bacteria > Bacillota > Clostridia > Lachnospirales > Lachnospiraceae > Acetatifactor. The sequence continues at coordinate 2,299 of CAZGSF010000036.1, read as the reverse complement.
CAACGACTTCTTCCTCTATCATATAATTATCCGGCTCAGTCAGTTCATCAATAATTTCAGATTCCGTTACATCAGATTCCGTTACATCAGATTCTGTTATATCAGATTCCCTATTCTCAATAGATTTCAATAAACTATCCAGATATTCTTCATTCGAACTCATAAAACAACCCATCCTTTGTTATTATACATTCAAACAAACTCCTGACAATATTTTACCACAATGAAGTATATGGTTCAAATCTTTTCCGTCTGATTTCTAGTGGATTTCAATATTATTTAAAAATGTAACTGCATTTTCTTCATATGATATACCTTTATCACCAATTTCCTCTGATAATTGATATAATTTTTCATGAACTCTAATAAAATCTGCCTTTTTATTAAAAAAAGCAATTTTTTCAAATGGAAATCTGATAACACTGGGGAAATCCATTGATACACCCAATTCCAATATGCATAATTTCTTGTTAAGAGTTCCCTGAAGCCATTTTGAATACCACTCCCACATTTCAAGATAGCCTGCTTCCTTATAATTTTCAGAATACAAACTATTAAATTCCATGCTGCAATTACATTTTGAACAGGAAAACTTCCGAATTTGCGATAACGCAATCTTTCTTTCAAAATATTCTTCAATCTGACTATATACTTCCTGTGGTACATCTTCTATGGAATCACATTGATGAGAACTGCATTGAAATTTATAAAATCCGCCGCAGGGAGCCACCAGACGTTTCTCCTTAAATCCCGCATTTTCTAAAATTCCATTCATACATGTAGTGACAACAAAATAATTCTTATCAGCTAACATTTCAACCAATTTATTAACTGCATCAATCAATAAATCACATTTTTCCAAACAGATATGCTGTATATATGGCAAAATCCAGATATATTCCGGATTTTGCTGTAATTCAGCCTCCACCTCCAGATATCTCTTGTTTTCTTGAAGAAAAGACTTACCACTAAATTCTTCACCAACACCCACTAATACCATTTGGGCATCTTTTATTTTATTTATGACTGCTTCTCTGTTATCCATTATATATCCACCTATGCTTTGCATCTTAAAAGAGCACCTGACAACCAAAGTCCTTTCGGTCATTGGCATAACCAGATGCTCCCAATACAACTTAATAATTATTATCCAATTAACTGATCAATAATTTTTACAAGATTTCCTATCTCCGGTTTAGACAACTGAGCATTAGCTCCCAGCAATTCACCTTTTCTCTTCATTTCTTCATTAACAAGGGATGAGAAAATAACCACAGGAATATCTTTGGTTGCGTCATCACTCTTGATTAATTTAGTCAAACGATGCCCATCCATTATCGGCATCTCAATATCGGTAATTACACACTGCACATGTTTATTCAATGTGCCTTCTTCTTTACACTGTGTGATTACATCATATGCCTGCTGACCATTCTCTGTATGAATCAGGTTGGTATATCCGGCTTTATGTAAGGAATCAACAATCAACTTATTCAACAAAGGAGAATCTTCTGCAATCAGAATCGGAACATCATTTCTTTTTCTCTCACCAAGTGCATCAATCTCTGTAATCTTTAATCCTGTTTCAGGATTAATATCTGTAACAATCTTCTCAAAATCAAGAACTACAATTAATTTATTATTAATCTTAATAACACCGGTTGCAACGCCTGCATCTGTACTGTTCATAGTTGCATTAGGTTTAATAATATCATTCCATGACACACGATTAATACCAACCACACTATCTACGTGGAAAGCTATATTTAACTTATTAAAGTTTGTTACAATAAACAAACCACCCGGCTCTGAAAATCCTAACTGCAAACAATTCTTTAAATCAATTGCAGTAATCATAGTATCACGGGGCATAAATATACCCTCAATACTCGGATGTGCATTCGGTACCGGAGTAACTGGCTGATATGTTATAATCTCTTTAATCTTAGCCACATTAATTCCATAAGAATTACCTTGTAAAGTAAATTCTAATACCTCAAATTCGTTCGTACCATTTTCCAACAAAATCTTAGTATCCATACGTTCACCTCTCGTAACTCTACCCATATAAGAAAAATATTTCTCTGGTATAATCGCTTTAATAAAGTAATTATATCACAAAATGCAAAAAAAGATATAGAAAATTTAAATTATTTGTATAAATTTTTGATTTTTTTCAGCGATATTACCAAAAAAGACTTTAACATAAAGCTAAAGTCTTTAAAATCAGAAAATATATATAAAAAAAGTTTATACCTTCAAAACCGAACACTGATTAACTTAATGGAAACCTCTGGTT
>CAZGSF010000035.1:15520-20441 GCA_964528145.1 uncultured Lachnospiraceae bacterium | reverse complement strand
CCCATAAGAAGCCATCCACTCATATCAGAAGCTTCTGCACTCATTGCAGTAACCCATGGGCCAAGTGAACGTCCTCCAAGAAAATATTCATCGGAATTCTTATTTGCTCTTTTAGCATAAACAATACCGATAGTAATAACAATTGCCATGTAGATTATCATAGCAATTAAAATTTGAATTGTACTACCGTTCATAATCCGGTTCCTCCTAAAGTTAAATCTGTCAAATATCCATTTTTATGTGTATTTAATCGTACGCGTGATAGTATAACATATTCTTAACATGATTGCTATAAAAATATCAAACTTTTTTAACACTTTAATTCGTTATTGTTCCAATGTAGTAAAATCCATGGCATTCATCAAGTTTTACATTCACAATTTTTCCTATCAAATCGTGACTTCCCGGGAAATGAACCAGTGTATTGTTGGACATTCTTCCCGTAAGAAGTGAACTGTCATGCTCATTCACTTCCTCTACAAGCACATCCGTAATTTGGCCTTCGAACCGTTTAACGCGCTCCCTTGCCATATCCTGCACAGTTTTTAATACTTTATCAAAGCCTGTCTTCACTTCCGCTTCCGGCACTTGATTCTCCATTGCCGCAGCAGGTGTTCCGGTTCTCTTTGAATATATAAAAGTAAAAGCATTCTCATACTGTACTTTTTTAATAACGTCTATGGTTTCTTCCACATCTTCGGGAGTTTCGCCCGGAAATCCTACAATAATATCGGTTGTAAGTGCTATATCCGGAATTTCTTTCCTTATCTTTTCAGCCAGTGCAAGATAGGACTCCTTAGTATAACGCCTGTTCATCTCCTTTAGAATACGGGTTGAACCGGACTGTAAGGGCAAATGAAGATGCTTGCATATCTTCTTTGAATTCTTCATCACCTCAATTAATTCATCCGACAAATCCTTGGGATGAGAAGTCATAAAACGGATTCTTTCAAGTCCTTCTATCTTCTCAATTTCAGTAAGAAGCTGCGCAAATGTAATGGAATCCTCAAGATTCTTTCCGTATGAATTAACATTCTGGCCAAGAAGCATAACTTCTACCACGCCGTCCGCAACAAGTTTTTCTATTTCCCTGATTATTTCTTTAGGATCACGGCTTCGCTCACGGCCTCTTACATAAGGAACTATACAATAACTGCAGAAATTATTGCATCCAAACATAATGTTGATGCCTGATTTAAAGGCATATTTACGTTCTACAGGCAAATCCTCAACAATCTTATCAGTATCCTCCCATATATCTATAATCATGCCTTTGCTTTCAAACATTGAAACTAAAAGTTCAGCAAATTTATAAATATTGTGAGTACCAAAAATCAAATCCACAAAACGGTAACTTTCCTTAATTTTATCAATTACAGTATTTTCCTGCATCATACAACCGCACAAAGCAATCTTCATATGAGAATTACGTTTTTTATACCCGTTCAAAACGCCAAGACGACCATAAACCTTTTGATTGGCATTATCCCGGACTGTACATGTATTATAAATAACAAAATCCGCATTCTCATCTTCGATAATATTATATCCCACAATCTCCAGTATACCTGCAAGTTTTTCCGAATCACGGGCGTTCATCTGACACCCGAAAGTAGTTATATTTGCAGTTAATTTTCTTCCAATTTCTTTTTCTTTTGCACAGACATATTCTCTTGCTTTTTTTATAAAATAATACTGTCTTTTAGGCTCGCTTTCAGGCGCTGACATTGTCAAATCAATATCATCAAGCGCCGTTTCCAGAATATCTTTTTTTATCATAATAAGATTTCCTTTCCATACTTTTGGGCAATCAGCACAAGTAATTCCACAATTTTTTCCATGGATTCAATACAGATATATTCATATTTCCCATGAAAATTATGACCTCCGGTACATAAGTTAGGACAGGGAAGTCCCATAAATGAAAGCCTTGCACCGTCTGTACCTCCTCTGATAGGCATTACAATCGGAGTAATTCCCAATTCTTCCATGGCTTCCTTTGCATTATCTATCAAATGATAATGAGGCATAATAATTTCTTTCATGTTATAGTAAGAATCCTTCATCCAAACTTCAAAAACAGATGATTTATATTTATTGTTAAGAAATGCGGCAACCTCATTAAAATATTTTTTCTTTGCCTCAAACTTTTCCCTGTCATGTTCCCTGATAATATAATCAACAATCACTTCTTCCACATTACCTTTTATGGAGTCCGGATGATAAAACCCTTCATACATTTCCGTATTCATTGGATTTTCTTGTAAAGGTAACATATCCTGGAATTCCTGTGCAAGTAAAATTGCATTAAGCATTTTATTCTTGGCATCACCCGGATGAACGCTTTTACCATGTATTATAAGTCTTGCATCTGCTGCATTAAAATTCTCATATTCAATTTCTCCCAATGCTCCCCCATCCACAGTATAAGCATAATCCGCATTAAACTTCTCCACATCAAAAAAATCGGCTCCACGGCCAATCTCCTCATCCGGTGTGAATGCAATCCGTATTTTGCCATGGGGTATCTGAGGATTCTTCAGTAAATATTCAGCCATTGCTATAATTTCGGCAACTCCCGCCTTATCATCCGCCCCCAGAAGTGTTGTTCCGTCAGTGACTATCAAACTTTTTCCAATGTACTTGTTCAATTCAGGATATTGTACTGTATCAAGCTTTATCCCATTTGAATTAAGTATAATATCACTTCCGTCATAATCGGTAATTATACGTGGTTTGACATTTTTACCACTGACAGCCGGTGATGTATCAATATGAGAAATAAAACCTATTGTTTTGGCATTTTCAACAGTTGCAGGAATGGTTGCATAAATATAGCAATGTGCCCTGTCAAAAGTAATCTCTTTTGCACCTATTTCCTGCAATTCGTTTACTAATTCTTCCGCAAAAAGCCTCTGCCCCTGACTACTGGGGCAGTTTAACTCATCATCATTTGACATGGTATCATAGGTTACATATTTTAAAAATTTCTCAACAACCGCTGACATTACTTATTCTCCTGCAAGAAAACCTATTCCCAGTGCATTAGGTCCCGTATGGGCACCAATTGTAGGATTTATAGGGATAATTTGATTAATTTTAATTCCGGTCTCTTTTTCGATGCGCTCTGCAAATTCTTTTGCAGGCTGTTCATCTTTTGTATATACAACAGCCAAATAAACATCATCGGGATTTTTTGCTTTAAAAGCCTCCAATAAATCTGTTAAAGCTTTCTTTCTTGTACGGCTTTTCTTTAATGCATCTATTTTGCCTTCTGTAATGTATAAAATAGGTTTAATGTCAAGAATTGTTCCTACCGCTCCGCTAAATGCACTTAACCGGCCGCCACGTACAAGATACTGTAAGTCATCTACAACAAACATTGCCTGAAATCTGCTCTTGATTTTTTCTATATGTTCAACAATTTCTTCTGCCGGAATGCCTTTTTTCTGCATATCTCTTGCCATATATACCATCATACCTGCACCGGCAGAAGCATTCAAAGAGTCAATTACATGAATTTTTCTGTCGGGATTTTCTTCCATTAATTCCTCAGCAACATTTACAACGGTATTATAACTTCCGCTAAGTTCTGACGAAAACATGATGCATAAAATATCTTTACCTTCTTTTATTTCCTGTTCAAATAATTCCTGCACTCTTGCCGGATTACATCCCATTGATAATGATTTCTCACCATTAGCCAGACGTCCGTAAAACTCCTCCGAAGTCAGATTAATCTCGTCCCCGTATATCACACCATCATCAAAATGATAATACTGAGGTAAAATAACAATTCCCTCAGCCGCTGCATAGGCAGGCAACACATCAGTATTAACATCTGTCATAATAGTAAAGCTACTCATAAATTTATCCTCCTGTAAACCTATAAAAAACAAACAAAGTTTATTGTCTGATTTGTCCGGTTCCTTTCACTGCATATTTGTAAGAAGTAAGCTCTTTAAGCCCCATAGGACCTCTTGCGTGAAGTTTCTGGGTGCTGATACCGATTTCCGCTCCGAATCCGAATTCAAAGCCATCGGTAAAACGTGTGGATGCATTAACATATACACACGCCGCATCAACTTCGTTTAAGAATTTTTCTGCATTTGTCGAATCTGCCGTAATAATCGCTTCCGAATGTTTTGTATTATATTTGTTAATATGTGCAATTGCTTCATCAATATTTGAAACAACCCTCATTGACACAATGTAATCAAGATATTCTCTGCAGTAATCCTCTTCTTTTGCCACAACACATCCCGTAATAGTATCGCAAACAGTTTTGTCACCCCGGATTTCAACATTCTTCTCTTTCAAAGCAGCACCTAATACGGGAAGAAAATCCTTTGCAATTTTTTCATGAATAATAAGAGATTCACATGCATTGCATACACCTATGCGCTGTGTCTTTGCATTGATGATTATATCACGAGCCATTGTCAAATCCGCATATTCATCTACAAAAATATGACAATTGCCTGTTCCTGTCTCAATTACAGGCACCGTGCTGTTTTCCACCACTGAGCGGATAAGACCTGCACCGCCTCTTGGAATCAACACATCCACATACTTGTTCATCTTCATGAATTCCGCCGTAACAGCCCTGTCAGTAGACATTATGAGCTGTATTGCATCAGGATTGATATTTTCTTTTGAAAGGCTCTCCCTTATCACCTCGGTAATTGCAGTATTTGAAGCGATTGCATCACTACCGCCCTTAAGAATAACTGCATTGCCTGTTTTAAAACACAATCCAAAGGCATCTGCCGTTACGTTGGGACGGGATTCGTATATAATACCTATAACACCAAGGGGTACTCTTTTTTTCTGAATATTAAGACCGTTTGGTCTGTCAAACTCTTCAATCACTTCACCGATAGGATCTGAAAGCTCCACTATTTGAAGCAAGCCCTCGGCC
>CAZGSF010000035.1:0-15510 GCA_964528145.1 uncultured Lachnospiraceae bacterium | reverse complement strand
CCTCGGCCATGGCTTCAATTCTAGCTTCAGTAAGTCTCAAACGGTCAATAAGCCCCGGATGCATTCCTTTTTCCTCACCGGCTTTTATGTCATTCTGATTTGCCGCCAGGATTTTTTCCTTGTTATCGTTTAAAGCCTCTGCCACCGCAGTAAGTGCTTTGTTCTTTTCTTCCGTAGACATTTTCTGCAATTCAAACTTAGCTTTTAATGCAGCCTCTCCCATTAAGGTCAAATTCATAATTATGCCTCCCTAACCGTACTTATAATTTCATTCTCTGTACAAATATAATCTACCTTATAATCATGCGGTTGTGTGGGGACCTCTTCCACTATCTGCAGGGAAAAAGCAATTCCCGCAGTAGTTATCACAAGTCCCTTATCTTCACATGTCATAAGAAATCTGTCATAATAACCTTTTCCATAACCAATTCTGTTACCGTCTTTATCAAAAACACTTCCGGGCATCAGCATAAGAATATTTTTGCCGGTAAAGTCAAACCTTGGAAGTCCTTCATCCGGTTCAAGAATACCCATATACCCTTTTTTTAGTTCCTCAACTGTGCCTATTTCGTAAAAAAGCATATCATTTCCAAAAACCTTGGGGCAATATACTTTTTTCTTACGGTTCAATGCATCCGAAATTATACCTAAAGTGTCAGCTTCGCTTTTATAACTTACAAAAACAAGCAGTACTTTACATTCTTTATAGATATCCCAGGAAATTATATTTTCTTTGATTTTACTACTAAAACCCGAATGAAGTTGTGCTGATAACCCATCCCTCAGTTCTAATATTTTTTTTCGCAACTCTTTTTTGTCGGTTTGGTTAATTCCCCTTTTTATTTCCATACTTTTCACCCAGATTTTCAAGAGTTCCGTCTTCTTTTTGAATAGTAATACTATCAAGCTGGCCCCTCAAATTGGCACGAACATTGGCAACATATTCACTTCTTAAAGTTGCCTGCTCTTTTCTTTCATCCTCAGTCAAACCTTCTGCCTGCGACTTGTGATACAGTTCATTAATTCTTTTTATTTTCTCATCCATTGTTACATATTTTTCCATAACATTGACCCTTTCAAATATATTACATAAATTATTTGTGAAGATTATCCACAAACTCCGGTAAATCAAAATCTTCATTTCGGTTGGCAACAAAATGTGTTCCCAATGCTTTGCCTTCAATGATTTTATGTAATACGGAAATGTCACGACTGTTTGCAATTACCATATCCGCACCTGAAAATGTTGCAATTTTGGCAGCGGTAAGCTTGGTATTCATTCCACCTGTTCCTACGCTGCTTCCTGTGCTGGCTTTGCCCATCTGCATAAGTTCATCACTAAGTTCCGTTACCGTGTCAATAAAAGCCGCATCCGGATTTTTTCTCGGATCATCAGTATACAAGCCGTCAATATCAGATAACAAAATAAGTAAATCAGCCTCAACCAATGCAGCCACAATTGCGGACAAAGTATCGTTATCACCCACAAGAATATCATTGTCGCCATACATAATCTCGTATGTGGCAATGGTATCGTTCTCATTAACTATGGGTATTGCCCCCATATGCAATAATTCCGAAAAGGTATTATGGGCATTATAACGGTTCAAATTATCAACAATCGTATTCTTAGTCATAAGAATCTGCGCCGCTATTTGATTATATTCCATAAAAAGTTTTTGATATATCATCATAAGACGTGCCTGTCCTATTGCCGCACATGCCTGTTTAACCGCAAGAGTCTGACTGCTTTTATCCATATTCTTCAAATTAACGGCCTTTTTGCCTGCAGCAATTGCACCGGAGGTTACCAGAATAACCTCTTTTCCCTGATTGCGGATATCGCTAAGTTCACGCACCAGTTTTTCCATCTTTACATAATCAAGTTCGCCGGTTTCCGGATGCTGTAATGAAGACGAGCCTATTTTTACAACAACCCTCTTTTTATCCCTAAAAGAAGCCCTCAAATCAGTCTTTTTTATTTCTGTATTTTCATATGAATTTCCTGTATTCATAATTGTAAACAATATCCTTTCATTCTTTATCAGCTTGACATAGCCGCCAAAAAACATTGTACTAAAAAACTATATATTAGTCCAGTGGTTTGTATAAAGATGCTATCTTCTCCGCCACCCTGAGTCCGTCCATTGCTGCCGACGTTATACCACCTGCATAGCCGGCACCTTCACCGCATGGATAAAGACCTTTAATATTTGATTGCAGTGTATCATCTCTTAAAATACGTACAGGTGATGACGTCCTGCTTTCCACACCTGACAATATTGCATCAGGTCTGTTAAAGCCTTTCACAATTTTACCAAAATGTTCCATCCCTTCTACAAAAGCTTTATTTAATTCCTCCGGTAAAATATCAGTCAAATCGGTAAAACAAAATTCTCCCTTTATCTGAGGAATTACCTCTATATCAAACTCCTCCTTACGGAAATTACATACAGAAGCCTTATAATCACCGTAATACTGGCATGGAACCTTGCCTTCCCCGGCTTTAAATGTTCTTTTCTCAAGTTCTCTTTGGAATTTAATTCCGGAAAGCGGATGATTGGCACCATAATCATCGGGATTAACCGAAACGATAATTGCACTGTTGGCATTAACCCCGTCTCTTCCCGAATAACTCATTCCGTTTACCGCCAAATGACCTTGTTCGGAGGATGCATTAACAACATAACCGCCCGGACACATACAGAATGAATAAACTCCTCTCCTGCTTTCTGTCTTTGCCGTAACCTTATAAGAAGCCGCTTCAAAATACTCGGACTCATCATTTCCCAGCAACTCCTTATTAATCATTTTCTGAGGATGCTGAACTCTGAATCCCACTGCAAAAGCCTTTGCTTCCATGGGTATATCCTTATTATATAAAACTTCAAATGTATCCCTTGCGCTATGTCCGATTGCTAATATAACAACCGATGCAAAAATAGTTTTCTTATTTGCCACAACTCCTGTTAACACATTATTTTCAACAATAAAATCCGTTACTTTTGTTTCAAAATTAACTTCTCCGCCCCATTCAATTATTTTTTTACGCATATTTTTAACGACAATACGTAGTATATCCGTTCCGATATGAGGCTTACTCTCGTATAAAATATTTTCCGGTGCACCGCATTCAACAAAGGTTTTAAGAACTGCATTGTTTCTGCCGTCTTTATCCTTTATCAGTGTATTTAATTTTCCATCGGAAAAAGTACCTGCACCGCCTTCACCGAACTGCACATTTGAATCATCCTTCAATGAACCCCCGTTCCAAAAATTTGAGACATCACCGGTACGGCTGTCAACATCCCTTCCCCGCTCAAATATAATAGGTTTATAACCATGCTTTGCCAAAAAATAAGCGCAAAAAAGTCCTGCCGGTCCCATTCCTACAATCACAGGCCGCTCTGGTAATGTATTAGTTCCGTCTGCTACAAATGAATACTCTTTCTCCTCACAATATTGTATTCTTGAATCCTTTTTTTTACGAAGAAATGAAGCCTCATCCTTTATAGTAAAGCGTACCGAATAACTAAAATAGATATCCGGTTTTCTACGGGCATCTATTGATTTTTTCACAATGTGAAAATCTCTGATTTCTTCTTCTTTTCGTCCTATAAATTTAGCTGTCTTAGTTTTAATATCCCCGATAGAATGGCCGGGTTTTAAATTTAACTGATTTACCTGTATCATTATGGTTCACTTATTCCTTTGATGCGTTTTCTCCTGCAATTTTTCCGCTGGCAAATGCCCACTGTAAATTATATCCTCCGCAACGTCCGTCCACATCCAGAACTTCTCCCGTAACATATATTCCCGGATATTTCTTTAATTGCAAATTATCATCTACCTCTGACATAACTAATCCGCCTGCACAGACCTGTGCCTGCTCAAAAGGATTTGTAGCCACCGGTGTTACCGTAAATTCACGTAAATATTTAAACATCTTATTTTTGCTTTTATCCGATACATTAATGATAAGTTCTGTAGGTTTTATTCCTGCCAATTTCATAAATAACATCAACAGTTTTTTATTGCATATTCCCAGGAAATATTCCTCTGCCGTCTGGTTACCATCTTGAATCTGTCTGTTATTACAGAACTTGATAAATTCCTTTTCAGAAAAATATGGAAGTACATTAATAGTAATACTTACATTCTTTTTTTCAGCCAATGCGTAGGATACATACCTGCTAAGCTGGAAAACCGGTATGCCTGATACACCATAATCAGTAAGCTGTACCTCTCCATATTCCCTACATGCTTCCTTCCCGTCTATGTACAACGTAATTTCACTTTCAACTCTTACACCTGCAATTGATTTCATGTAATCTTCCCTGCAGCGAAGCTGCACAAGGGCAGGTACCACAGTTGTAACAGCCAGTCCCATATTTCTTAAAACATCATAAAAATCGTTTTTACTACCTTTAGTGGATATTCCGGCCTTACTTCCTGTTGATATTATAACCCTGTCAGCATTGAAATTTTTCTTTTCTCCCTTGTATACACCATACAAGACATATCCGCTTTTGCCTGTTTTTTTATCCGGTTTAACATCATATATCTCACATTCCGTAACCACATTCACTTTCAAAAATGTCATCTGCATTCTTAATAAATCCAGAACTGTAGAAGCTTGTTCAGATGCCGGATAAAGATAACCGTCCCTGTCTTTTATAAGCATTCCTTTTTCCTTAAAAAAATTAACACAGTCTTGGGGTGAAAAACGGCTGATTACATTTGTTACTTTTGTCAAATCATTACTTCTGTAACACTCTGCATTCATATGCAAATTGGAAAAATTGCACTTACCGTTTCCTGTAGCAAGTATTTTTTTACCTACGCGGTCATTTTTGTCAAATATTATAACTTCAGCACCCGCACTTGCAGCAAAAATTGCTGCCATCATACCCGAGGCCCCCGCGCCTATAATTGCAATTTTTTTCTTATTCATAGCTGTTTCCACCCTTTGCTTTGTTAAAATCCTTAACTGGAATAAGACTCAAGAAAATAATATAAATTCTTTTCATCTTCAACAAACATTCCGTTAATTATCTTATGTTGTAATTCATCCGGTAAATCTTCAAGTCTAATATTGGTTTTCATGTAGATAGTTTTTTTATCATCACAATAAACTACAATATTGTGTTGTATTGCCATAATATAAAAGCTCGTTGAAGGTGTTACATATGCGTAATTCATACGGACAACCACCTGTTTTTCCGAAAAACTTTTAACCTCCAAGCTTACAAATCCCCTCTCCAATTCCGATAAGGGAGGAGTGGTCTCATATTCTTCCATTGCCGCAATAAATTGCTCTCTATTCATTCCAATATATTTATCAGGCAATTCCACCTGGGTTTCAACACAGGTGTCCCTTCTAAGATCCGCTTCCTCCACGCAAAACTGAGTATCTGCATCAATTAATTGTTCCCCGGATGTAGATGTTGCCCTGAATTGTACCTTTTTTTCTTCTGATTCCTTTGATATATTATCCTTTTGGTTCCAATTACTGCCTGCCAGAAATCCAATCCCCAGCAATAATGACGGAAGCAAAATAAACAAACTGATACCTTTTACAAATTTCATAATAACCTCACATTACGCCTTTTGTTATCAGTATCAGCCTATCTGATAAAAATATTCATTTTACATATTATAAAAAGTGCAATTTATCTGCTATTATACTCAATATTTTTCCACCGGGAATTCTATCCAGTTCATCTTCCCTTATACCCCGGAAAGCCATAATAAGTATGCAATATACTATTAAGGCAACCACAATACATACAAGGAACGAAACCATGTCGCCACTAAGTGACGAAACTGCTTTATTAAGAAGCAAAACAATTATTCCCGTAAGAGACGCACAACCGATAGGAATTACCAGCATATAAATCCATTCAGGCTTCCATTTAAGGTTACGTATGCACACAAAGCCGCTGCACAGTAAAATCACCAGCCAGCTTACACACAAGCCTGTCACAATTCCACCTATACCTGTTTTAAATACAAATGTGCCTATAATAATATATCCAAAAAAGATTGCCGCACCAATAAACATATTCAAAATAACTTTTTTAATCTTACCCTGTGCAATCATAACATTTATAAAAAATGCCGCCCCGGACATAAAGAGAATAACTGTAGAACCTCCGCTAAGCATTTGCCCTGCAAGTCCCACATTATTATCATAAAACGCATTTACAAAAGTATTGCCCAAAACCGCAACAACAGCTGACCAGAATGCACCCTGAAGTATTATAAAATGACTCCCCGTAATAACCCATTCTTTTCCATGTTTGTATTCATCTTTTCTGTAGGAATCATATATACGTTCTTCAATTGCCACAACACTTAAACGTATTAGCATAACAATAAAAAGTACCAATGCAAGATATTTACCGTAAAATGCCCCCCAGACTCCCATAACCGCTTCAACATTTGTCACTGAATTTAAACGGTATACAAGCAATCCTCCGGGAATACTTATCCTTCCCAAAATACCGCATAACATAAAAGGAAGCATGGTCATAATCAGCTTATAAATCACTTGGTTTGTGGATTCAGTCATTTTGATGGTTTCTTTATCCAAATTTTTACGCAATTTAATTTTGTTAGTATTATACACAAAAACCAAAAAAAGAACAGAGAACAATTCTGCAATAATAAAACCTATAGATACACCTGCTCCACTGTAAGATGCCTCGAATTCTTTATTATGCAAAAGTTCCGAAACCTTATTGCCATATCGTCCAAGTATAAAGCAAAAAATAATTTCTGTTCCAATAAGTACAATATTTTCTATAATTTTAGAAACCGCTGTAGGTACAGTGGTTCCCATTCCCTGAAAAAAGCCTCTTAAAACCTGTACAAACACAAACAATATGTATGCCGGTATTAACAGCTTTAGCGCCAGTTCTGCATAAGATACTCCTGAAAAATTTACAAGCATAAACTCTGCGCTGAAAAACAAAAACAATCCGCCTGCCACACTGTAAATCACGCCAAGTACTAATGCCGCTTTCAAAACACCCGCAGCATTTTTCCCCTGTCCCTTTTGCATTCTGGATTTAATTAATTTGGCAATTGCCTCCGGCATGGTATATGACGTAAGCAGAATCAACAAAAAGAAAATTTCCAGGGCACCGGCAAAGTATCCCATACCGCGCTCTCCCAAAAATCCGCATAAAACCAATATATTTACAAGAAAAATGGCATAGCTTATTATACTTATGCGTTTTCTTTTTATCTCCATCCGATTCATAAGTAATCACCTTGTTCCTCTATTAATCTCTTGTTATTCCAAGCTTTGACAAAACAGTTTCCTGTCTTGCTTCCATTTCTTTTGCTTCATCCGCTTCCATGTGATCATAGCCGCATAAATGAAGCATACTGTGTGTTATCAAAAAAGCAAATTCACGTTTTATTCCATGGCCATATTCTTCGGCCTGTGAAATTACCTTTTCAGCAGAAAGAATAATATCGCCAAGAACCAATTCGCCTGTTTCAGGGTCAAAATAATCCGCTTCACGTTCTTTATCAAAAATAAGCGAAAAATCCGAAGGTTCATCGAAATCCACATTGGGGAAACTTAAAACATCGGTTTCCCTGTCTATATCACGGTATTGTCTGTTAAACTCCCGTATCCCTACATTATCTGTTATAAGTAAATTTATCTGTACATCTGTGGGCCCCTTTTCCTGTTCTAATACTGCCATTCCCACTTCATTCGCAAGCTTATCGGTATCAAAATCAAATTCTGTTCCAGATTCATTCTCAACGTAAAAAGTCATAATAGAGCTTCTCCTCTTTAAATATCTTTTTCATTTGATTTAACTCATCTATGGACAACCGGCATTGACAAAAAGCCGGACTTTTCTGCTTTTTTTCAAAAACCTCATCAATTATACGGTTATAATCAAGCTGCACCTCTTTATCCTTTGAAATCAATAATAAAATAGCCTCAACTACCGCCTCCGCAAAATAAATTACAGCAGCCTCCTTATGTACAATAAGACTTCCTTTTTCAAGATATTCTTTAAGTATTGCAAGAACCTGGGGAGGGAACTTATATTCAATACCTATTTCACAAACATTTTCCCATGTATTCTCGCCCTTTAGACAGCCTATACTGTGATAATATCCACCGGCCTTTGTCACTTTATCGTCAAATCCCAGTTTACGGGCAATTTTTTCACTTAAATACGCTGTGTGTATGGCTTTATAGTACTCATCCTTGGACTTATCCTTTAACTGGACAAGCAACGGGCACTCCGGAACATTAATCTCCATGTAACATTCACGATACTTGAAAATCACAAGGTAAGAGAATATTTTTAATATAACTATTAATAAAATGCATGTAATAATCACATTCATAAGGGGTATTAAAAATATATCAAAATTAAGCTTGGCATTCTCAAAGATAACAATCTCCGCAGTAATATTCACAATCAGCACAAGCATTGATACCACTGTGGGAATACCGACTTTATAATTTTCATCAAGACCGTTATATAAACATACGGCAATAATTCCGCTTATAAAATAAAGGAAAAAAATCTGTACTCCCGCACCTGAGAGCAGAACGCTTATCATTAAAAGCACGCTTCCGGCACAAATTCCCACAGCGTAATTTGAAAATAATGCAAGTAATACAAAAACCGGCACAAAAGGCCATCCGCCATACGGCAGCTTACAGCATACTAAAGCCGCTAATATTGCAACAAGATAGCATATTAAAAATCTCACATAATAATCACCGTTATCATATGAATACAATTCTTTTTCCTTAGCTTGTGCCATTAAGCACAACACTGCACCCGCCCCCAAGCCTGATACTACACAGTTCCTAAGAATATACGGCATTCCCTGTCCAAAGAAAAAGCTGCAAAGTCCTGTTCCTGCAATTGTTATCAGAAAAATCACCAAGGGCACAATAACCGTTTTTAAGCCGTCTTTATTTTTCTTTTCTTCCATTTTGTTTATTCCTGTTTCTGTTATTTTCTTTTGCTTCAAAATCATCATATGCCTTTACAATCTTTTGTACAAGGGGATGACGCACCACGTCTTTATTGGTTAAATTGCAAAACGCTATATCTTCAATCCTGTTAAGAACTTTAACTGCCACATCAAGTCCCGATTTGACTCCCGGTGCCAAATCCTTCTGGGAAGCATCACCTGTTATAATTACCTTTGAACCAAATCCGATTCTTGTTAAAAACATCTTCATCTGGGCAGGTGTAGTATTCTGGGCTTCATCAAGAATAATAAACGCATTATCAAGGGTACGCCCTCTCATATAAGCAAGAGGCGCAACTTCGATTAAGCCCTTTTCCATATTTTTAGCAAAACTTTCAGCCCCCATTATCTGATACAAGGCATCATACAAGGGTCTTAAATACGGGTCCACCTTACTTTGTAAATCTCCCGGCAAAAATCCTAATTTTTCTCCTGCTTCAATTGCCGGACGGGTTAATATAATACGTCCTACTTCATCATTTTTAAAAGCTGTGATTGCCATTGCCATTGCAAGGTATGTTTTACCGGTACCGGCAGGCCCCAGCCCAAACACAATCATATTATCCCTTATGGCATCCACATATTGCTTCTGTCCCAAGGTCTTAGGTTTTATAGGCTTGCCGTTAATGGTATGGCATATTGTATCGTTATCTATTTCGGTAAGTACCGATTCCTTCTCTTCTTTCCCCATTGTTATTGCATAATCCACATTCTGTTCCTCTATTTCATTACCACGTTTCGAAAGTTCGGTTAACTGCTGTAAAATATTTTTTACTTTTATAGCACTATTTTGTTCCCCTTTAATACGGACAACTCCATCACGATTTATTATTGCAACATCAAAATCTTTTTCAAGTTTACGTATATAACTGTCCCTATTCCCAAAAATATTCTGCATATCCTGTATGGACATTTCCAAAATACATTCAAACTCCATTAAAATTATTCCTGCTCCTTATTTTCCTGTTCCGTTTCATTTGCCGGAAAATTTATTTCTTCAATAGGGATACTTGTTCCTGTTTTGCTCTCAACAGACAAAACGCCCCTAAGCACCCACTTTGTATCATTAGTTTCTATTTTAACATTTTTTCCGATAATTTGAACCCCTTTTTCTTCTAAAGTTTTTAATATTTTATTATATTTGTCATTTATAATTTTTTTTGCTTCTTCACTTGTAAATTTTTGTTCAACAATATAATATTCACGATATGTATAATTACCGAATTTTATAGGTAAATACAGATTTGACAATAATTGTAGCTGTTTTTCTTTTGTAATAAAATCATAGGATAAAAAAGGGGCATTTTCCTTCTTAATCTGTATTTGTCTATCGCCCAATTTCAAATAGTATTGCTTTTTTTCTCTTCCGGTATATGATTTCTTTTTATATTTAAGGGGCACTGTTTCTGTTATTCCAACCTCATATTCTATAATTATATCTGCATCCGCCATGCAATAATTATATTTACGGACCGTTCCGTCCTCACTATACACAGGAACACTTCCGGCAACCAATACATCGCCTTTCTTCACCTCAGTACCTGCAGTAACCTGTGGCACACCTTCCCGCACAATTATTGATACAATTTTACCATCACGTTCTGCCACTAAATCTGAAGATGTATCTGATTTGACCGAATTTTCTTCATCGTCATTCCCTGTTCCCATGATTTCATTTTCTTTTAATTCCACCGTAAGTTTTGTACCCTCAAGTTTGGCTGAAGTCCAGATTATCCTGTCAAATTCTTTTCTTATATCCTTTTCCAATGTATCGATATCAAGTTCTTTCTTTTTCATTCCTATATGCACATCATTATCATTTAAGTAATCCAACAATACATCCTCGGTTATTATAAAATTCCCTTTTATCTCAATCGCCCATATATATCCTGATGTCCAAATCCAAAAAAATGCAGCCAACATAAATCCCAGCAAAAAAACTTTTCTTTTCCACATCCCCGTCAACAAAAAAGGTAGTCCATATCTTTTAACTATGGCTACCTTAGTTCCTGTTTTCTTCACAATGGGTCTAAGTTTGAAAAAACCTTCAATGCTTAAACACATATAATATGCATCCTGCTCTTTATGTATATTCCATAAAAGAATCTCTCTGTTGCTGCACAAATTCATAAAGCGTTCCGGCGAAAAGCCCGTCACTTTAATGCATACATATCCTTTTAGATATTTAAATATCTCAATCATAATATTATCATTCCCTTTCAGATATAGCGTATATTGCAGATACATCCGCTTATTTTCATATCTTCATTGGTATAATAATCTATAGAAAGCCGTTTTCCTTCAATGCATATTTGACAAGTCTTTGCCTGTAAAAGAATTTGGGTTGTAGTATATTCCAAAATCCCTTTATAATTTTCAATCCATATTTCATGATTCCCCGTAACAGTAAGTATTGGAGCCCCTAGAACAGTATCCTTGGGAAGTTTCAGGGAATTAATTAACAACTCTTTTTTGTTTGACGTTTCTTCATTTCGGTAATTATTTCGATCATATATTTTTTTTCGCATGATAAAATATATGATTATTGGATCTAAATAATACCTTTTATAATTTCTGTTTTGGGTACTGCAGCATCCGAATACTTATAAGCCGCCTGCAATCGCGCGATTGCCTGGTTTTTCTTATCTTCATCATTAGCGTGAATTATTGCAATTGTATCGCCTGCTTTCACATAATCTCCTTTTTTCTTTGTAAGTATAATTCCTACCGAAAGGTCAATCTCACTTTCTTTTGTTTCCCTGCCGCCACCAAGAATAAGCGAGCAAATCCCCACTTCATCACAGGTAATGGCTGATATGTAACCATCGCTTGTTGCTTTTACTTCTTCGACAATTGATGCCTGAGGCAACATTTCCGGATTATAAACCGCCTCAGGATTGCCTCCTTGTGCAGCCACAAAATCTGCAAGTTTCTTAAGTGCTTTTTTATTATTAATAACTTCTGTAAGCATTATCCTTGCTTCTTCTTTTGTTGCCGCCTTGCCTCCTGCAATAAGCATATGCGCACCAAGGGTAAGACATAATTCAACGAAATCTTTGGGACCGTTGCCGTTTAAGGTATCAATCGCTTCTTTTACCTCAAGGGCATTACCTACCGCAAAGCCTAATGGCTGGTCCATATCAGTAACGATACCCACCGTAGTCCGTCCAGCGCCTTTGCCAATAGCTACCATTGCCTTTGCAAGCGCAAATGCATCCTCTTCGTTCTTCATAAATGCACCGCTTCCGGTCTTCACATCAAGGACAATTGCATCAGCACCTGCCGCCAACTTCTTACTCATTATGGAGCTTGCAATCAACGACAAATTATCCACGGTAGCAGTAACATCCCTAAGGGCATAAAGTTTCTTGTCTGCAGGTGCCAGCTGCGCCGTCTGTCCCATTATGGCAATTCCTATATTATTAACATTATTTATAAAAGTTTCTGTTGAAATCTCCGTGGAAAATCCCGGAAAGCTTTCAAGTTTATCAATAGTTCCGCCTGTATGTCCAAGTCCCCTGCCGCTCATCTTGGCAACAGGTATTCCGCATGCAGCCACCATAGGTGTCAGTGCCAGTGACGTTTTATCTCCCACACCGCCCGTACTGTGCTTATCCACTTTTATGCCATTAATCGCAGATAAATCAAGGCAGTCTCCGCTATCACGCATGGACATGGTAAGATTTAAGGTCTCCTCATCATCCATTCCCTGAAAATAAACCGCCATCATCATTGCTGACATCTGATAATCAGGAATCTCGCCACATGTATAGCCTTTTATCATAAAATCAATTTCTTCCTTAGAAAGTGATAATCCGTTGCGTTTTTTCATGATTAAATCATACATTCTCATGTTGAAGTCCTCCTAAATAGGGATTTAATTTGAATTGATTTTGGGTGTTTTTTGAGATATCGAACATATTTATTTATTCAGGCACGCTCCCGCTCCATTAAAGGACGTAACAGTACTAAGGATTTTTCTTCGTTTCTCTCGAAAAATCCAAGTACTGACGTCTTTAAAGGGCCTTCAAAAATTAAATATGTTCGGTATCTCTATAAATTACTGAGAAAATAATTATATTTCGCCAAAAAAATTTCAACATAATTTTTTATGTCATTTTCAATTTCATCCCAATCATAAGTTTGAATCGGAAAAATAGATTCTTCTTCTGCCACATTTTTTACAGGCAAAGAAATTCCTGTATTCCATTCTTTATTATACGGAATTATTTTACATTGAATAGTATCTAATGCATTTGCAATAGTGTCATTAACCATTGCTTTATAGCTCTTTAAAGCCCATTGCGCTCCTCCACCATGTGAAATAATTCCTGTATATAATCCATAAAGTTCCGATTTATATGTATTATCTTTCCACCAATGTAAGAATGTAATCTGTTCCATCTTCTCAAGCAACATTGATAACTTAGCAGGTATTGGCGCATAATGTGGTGACACAAAAAAACACCATCAGCCTTAATCAAACTCTCGTATAAATCATTAAAAGAATCATCTATACATCATCCTTTTTTCTAAAAGATTATAACAAATATTATATCCCAAACAATTCTTCTTGTACAGAAAAAGCATGGTCTTTCACCATGCTTTTCATTTTATTTATGATATGGTTCGTGGTTCATTATACGGAAGCCACGATATATTTGTTCACACAGGATAACACGCATTAACTGATGTGGGAATGTCATTGCAGAAAAACTAATCTTTGCGTCCGCTCTTTTACTTACACTTTCATGAAGACCAAGAGAGCCGCCTATAACAAAAACAATGTGACTTTTGCCCGTTACACCAAGATTCTGCATTAATAGTGAAAATGACACCGAACTCATTTCTTTACCGAGAATCTCCAAGGTTATGACATGTGCGTCATTATTGATTTTATCAAGGATACGTTCTGCTTCCTTTTTCTTAATTTGTTCTTCCTCTGCTTCACTTGCATTATCAGGGGTTTTCTCGTCCGCAACTTCTATAATTTCAAGTTTACAATAACGGCTTAATCTTTTTTCATATTCAAAAATTGCATCCCGAAAAAACTTTTCTTTAATCTTCCCCACTGCAAGTATGGTTATTTTCATTGCCACAGCTTAATCCTCAAATATTTCCTCATAAATATTATCTACGAAGTCCTCTAAGAAGCCTTCGTCAAGATTCATAAATTTATCTGCCAGCATATGCTTTATAGCAATAATACGTTTGAAGTATTTTGCCTCTGAGGTTATCTCTTCTCCGGGTTCTTCATCCTCTGCATCTGCCGTATCTGATTCCCCAAAAAGTATTGCATCTAACTGTTCTGCATTAATATTAGCTCTGCACCACTCCTTCATGGAATCTGATAATGTCACTTCTGATTCAGCTTTCTGGGCAAATATCTTAGAATTTCGCAAAGAAATAATACCCATAACAATGAAAAGGATAAACAGCGCAAACATTACACCATAAATAAGGTATTTAGTAACACCATATAATTGTATGGGCAGAACACCCATCATTATAAGTATTAAAACTACAATTCCCAAAACACCAACCGAAAGTAATGTCCACGCAGAACTCTTATTATCCTCTGCACGCTCGGCACTATTGCGATATATACCTGACTTATATCCGTCTTGGTGACGTTCTCTGGAAATTAATTCTTCCTCATCGTCGCTTACTTCCACATCATTCATACATATCTGAATATCAGCTTCACTTATGTCTGTGGGGGTAATGTAAGCTTCTTCCAATTCTTCTGTATCGGGAAGTTCTTCCAATTCATCAACCAAATCACATTTACAATCGGGACAATATGTCATTCCCTCACGATACTCGTATTTACATTTTGGACAAATAGGCATAATATAACCTCCTACTACTCTTCATAATCCAGACAGGATCTGTTACAGGTTACACTTCTTACGAATTTACCCGCTTCTATATGCGCCGGATGTACCTGATAAGTCTGCAGGGCCTCAACTGTTTCAAATCGTGAAATTAATGCAACATCACGATTACTTGATTCAATTTCATTCACTACAACTTTAATATCAATTGCACCCTCAACCAGTGCTCCGATGGGCTCTAACAGCTCTTTCATCTTTGCACCGGCTGCTTTCTTTTCATCCTGATTCATGGACTCTAAAAAGTTCCACATTACTATATGATGTACCATACAAAAACCTCCGAAGAAATACCTCTCTAAAATTAAAACATCTTATTTATTCTGAAGATATTCGTGAATACCTTTAGCTCCCGCTTTACCTGCCCCCATAGCAACAATAACTGTAGCTGCACCTGTAACGGCATCACCACCGGCATATACACCTTCTTTACTTGTTTTACCGGTTTCTTCCTCTGCCACAATACACTGCCATTTATTAATGTCAAGTCCTTCTGTAGTAGAAGAAATCAAAGGATTCGGAGATGTACCAAGGGACATAATTACTGTATCCACATCAATAACAAACTCAGAACCTGCAACTTCTACAGGAC
>CAZGSF010000034.1:0-20551 GCA_964528145.1 uncultured Lachnospiraceae bacterium | reverse complement strand
TCTTCCGTATGGAATTTAAGTTTACAAGTGGAATTTAACTTTTCACTCAACCTTTATGTTTTTGTTTATTTTGTATATATTTTAATTAGGTTCTTAATGGTTTTTGTCACTATTAACGTATATTTTACATATTGTTCACAATCTGTTCATATTTAAAAAGTATACTACATTTATAAACAAATTAACTTAATTAAACAGAACGCATACAGATAAATTTTTTCATAATAGCCCCGGTACCTAATGGTATCGGGGCACTCCTCATTTTATGGGTATTTTATTTAGAATCTACCAAAGACTGAACCTCTTCATTTAAGGCTCTCATGCGTCCGTCCAGGTCTGATACCATCTTGGCACAGACCACAAGTTCCTCTTTAATATGGGATGGTACATTACCTTCAAACTTATAATGAATCTTATGCTCAAGACTTGCCCAGAAATCCATTGCAACTGTACGTATCTGAATCTCCACCTTAGTATCAACGATACGGTCGGACAAATAAACCGGCACACTCACAATCATGTGGTAACTCTTATATCCGCTCGCTTTAGGATATGTAATGTAATCCTTAACAGATAAAACGCTTATATCCTTCTGGTTACCTATCATGTCTGCAATCTGAAAGATATCCGAAGTAAAAGAACAAATAATACGTATCCCCGCAATGTCCTTAACATGTTCAACCATATTCTCTATAGTGGATTCATATCCGTTTTTCTTCAATTTCTTTACAATGCTCTCTGAACTCTTGATACGTGACTTTATGTGTTCAATAGGATTATATTGATGCACATGCTGAAACTCATCATTCAAAATCTCAAGCTTTGTCTCTATTTGCTTTAACGCCGATGTGTAGATGAGCATGACTTCTTTCCAACTGTCAATGCCATCTCCTCTGTCTATTAAATCCATTGCTATACCACCCTTAATGCATTATCCATTTCATTATAGCATAAACTTTGGTAAATATGCTATAATATTTTTTGCTAATTATTTAGCTTTACTATTTATCTGAGAAAGGAAAATATCATGTTCAGGTTATGGGGTAAAATTTTTAAGGACAACAGATTAATAAAAGATACCGTTTTTTGTGAGGACAGTAATGACACCCGTACTCACAAAATTTTTAGAGGTTTGGAACAAATCTGTTATGAATTTGATATAGAAAAACCAATATGGCTGGACTCAACGGTTTCCGAATTCAAGCGGCACAGCAAAGTCAGGTTTTATCAGGACAGTTTTATTGAAACTACTGATTTCGACTATCTGGAAATACATGTTATAGAAGAGGATTAATAATTAAATTTATTTTGTTATTGACAGTATATTTTTTATGGTGTAGTATCATAATATGTTATATGTAGTTTTGATTACTACATGTTGTCTTTGAATAATTATGTCTTGTATTTTAGGAGGAGTATATTATGCAAATTACCATCAGGGAACCCGGCAGTGCTTTTACTCACTTAGCCGCAATGATTCTTGCCGTTCTGGCATCTACACCATTATTACTTAAAGCTTTCGTCAATTCAGGCGTTGAAACCTTCAATGCCATGTGTATATTTATACTAAGCATGATTTTACTTTATGGTGCCAGCACCATGTACCATTCGGTAAATGTAAACGGTAACCGCCTTAAAATTTTTAAGAAAATCGACCATATGATGATTTTCGTACTGATTGCCGGCTCATACACCCCTGTATGCCTTATAGTTTTGGGAGGAAGCCTGGGTTATACTTTACTTACCGTAGTGTGGAGCATCGCTATTATCGGTATGCTTATCAAAGCTTTCTGGGTAACCTGTCCCAAATGGTTTTCTTCACTTATATACATTGCAATGGGCTGGGTATGTGTTTTCGTATTCGGACAATTATGGGATACTCTTCCCCACGCTGCTTTCTTATGGCTTCTTGCCGGTGGTATTGTTTATACAATCGGTGGCATTATATACGCTTTGAAATTTCCACTTTTCAATGCAAAGCACGCCTGTTTCGGCTCACATGAAATCTTCCACCTTTTTTGCATGGGCGGCAGCATCTGCCACTTTATATTCATGTATAATTACGTAGCTTAAAAATTATATTAATAAAATTTTACACTATGCATGGGTGTTAATTAAATTATGATAAAATCCATCGCAAGTTTCTTTCACCGGAAAAATATTAAGCACATAAAGATAAACGTACCGCCAAGTGTAACCTGTTCGAACGCGTTAGCGTAAGTTTTACACTTGGCGGTTAATATCGTTATCTTTATGTGCTTATTAATTTTACCTGAAATAACTTGCGGATTTTAGTATAAACTAATTAACACTTTTTACACATCATATCCGTTAGGATTATTCTTCTGCCATCTCCATGCATCTTCACACATGTCTTTGATGCCGTACTGAGCTTTCCAGCCTAATTCCTTCTGCGCTTTTGTAGGATCTGCATAACAGGTAGCAATATCGCCGGGGCGTCTTTCTTTGATAACATAAGGTATCTTAACACCATTAACTGCTTCAAAGTTCTTAACCATATCAAGTACACTATAACCGGTACCTGTACCAAGATTGTAGATGCATAAGCCTGCTTTTTCTTCAATCTTCTTAAGAGCTTTAACATGTCCAAGTGCTAAGTCAACAACGTGGATAAAGTCACGTACGCCGGTTCCGTCAGGTGTATCGTAATCATCACCGAATACGCCTAACTCTTTAAGCTTACCAACTGCAACCTGTGTAACATAAGGCATAAGGTTGTTAGGAATTCCGTTAGGATTCTCACCGATGGTTCCGCTCTTATGAGCACCGATAGGATTGAAGTAACGAAGTAATACCATATTCCATTCGGGATCAGCTTTCTGCATATCACTTAAAATCTGCTCAAGCATGAATTTGGTCCAGCCGTAAGGATTGGTACAAATACCCTTGGGACATTCCTCTGTGATAGGCACAAATGCAGGGTCTCCGTAAATTGTAGCAGATGAAGAGAAAATCATGTTCTTAACGCCATGCTGTCTCATTACATCAACAAGAATCAATGTACCTGCAATATTGTTTGTATAATATTCCCAAGGTTTTGCTACAGACTCACCAACAGCTTTTAATCCTGCAAAATGAATAACTGCATCAATGGATTCTTTTTCAAAAATTTCATTAAGAGCATCTCTGTCTAAAATGTCTGCCTCATAAAAAGGTACTTTTTTACCTGTAATCTTCTCAACGCGCTCCAAGGATTTAACGCTGGAGTTAGAAAGATTATCAAGAACTACTACTTCATAGCCTGCGCTCTGTAATTCCACTACTGTATGGCTACCGATATAACCGGCACCACCTGTTACTAAAATTGCCATAATAGACCTCCTATAATTCTATGCCGTTTTCTTTAAGAAGTGCACGAGCTGATTCAACTGAATCGATACCTGTTTTATTCTTGATAGGAGCAAATTCACGATTACGAACAACTTCGTAAGGTAAACAGCTATCCATTTCATTAATCAGGTCAAGAATAAGTCCTTCGAATTTGTATCCGTTAGGCTCTTCAGGTTTAACATAATTACCGTTCTCATCAATATAAGGAATCTTCTTCTCTACAATGTGAAGAGGAAGTTTATTCTCAAGCATCTGAGCAAGGTCTTTCTCACGGAACATGTAGTTAAGGATAACACCAAAGTTGTATGCAGGCTCACCCTTATCATTCTTTGTATTCATTAATTCATCAGTCAACTCATAATACTCAACGATTGAAGGATGTCCGTCCATAAGGCACATAACACCAACCTTCTCATCAGGAGCGTTCTTACGAACTACCTTTGCACCTACTGCACAGTTCTTCTCTAAGGTTGCACCGATAAAGCAGGGATCTGCAATTCTCTGAAGAACGTTATCAACAGCAAATACGTTAAGCCATTCAACGCCGCATTTCTTAACGATATCAAGCATACCGCCTTTAGCCATGGACGCATACCAGCCACCGTTTCCGTTAGGAGAAGTAGCGATACGGTTCTTAGCCTCTAAGTAAACCTTACCCTGATAATCGGTTGCAGGAGCCATCTCCTGTTTGAAGAATGCAACATACTGTGCGTTATATCCGAAGAAATCTTTTTCTTTGAAGAATTTCACTGTTGCTTCATGATTCTTTTCACTGGTCATTACAAAAAGAGGAATCCATGCGTCTGCCTTATTAACAACTTCCATAAGATTGCAGATAAGACGTTCAAATATGTACATATCCTTTGTGATACCAATATTATACATTCCTTTAGGGTCATCTGAACCGAGACGTGTTCCCATACCGCCTGCCAATAATACAGCGCCGATTTTACCATCGCGGATTGCCTGAAGACCTACTTCAGTATAGTGCTCTTTATTTGCTTCAATCTCATCGATTTCCATAGCATCAAGGGGAGTGATTGTACCTGTCTTAGGCTCTTCACCCTTGTGAGAAAGATTCTCGATAATTCCGAAATCTGTGTCCTCAATCTGTGCAAGAAGTTCCTGCTTCTCTGCATCTGAGAGAGTCTCGTAATATTTTAATACATGTGTCTGATCATAAGCAAGCAGCTTATCATATGCTTCCTGGTATGTCATCTGTATTCCTCCTTTAAAATAAAAATATACATTTTTTGTCTATTATACATCATAAATTTTTGTTTTTCCACACTTTTAGATTTTTTTATCTAAATCTGTTCATAAGATTTGCAAAAGGCTCCACTGCATCGTGTAAATTCTGTATTGCTTCATTCAATACATCCACATCTATATCATCAATTCCGGATATTGCCTCCGAAACAGTCTGTGAATTATCTGTAATAAAAGCATTCAGATTTGTACTGGTGTCGGTAAGACTTTGTGTCATACCCGAAATCTCTTCAAGAGACACCTCCGCAGATTCAACAAGCAACTTGGCAGAATCCGCCAACGCATCAATTTCGTCAAGCATTTTAAACACATTGGGCATAACCGAAACAGCCGCAACAAACACCACTATAAGTATTCCTGTCGTTGCAATCGCTGTTATCCTGCTCCACATAGTACGTTTTTTACTTTCTGCAAGAAGCTGTTCCATTAAATTTTTCTCGTCCATACGCACCCCCGCTAGTCTTGTATATTATTATCGAAATCAAGCTGCATCTGCTCTCCCTGCATCTGGTCGTAATCTCCACAATATCCGATTGCCTTTTTATTCTCATTACCGCAATCGCAGTCAAACCCCTGATGCATACAGGTACTGCAAATGCACCTGTCACAATCCTTTTTCTTACACATACCCTCTACCATTCCGTATCCTGTCAGTCCCTATAAACCGCTCTTTCTCCGCCGATAAATTTAAGTCTGGTCTTGGCACATACCACATGGGCACCGCCTATTTTATCCGTTTTGGTCCTTACCGGTACCGCTACCGGACGAAGATGCATACCGATTAGTGTATCTCCGATATCGATTCCCGCGTGAGCCTGAATACGCTCCACTGCCACTGCATCTTCAAATCCCGCAAATGCTGCCGTGGAAAAAGAACCGCCCGCTTTAAGCCGGGGCATAACATTTACCGGTTCATATCCGTATTCCTTAGCCGCCTTCGCTTCTATAATAAGTGCTCTGTTCAAATGCTCACAACACTGAGTTGCAAGGTAAATCCCTTTAGGTGCCAATTCTTCATGCAATGCCTCAAAAATTGCCCTTCCGATTTCCTCACTTGAGTTAGAACCTATAGCAGAACTGCCCACCTCACTTGATGAACATCCCACTACCAGAATATCTCCGGATTTAAGTCCGGCTTCTTCTAAAAGCTGAAAAAGTACTTCCTTTGTCTGTGCTTTTATCATACTTATTAATTCTGTCATAAAACAATCACCTTTCTGTAACCCTACTATAGGTATTATAACTCAATTTTTCAGGAAAACAACAGTGTAAATACTTAATCTTTTTGACAACAGGACAGTAAAATCAATATTTCATGTGCCAAAAGAGGGAACGACGCAAGAAATCCCAAATTCAGCCATTCGCTTAAGGATAAATGAGCCGTGCCGAAAGCATTGGTAAGATACGGGATTTCCGTCACTGCAATTTGCAATCCGAACCCAACCACAACTGCAATAATCATAAGCGTGTTTTCCCATAATTTCATTTTGAACACTGATTTTCTCATATTACGCATACCTATAGCATGAAAAAGCTGTGCCATACCAAGCACGGTAAAGGAATAAGTCTGCGCCCGGTTTAGCACCTCCGTATGTTCCAGAAGTTTTTGAATATTAGGTATGGTTACCTGAAAATTATTATTCACAAGAATCTCATATGGCACCATAAAAAATGCAGTAAGACTTATGCCTGCTATAAGAACACCATAGAACAAGGTACACGCAAGCCCACCACCTGCAAACAGACTTTCCCCTGCTTTCCGGGGAGGACGTGACATAAGACCTCTTTTATCATTTTTATCTACTCCCAACGCCAATGCCGGCAGCGAATCCGTAATCAGGTTTATCCACAAGATATGACTGGATTTAAGCGGAGCGGAAAGACCTGCAAACACCGCCACAAACATGGTCATAATCTCTCCGAAATTAGATGACAGCAGAAATAGTACGGATTTTTTAATATTGGCGTATACACCGCGCCCCTCTTCTATTGCCTTTTCTATCGTAGCAAAATTGTCATCTGTCAAAATAAGATCCGATGCCTGTTTTGCCACATCCGTACCATTCATTCCCATGGCAATGCCAATATCTGCCGCTTTAAGTGATGGTGCATCATTTACACCATCCCCCGTCATTGCCACAATATTTCCACACTCCTTAAAAGCCTTAACAATCCTCACCTTATGTTCAGGTGACACTCTGGCAAACACCCTGACTTTGTTTATTTTCTTAAGCAGCTCCAAATCGTCCAACTGCTGTAATGCTTCACCGGTCATACACTCTGTAATGTCGTTTACAATATTTAACTGTTTTCCTATTGCATATGCGGTGTCTACATGGTCACCCGTAATCATTACCGTGTCCACACCGGCCCCTTTAAAAGTATCAACAGCCTCTAATGCCTCCGGGCGTATAGGGTCTTCCATTCCTACCAATCCAAGAAAAATCATGCCCCTTTCTTCAAGTCCCATGTCATCATAGCGCAATGCAACCGCCAAGGTTCTAAGAGCTTTTAAAGACATATCCTCCACCGCCTGCTCAATATCACTCTGTCTGCGTTTATCAAGTATAACACTCTGACCGTTAATCATAATGTGAGTGCAATGTTTTAATATAACATCAGGGGCTCCTTTGGTATATGTAACCACACCACTTTTTCCTCTATGACAGGTTGACATCATCTTTCTGTCCGAGTCAAACGCTCTTTCCCTTATCCGTGGCATCTCTTTTTCCACATTTTTCTTGTCACATTCCAATTTTAGGGCAAAATCAAGAAGTGCCAGTTCCGTAGGGTCTCCAATCCGGCTGTTTGCCTGAATCTGTGCATCATTACAAAGCACCAGTCCTTTCACGAAATCCTGACACTCCCTTAAAGCCAACTCATTTGGTACGGATTCTTTCGAGTTTACATAAGTTCTGACAACTGTCATTTTATTTTGCGTCAGAGTTCCCGTTTTATCCGAGCATACAATATTAACAGCGCCAAGAGTCTCCACCGACGGGAGCCTTCTTACAATGGTATTAACCTTCACCATTTTGGTTACACTTAATGCAAGGCATATTGTTACTACGGCAGGCAATCCTTCCGGCACTGCTGCCACCGCCAGAGAAATAGCTGTAATAAGCATCTCCAATATATTGCGTTTCTGAACGATTGCGATTATAAAAAGAGCCACACATAAAAGCAGGGATACAATACTTAATATCCGCCCCAGGTCACCCAGTCTCTTCTGCAGGGGCGTCATTTCTTCCTTGGCATCCTGTATCATGCCTGCAATCTTGCCGATTTGCGTATCCATTCCTGTTGCAACAACTATTCCCATACCTCTGCCATAGGTAACCATGGTTGACATAAATCCCATGTTTTTGCAATCTCCCAGGGAAACCTCCTTTTCAGATATGTAATCAGCATTTTTCTCTATAGGCAACGATTCTCCTGTAAGTGCCGACTCCTCTATCTTCAGATTTTTTGTTTCAATCAAACGCAAATCTGCCGGCACCTGACACCCTGCCTCAAGAACCACCAAATCACCCGCAACCAATTCTGCTGCCGGTATCTGCCTTTTAACACCGTCACGGATAACATATGCCTTCGGACTTGTAAGTTTTTTCAAAGATTCCAGAGCTTTTTTCGCCTTACCCTCCTGAACCATTCCCACAAAAGCATTTATAAACACCACCACAAGAATGATAACCGCATCCGCGATTTCACGCAGTAAAAGGGATATAACCGCCGCCACAAGAAGGACATATATAAGTGGATCGTTAAGTTGTTCCAAAAAGGTTTCAAAAACTGTTTTATTCTTTGCCTCTTTTAATTCGTTCCTGCCGTATTTAATCAGGCGTGCCTGCACATTTGCTGATGTTAATCCGTTTTTTCTATCCGCATTAAACTGACTGCATACATCTTCAACCGTCTTTCTCTCATACATAATTCACTATCCTCTCAATACAAGCCGTCTTCATATCAACTTTATGCCACAGGATAATGATTTATGAAAAACTTATATTTTCACGTTTCTATTGTGCACTCCATAAACCATGCAGATTACAGTATTCATAAGCTCCGATTACATTTTCTCCATCCGAAAGAACAAATTCTGCCTTGGGCTCCTCGTTAGGTTCTAAATACGCTGCCTGAAAACCGTTTTCTGTTTCAAGCACAATCCACTGGATATAATGAGCTTCAATCATAGGATGAGCCACATCTCCGATTTTAACCGTAACCTTGTTTCCATCTTTTACAATAACCGGCACATGCTTCTCTGCTGCCCCGTCTGATGTTCCCGGAATAAGCTCTGTCATTTTATTACCGCAGCACACCACAGGTACACCTGACTCCTTCATAAAATGAATAATATTATTAGTTTTGCATCTTCACCTGTTGTCCCAAGAGCAGAGGATAAGATATGAGAACGTCGCCATCAAGATTTTCATTAAACATATTAATTCCGCATATCCGGCTGTTTTCATAAGTAGTATAGTAATAAATCCCTTTATCCGTATTACAGCACGAGCTGTATATGGTAATTTCATATTTACCATTATTCGTGCGCACGCTGCCCCGTTGTTGGGCAACTGCCCCCAAAACATGAAAGAACTGGCTTATGCTTTCAGATTCCGTCTCACCGGAAACAGAATTTTGTAACACAAATGCAGCTCTCACAAAACGGGACATTGACGACAAATCTCCGGGAAGCCCCATAGCTCCCATCCCCATACTGTAAATCTTTAATTCCAAATTCTTAGAAAACTCATTAACCGGCACTTCGCATGTAAGACCCATATAATTATTAAGATTAAATACCTGATAATCAAAGGAAGGATTATTCGTAAGAACTCCTGTCGGGTTATCATAAACCTTAAGTCCTCCTTTTACAGATTCCACCACCAGCGAAGCATCCCTATCCGCAATCATCCAATGCAGAGGTGACAACGGAAACTTTTCACTGAAATCCTCCTTCAACAGATTAATATTTGAAAGCAAATGACGTGTTTCCTCTACAGTGGCACATTGACTCAATATCCAAGGAATAAATTCAAAAGGTGTCACATTATCTTTTTTCGCTGCATAGGGTTTGTAATCTGCATTATCCGGGAAATTAAGCCCTGCCATACTAAGTCCCATCTCATTTGTAGCTTCGTAAAATAACGGATAATCATTCTCCACAGTGGCCATTCCTATCATTGCATATCGTTTTTCCGGTGTTTTGACATGACGAAACTTAATTCTGAAATTGCGGGGCATAACCGTAATCGTTTCGTTATAAGAATAGTCCAAATCCAAATTTCTTCCAAAATAATTATCTTTCGTCTTGTAAGTAATAGCAGTACACATAAAAATCCCTTTCCACACAATTATTTTCTAACTGACCTGATGTCCATATAAGTATTCTGCAAAAATCAATATTTGATACAAAAACACCCCGGATGGCAACGCCATGTCGCCAGCCGGGGGTACATCAATATTCTATTTAATTGTAATATGACTTACAAACATTTATCGGCTGTACCGCTTTGTAAGTGTCCTTATTCTTTCAGGAAGTTCCTTTTCATCGTTTATGACAAAATATCTGAGTGCATTTGCCAGTTCTTACCTACTTACTTCAGATTTCCATTGCACCAAGGTCTCATTATCATGAGTCCCTGTACAACACACGGTATTGGATGTATAAGTTTCAGGCGTATAATTGCCCGATCCCCTGTTATCAAAGGCAAATTGCAAAATTTTCATTCCGGGGAAACCGGATTCCTTCTGAAGTTCCATTACTTCCTTTGTTAAAAAGCCTAAATCCTCTGCTATAAATTCTGTATTTGGCAGCTCCCTTTTTATAGTATTTATCAAATCTATACCGGAACCCTTAGGCGAACACCCTTCACCCTATGGAATCGGTCCCTGTGTTCCGATTCCATAGGGTGAAGGAAGGGAGGATACATGAAGCAAAATTCCTCTCTTTTTCAATATTTCACATCTTTATTCTACTAATCAATTGCTAGCCTTTCACTGCACCTGCCGCAACACCCTTAATAATATACTTCTGGCAGAATAAATACAATACAATAACCGGTAAAATACTTATCATAATAATTGCCATCGTTGCACCAAGGTCAACGCTACCGTAGCTTCCCTTCAAATACTGGATATGAATGGGGATAGTCATATATTCAGTACGGTCAAGCACCAGATACGGAAGCAGATAGTCATTCCATATCCACATAACTTCCAAAATCCCAACCGAAACCATTGTAGGCTTTAACATTGCAAGAACAACATGGAAGAAAGTAACAAGGGGCCCGCAACCGTCAATAGCTGCCGCCTCCTCAATCTCAAGAGGAAGACCTTTTATAAATCCAACAAACATAAAGATTGCAAGTCCCGCACCGAATCCCAAATATACAACAGGTATTGTCCATGGTGTGTTAAGTCCCAAGGAGTCTGCCGTTCCTGACAGAGTAAACATTACCATCTGGAAAGGTACTATCATTGAAAAAACACATAAATAGTAGAAAATACGTGCAAACTTGTTATCTACTCTGGCAATATACCATGCCGACATGGAAGTACATAACAATATCAGTGCAGTAGAAACCGCTGTAATAAACAAACTGAAAAACACAGATTTAAGGAAAGGATAATTACCAAAAGTCATACCTTTAATATAATTATCGAATCCAACAAATGACTCCGCATTAGGAAATGCAAAGGTATCAGTATTTACATAAGAATTTGCCTTAAAGGAGTTAATTGCAACCTCTATAATAGGCATAATGTAGATAATGGAAATCACTGCAAAAACGCAAGTCAGAATCAGGCTTCCAATGCCTCTCTTTTTATTATCCATTACTGCTGCACCTCCTTTTCTCTGGTTGCTTTAAGCTGTGCCAGAGCAAGAATTGCCACAAGGATAAAGAATACAACCGCTTTAGCCTGTGCCACACCACGGGTAGCCGCTCCCGTATAGAAAGTCTTATAAATATTAAGAGCCAACATTTCGGTTGTATTAATAATCGCTCCGCTCTCCTCGAATACAACCGGCATACCATTTGTAAGTGCCAGGTTCTGATCAAATAACTTAAATGAATTGGTAAGTGTTAAAAATACACAAATTGTAATGGAGGGCATAACATTGGGAATGGTAACCTTCCAAAGGGTCTGCCACTTATTTGCTCCATCAATCTTAGCAGCTTCCATCATGTCCTCAGGAATTCCCTGAAGACCTGCAATATAAATAATCATCATATAACCAATCTGCTGCCAGCACATAAGAATCAACAAGCCCCAGAAACCATATCCTGTTTCAGCCAACAGATAAGTATCGTAATAACTTAAAATACCATCAAAAATCATGGACCATATATAACCAAGTACAATACCGCCTATAAGGTTTGGCATAAAGAATACCGTACGGAAAATATTTGCGCCTGCAATATTCTGTGTCAGTATATAAGCAACCGTAAATCCAAATATATTAATTGCCAAAATGGAGGCTACCGTAAACAATGCCGTATACCAGAAGGCATGTATGAAAGTCGGGTCCTGAAAAGCCTTTATATAATTAGAGAAACCCACAAATTCTGCATCACCCGGAGTTGTAAAACTACAGAAAGAAAGATATATACCTTTAATAAACGGCCATAAAAAACCGATTATAAATGCTAAAAATGTGGGAAGTATAAAAATCGGAAAACACCGCTCTATAGGACGTCTGACCAGATTACTGTTTAAAGCAACCGAATCAAATTTTTTCTTTTTTCTCTTCATAATTCATCCCTGTTTCTATTCAGCGTTTGCTGCTTCATACTGGGCTGTCCATCCGTCAACAAATGCTGTTTCAACATCATCCCAAGAACCATCGTTGGCTGAATACTGTAATAATGCTGATACAACTGCTGCTCTCCAAGCATCTACGTTAGGTGTATAATTAAACGCCCAGCTTACGTTGTAATTACCATTTGTTAAATACTCATTAGCATCATTAAAAAATACATTTTCAGATTCTTTTGCATTCTTAAAAGGAATAGGCCCGAACTGTTCAGCCATCATCTGAGTTCCTTCCTCTGATGTAACTACCCATTCCATGAAATCCAGGGTCGCCTGAATATCTTCTTCAGAAGCTTTTGAATTAACTGCCCAGCAGTTCTCTGTACCGGCTGCAAGCGCAGACTGTTCTTCACCTGCAACACCGATATATATGGGAATCATAGCAAGGTCATCAGGATTCATTCCAAATTTATCAACAAGGCTAGCATATTCCCAAGTTCCGTTCTGGAAAAACACTGCCTGGCCGTTACCAAATTCTGCTTCAGACTCATCACCGGTCTTAGCTGCTAACTCATTAGGAGCACATGTTGAGTTGTTAATATAAAGGTCCCAGATATTTTTAAAATTATCAAGGTATGCACCTGTAATTGTTGCTGGCTGAGAAGTTACACCGTTATCTGCAAACTCATAATGTAAAGGCATATTAGCAAGGTGTCCTGAGAATCTCCATGAGGATGAACCATCAAGTCCTGCTGATGTGAATGCCGAAAATCCAAGTTCTTCAGAACGTGCTGTAATATCTTCTGCAACTGCTTTTAAAGAATCAAAATTGTTAATATCTGCAAGTGTATAACCTGCCTGTTCAAGAAGTTTCACATTAGTGATAAGACCATATGCTTCATAGCAGTAACCCGCTGCATAAACTTCTCCATTATCACCTTTTAAGTTGAAATCATCTGTTGTCATTTCTTTGTAAAAATCAGTTCCGCTTAAATCATAGCAATAATCCTTCCAACTATCTAATGCCGCCTGATTACCGCACTGAAACAATGTAGGAGCAGCCTTTTTTGCCATCTCAGCGGTAAGCGTCTCTTCATAATTACCGCTTGCTGCTGTTACGACTTTAACCTCAATACCGGTTTGCTCAGTGTAGAGTTTTGCTAAATCCTGCCAAGCCTGATCTGCTTCCGGTTTGAAATTTAAGTAGTACACAGAAGGTCCTTTACTCTTACCACATCCTGCAAACATTGCCACCGCAACAAATACTGTCATAATTAACGAAATTATCTTTTTCATTCTTTCCTCCTCCATAAAATATAAGACATATATCCGTTATTAATATATCACAATTTCTTATTTATATTTTTGGAAGTTTTTCACAAAAATGGGAACCCTAATTTTAGGGTTCCCTACAAGTACTATTTTTCTTCTATTTCCAAATTCTATGCATTTTTCTTCTTTTTCCCTTTACCTGCTTTAAAGATAAACAAAAGAAGTATTGCAAGATAAATTATTACAAGTCCCAAAACCAAAAGACACATCATATCACTTTTAGCAGCCATGCTTACAAGTATAAGCATTGGTGCACCAAACACAATTCCAAAAGAACTTCCTGTTACAAGATTATTGGCAGCGGGAGTCTTAAATCCCGGGTCTATTTCACGCAAAAGCAACACTCCACTACTGATGGTTCCCGTAAGCATACCATACATAGAGAAAAATCCTTCATACTCATATGCAGGATATAATTTTCTGCACATGAAACGTAAATATATAAATGTTACTACTCCACCGGCAACAGCCATAAGTAAAAACGGTAACCAGTAACCCTTCAAATCATCTATATTTATGCTTGCTATTCCTGCCACAATCATAAGGTCAAATGCCAGTCCCGAAATACGGCTTAAAAGGTAATTGTTCTGATATTGACGGTTCATCCATTTAATGGAACGAAGTCCCGCAAACAACGTACGGCATCCCATAGCCACTACTGAACCGATTATAAAATTAAATCCCCACAAAAGCGTTGAAACCGTTGATGCAAGTCCGGGAGCTACTGCCTCCAAAAGCGATGTAATTCCCCAAGTAATTAAATAAGTTGCCAAATATACCAGTGCTATCAATGCAAACTGAACGCTTAACTTATCCACAGACTCTTCTATAGGAATTTCATTTTCATCCTGAAAGGTATCAACCGTAACCGAACCGGACACTACGATGTCCTGAGTTTCTCTATGCACCTTTCCTTTTCGATTATAAATGTTAAGATACACAACACCTACCACACATGCACATAAATATCCTGCTGCCGCCAGGGACAGACCAAAGCTTCTTCCGCCTGTCATACCCAGTACCTGATAAGTAGTTCCCACATTATTTGCCTGCCCCGGTCCCTGACCATAAGCCATCGGCAAGAGTATTCCCGATGCCTTAAATAAATCCGGCATGAAAGTGTATGCAAGACCTAATGATATAACAAGACCTACTATCGCCTGTACAAGATATGTACTTACGATAAGCACACCGCTCTTACTTCCTATCATAGCACCTGATTCACTATCTTTTTCAGGATTCCGAAGTGAAAGTGCAATAAATCCCAGAGCCAGCGCATGATATGTCAAGCTTTCCAAAAACTCTGTGTCAATAATCTTTAATATGCCAAAGGATTTAAGCATTAGAAGTAAAAATCCCGCAAGTACCGCAGTTGGCATAAGTGTCTTACGAATAAAAGGTATTTTTCTTCTAAGAATATTTGCCAGCAAAATAAGTCCTGCAATAGTTCCCACTTGAATCACCGGGCTCCATAAATTAATATTACCTGCTGAAAAGTCCATCCGTTTTATCTTATCCTTCCGTTATAATGATCTATCTTACCATTCTTATGCATCTGGTAAAGCATGTGGAACTTAAGTGCATTTGATTCCTGCGCCGGAATCAGTTCGTAATAATCTTTACCCATCGAAAACACCAACGTCCTTCTTCCATGCATAGCCATGTCTGTAATATCGGCAAGAGGAATCGTTTTATCTCCACATGTAAGATTATCTTTATTTAATGTAATCTTACCTTTACTAACCGGTTGTTCCGTTTTCTCAACCACAGTAGTAAGCGTTCCTCCCGGCGCAGTATATATCATGTCTGCATCGGCATCTTCTTCAATTTTCTTTTTCTGCCATGCAAACAATTCTTTTACCGTCTTATACTTAATACCATGAAGCATTCCATATTCATCATAGGTAAATATATGTCCGCACTCCCTACAGATTACAGCATTCCCTTCTGAATACATGGCATCTATCTTTTCGCAATTAGGGCAATGTGAAATCATATTCTCCATACACTGTGCCAAATTCTTCCCTCGATATCTGACCGGAGCTTCAAGTTGTCTCTCATAGGCATCCTCGTACAAGTCCGTAGTAATAGCTTCATTAACTTCATCCACACTCATATTTGCAATCTGCTCAGCAGTATATACGTTAACAACATTGCCGCAGACCCTTCCCTTGCGGCTGTTTCCAAAACTCCAGTTAGGGCTGACGAAATATCCGCCTTCAATCCTATAAGTTACCATACCGCACTTTGCACTCTTTATCATTTTTCCGGTAGATGCAAGAATTGGTGCCGTCACTCCGTCCCAGGATCTTGCCCCCTCCGGATACAAACACACATTATGTCCTGCACGCAATGCCCTTATCATTTCCATTACAGTTGCAGATGCGGTTGTCCCTTTGGGACGCATAATCGGTTTCAAAAAATATTGCATAAGTTTATATACATTTTTCCATCTGGAAATGTGTTCACTGGCCACAAAATACATATGCCTCGGAAAACATACTGCAACGAACAAAGGATCATAATCTGTCACATGGTTTGACAAAACAATATAATTGTCCGGCAGATTATATACCTTCTTATATCTGTATCCAAATCTCATAAAAAGAAATGCTCCCGCAATAGGGCGGACTATTTTATAAAAAACCACATGTCTTTTGTGCATAAGTATACCTCTTCTTTGAAATTCAATCGGTGTACCCTTAAATCTACTATCCTTTTATTTTTTCAACCAATTTATTTAATGCAGAAATATACTTATGGTACTCCGATTTAATGTATGCAGCGTTGCCCTGTTTGCCTGCAAGCTCATGCTCCAGGGATAATTTAGAGAATTTAACCGCACCTATATTAAGGGCATTACCCTTTAATCCGTGAGTAATAACTGCATATTGCTGCCAATCCTGATTACTATAATGTTCCTCCAGCTTAGGCAGATACTCATCCACCTGCTCGCAAAATGTCTTGAGCATATCCTCATAGAAATCTTCCATATTCATGCAATACGACAAGCCGGTTTCTCTGTCAATATGCAAAAGGTCTTCTGACACTTTAACTGTTTCTTCTTCCTGTATATACACTGATGCATTCTCCTCTTCCGCCAAATAACGTTTAAGCAACTCATCCAGTTCTGCTGCTTTTATGGGCTTTGACAAATAATCATCAAAACCATATTCCATATACCTCTCTCTGCTTCCTACAATGGCATTGGCTGTCAGGGCAACAACTTTTGCATTACGGTTAACATTTAAATCATCCGCACGAAGTCTTTTTAATGTTTCCACGCCATCCATCTCAGGCATCATATGATCCATCAGAATCAAATCATAAGCATTTTTTCTGGTATATGAAAGACATTCCCTGCCTCCCGACGCCAAATCCACTGTAATCTGCGTACGTTTTAACAGATTTTTCATCAATGTAAGATTCATTGCATTATCATCAACAACCAGAACTCGCTTATCAGGGGCCGTAAAAAATTCCGATACAACAATCGGTCTCTTCTTAGCCTTACGAAGTGCAGAATCCAAACTTCCTATGGGCTGCTCATCCATTACTTTCTGAGGAATATAAACAGTAAATTCTGAACCTTTTCCAAAATCACTGTCTACCGTAATTCTACCATTCATTAAATCTACAAGCTGTTTTACAATATTAAGACCAAGTCCGCTTCCTTCAATATTACGGTTAATATTAAGTTCAAAACGTTTAAAGCTTTCAAAAAGCTGTGCCTGGTCTTCTTTTCTTATTCCCACACCGGTATCAACCACAGAGAAGCATAATTCCACATTTTCACTGTCTAACCATTCAAAAAATACTCGTAATTTAATTCTGCCTTCATTTGTATACTTTGCTGCATTTGACAAAAGATTTGTAACGATCTGCTTCACGCGCAGTTCATCCCCGTAAAAAGCAGAAGGAATATCAGGGTCTATCTCAACATGTGTGGAAATAGGCTTACCGCTTACCCTTGCATTCAGCATCAGTATTTCTTCCTGAATCATGGGCGCCAGTTTATAGGTGTTTTCAACCAGTTCTAATTGTCCCGACTCAATCTTACTGAAATCCAAAATTTCGTTAACCAGTTCAAGCAGCATATTACTTGCACTTTCAATATTGCGTGCATATTCAAGAATTACATCATTTGAACTTTCCCTAAGTATCATCTCATTCATACCGATTACCGCATTAATAGGGGTACGTATCTCATGAGACATGTTTGCAAGAAATTTTGCCTGGGAATCCTTTGCAGCAATTGCCTGCTGCCTTTTTTTCTCAGAAACAAACAAATCCTGACCGGTCTTAATAATAGCCATGATAAGCAGGAAAAGCAGACCTACAGCTAATACCATACCAAGTGAAATTCCTGTATTAATATAATACAACAGCATTTCTAATACTGCCGTAAATATCATTCCGTAGATACCTATTCCCACAAACAGATACTCTTTTAACCGTCCGGTAATCGTATCCAAAGTCAGCGTAAAAATAACACAGAATACCGCAATCGCAACTCCCAGATGAATAAACGGCAACTGCTCCACAAACTGCACCACATCAAAAACCTGCAAAACAGTTCCTATAATAAGTACCAGTGATGAATACACAATCGGCACCATGAAAACCTTCTGATACCTGTGCTGTTGCATTTCATTTATATATAAAAACAATGGCAAGGGAATTATCATAAGGCTCCAATATGTACTGCCGGATAATACTGATACATTTTTAAAGAAAAGCTGTCTGAACTCAATCTCAGATATCATCCACAATGAGCAGAAAAATAAAGTCCATGCCAAATAATTAAGAGGCAGGGAAATCTTATATCCCCATCTAAGTATTCCACATACTACAATACAGAACAAACTCATAAGAAATAGGAACAACGATATAATTGTGCGTCCTCCGGTTTTATTGATAAAGTTTGCCCATATACTGCTCTTATCACCTATATATGAAACCTGCAGGGAACCTGTATACTTGGAATCACTGGAAAATATGTATGTAAGTTCCTTTCCCGCATCATCCTCTGTCAAATCAACAAAATGATATCTGTACGCGCTGTTGGTACCAAAAGGTCTTGAGTCTTTGGTTGTATAATCTACACGCAGTTCTTCACCAACATATATCTTAACATCCTGCCATATAGTGCGGAAACATATGCTCTCACCACAGGTTATATCGGCAGGTAATGTTGTTACCACAGTTAACTCTTCACCATACTCTGCCGGTATCTTGCCGGGAACCTCCACCGGAATCCTCTCCCCCGTATCAGTTACCTGGTACCACTCCGATTCAAACACCCTGCAATCCACCGATGATAAATCACGCTCATCCGGATAAACTGCTTCTCCAATCACGATAAAAAGAAATAACAGAACATTGGAAATAACCAATAGTATCTTTGCTATTTTCATACATAGTGCAGATATATTAACCTTTTCTTTCTTATTCATATCCATACCTGTAAACCCTTCCACTATACCTAGTATCCATATAGTATGACAATAGCATAAATTGACGAAAAATTCAACATTGTGGGGAATATTGGTGCATATTGTCTATACATGAAATACCTTCACACTCCCCGTCTCTACTTTCCTATCAGAGTATCGACATTCAGTATATGATCCACCAGCCAATCAGTTACAAATGATAACATTTTTATAATAACATCATCCTGATTATCTGCCTGGTCTATTGCCTCCAAATCGAACTCCTCCAATTTATCAATAAATGCCTGATGCTGCATTTTCTGAGTGAAAATTCTCTTATATTGTATAGATTCCATGTACGCTTCTTCATCTGCAAAATGCTTTCCGGCATAATCCATCAATTTTTCCAGCAAATCCTTAATATTATCATACTTATCAGGCACAAACTCTGCATGAAGAAGATCATATATCTGATTGGCATACTCAAAAAGTTTAGCATGCTCATCATCAATCAACTGTATACCCGTAAAATATTCTTTTTTCATTTCGTACATAGCGTTTTCTCTCCTTATGTTTTTTTTACATTTTTTTATTATCATATCACAAAAATACAACAGGTAACCAAAAAGATTACCTGTTGCACTAAAATTTGACAATATTTTTTATTCGCCGGTTCATCTGGCAGATTTCGGATATACCGCATCATATTTCGAGAGAAGATACACACAATATTGATTCATACTGACCCCTTCTCTCTGAGAATGTTCTGCCAATGCTCTATGCAGACTACGCGGTAACCTAAGTTTAAATTGTCCGGAATAATCTTCCAGACTGTCCGGTTCATGAATCTCTACGCCCTCCTCAAGTGCAGCTTCCAACCATGCTTTTTTTGCATCCAATGCATTAGCAACAGCACGTTCTATCGTCTCACCACAAGTAATACATCCCGGCAAATCAGGATAAGAAACCACAAAGCCACCTTCATCCTTATCTTCCACTATTTCCATACGATAGGACATTTCCATATATTCATTCAGTGTCTTCATTTCTC
Source organism: uncultured Lachnospiraceae bacterium (assembly GCA_964528145.1). Classification (GTDB taxonomy): domain Bacteria; phylum Bacillota; class Clostridia; order Lachnospirales; family Lachnospiraceae; genus Acetatifactor. Next base: position 352 of record CAZGSF010000034.1, on the reverse strand, counting down.
TTTGCCTCGCTTTCTGAATGTGTAATGACTGCTTCCTGTTCTCGGTGCGTTCATCACATATCCGCTCTACAGTATTTCTTTCTCTACTTTCCCATTAGCATCCATAGTTACTGGCAAACATATATTGATTATCAAACTCACTATCAAATCTATACTGACGTAATTCAAAATCAATCTCCCCATATTGTCCCATATACATTCTTGAGTAAAAATCTAACGCACTTATACATGCCCCAATTTCACTATCCTTCAATGTCATTCTCATTTTTCTCTCCTCCTTGTATACCATTGGTATATAAATATAAAAACTCTGATATAGAAATGAAAAATAGGCTATTATCATATCTTAGAA
>CAZGSF010000033.1:0-21046 GCA_964528145.1 uncultured Lachnospiraceae bacterium | reverse complement strand
GAGTACATAGAAAAAAATAGTATCATATGGGATGAACGATCTGAAAATAATGATATTTGGTCAATACCGGTAACAAGCGAAATGGTCAAACTTGCCAGAGAAGGAAAATGGAGTATTTTATTAACGCCTACTAAACCGGTTCCGGATGATTGGTTTCCTGATAAATTACATGAAAAGAAGATTTTATGTTTAGCAAGTGGTGGAGGGCAACAGGGACCTATATTATCAGCAACAGGAGCTGATGTTACCGTGTTTGATAATAGTAAAAGGCAGTTAGAAAAAGATGAGTTTGTGGCTCAAAGGGACAATTTGATAATTAAAACAGTTCAAGGAAATATGCAAGATTTATCTATGTTTGAAGATGCGTCTTTTGATTGTATTATTCATCCATGGTCAAATGGATATATTGATAATGTTTTGCCTGTGTGGAAAGAGTGTGCGCGGATTTTGAAGGATAAAGGAATCTTAATGTCGGGTTTTGGAAATCCAATAGAGCATATTTTTAATGTTAACAAGTTGGAACAAGGGATTTTTGCTGTAGAAAATAAGATACCCTATGCTGATATTGAACATATGGATGATGTGGAAACAAGGGCAATAGTAGAAAAAAGCGGCTACCTTTGGAGTCATACATTAGAGGAACAAATCCAAGGTCAGATTGATGCCGGATTTGCAATTGTTGGTTTCTATGAAGATATTGGTGGGACTGCATTGGATAATTATATTAATTCTTCTATTGCTACGAGAGCGATAAAAATGCAATTTTATTAAAATTTTAATTTTTCGTTTATTTTATCGATGTGCCATTTGATAAGAGTGTATTAGATAAACCTTAGAATGTCAATGTTTGTAATAAATATCGGATATTATTGTGAGAAATATGTAATTATGCTACAATCTTAAAGCAGAAGCAGTTGAGACTGACTCAAGAATTGCATCCCTTCACGAGGCGTACATGGCACTAAGGGAAGGTCGTAAGGGTGATATATAAAATATTACGGAGGATAAGAATATGCTTATTCATAATTTTTTGGAAAAGGAACTTAGGGAAGAAACAATTCATGGTGGAGAAGGTAAATGCAGACATACTGTGGTTTTTACTGAGCAGGAAATGGAAGCACCCATCCGTTTTATTAATTATACAATAATCCCTCCCTCAGCAAGCTTTGGTCTTCATAAGCATGGCAACGATAATGAATTTTATGTTATTTTGAGCAGTGAAGGTGTATATCAGGAAGATGGTGCAGAGGTTAGGGTTAAAAAAGGCGATATCATCATGAATGCACCTTTTGGTGAGCATGGTATTAAAAACACCGGGGATACGGATATGGAGGTTCTTGTGTTCGAGGTGTTTAAAGAAGAAAATGTGTTACATGATACCCAGGGGTTTATACCTGCAAAAATTGATGATGTATTGACAAACCCGTATATGGGGTGGGTTCCGTTAGCTACAAATACAGAGTATGAACAGCCTCATTCTATGGTGTATGCAGCATTGTTATGGTCTGATTTAGAACCGGATGCAAAGGGCGAATACGATTGGGAAGGCTTTGAGAAACGTAATAATTTTGAACATTGGAAGAGTATGGGAGTAAAAATCAATATTCGTTTTTATATGGATTTGCCTACATCTGTTTCACACATGGATATCCCACAGTGGTTATATGATGCCATTGGAGAGGACAAAGGTGATTTCTATGAGTGTTGTGTGGGAAAAGGCTTTAGTCCCAATTATTCGGATGAACTGCTTATAGCAGAGCATGAAAGAGTTATTGCAGCACTTGCAAAGCGTTACAACAATAATCCCGATATTGCATTTATTCAGTTGGGCAGTCTGGGACATTGGGGAGAATGGCATTGCTGGCCCTATGCAGAAGAAGAAAGCGGACCAAGCGGCGCATTCCCCGGACTTAGTGTGTCAGACAGGTTCGTTTCCCATTATGTGAAATATTTTTCTGCTGATAAGCTTACTATGAGAAGACCTACGTGGATGGGTAAGGATAACGGTATGGGTCTCTTTAATGATATGTTTGGCGAGGTTCCTTCTACCGAGGCCAAAGATTGGGGATGGTTATGGTGGATTAATAACGGATATGAAGATGATTTGGGACAGTTACAACCTGCTATGCCTGATTTCTGGAAGAAAAATGTGTCCGGTGGTGAGTTCGCAAACGGTAATGCGGCATTATATTTAACTGATGATACCATCAGTGAGACTATTCGTTTGGCTAAGGTGAGTCATAGTAGCTGGATGGGGCCATGTTGTCCTGCGAGCCTTGAGTACAATGGAATTTATCAGAAACATATAGATGCATTGGCAAAGAACATGGGTTACAGATTTGTCATTGAAAGTGTAGCACATGAGGAAAAGGTTTTAGCGGGAACAACACTTTCTGTCAATATGACCTGGCAGAATGAAGGTGTTGCACCGTTCTATTTCAACTGGCCTATAGCCGTAGGACTGGCTGATGAAAATAGCGTAGTTACATACAACACAGTGACGGAAGATATAAGGGAATGGCTGCCCGGAAGCTATGAAGTTAAGGCGGAACATGTTATTCCTGAAAATATTAGCGAAGGTGAATATACTCTGGTTGTTGCAATTATAGACCCTGCCACCAATAAGCCGGGAATCAAGTTGGCGATTGAGGGCTTACGCGAGGATGGCTGGTATGGGCTTGATAAGGTTGTAGTGGGGAAATAAGAACATGTTTAATGCAATTAAGTGGGCGTTTTCATTGGCGTGGAAATTTAATAAGGCAATGCTAATCATTTGTTTCTTATTGGTTTCTGTTGTTTCGATTTTACCAGCCATTGCTCTTACATACAACAAAACCATAATCAATGCTCTTGAACAATTTGTACAAACCGGTAGGGGAAGCTTTGAAGAATTATTACCAACGATACTTATGTTTGGCATTGTTACAGCTTTGGTAGGGCTTTCAAACAGACTGAATGAAGAGTTTATATATTCCATTATGTTTGATTCCTATTATTTTGGTATGGAAGAAGTGTTGATGGACAGTGTTCAGGCGTATACCATGGAGGAATTGCTACAAAAGGATACAAATGATGATTTTAATTCGTGTGTTTTGAGAGAGGGAGCGTTAACGGATGTAATTAGCGGTTGTTGCGCTTTAGTGGGCAAATTCATAGGATTTGTTTCGCTCTTAATAGTAGCATTTTCTATGTCTAAGGTAGTGTTTGGCATATCGGTTTTATACATTGTTTTTGTGATTATATATAATCTTGTGTTTGTTGAAAAATTGCGTATGGGATGGCAAAAAATTCGAGAGACAGAGCGTTTGGCTCAGTATTACGAAAGAATGCCGGAAACACCTGAATGTGCGAAAGAAATTCGTATTTTCAAAACACAGGAATATATTATGCAAAAGTGGCGTGATACCTATGCTGCAATTTATGATTATGAGATAAAAAACAACAGGGATGTGGAATTAAGAACTTTTTGCAGTGGGATAGGGTTCTATATTTTTCTTACCGTTCTGACAATATATTCCTTAGTCCTTGTTTCTGACGGGAAAATGACACCGGATGTTTTGCTGGTAATTTATACTTTGTGTATGAATATATTCACTACTGTTTCGGGTGTTGCACAAACATTAACTTTAACAGATTACGGTCTGTATGCGTTGGAAAAACAATATGAGTTTTTTGGAAAGAACGAAGATAAGAGCACCAAAAGCAGCAGTTGTGAATTTGCGGTTGATGAAAAGCAAAATGTAATTTTTGAAGCTAGAAATGTTACTTTTTCTTATAAAGAGAATAAGCCGGTATTGGATGATTTATCATTTACGATAAACAAAGGCGAAACAGTAGCATTGGTTGGGATGAATGGAAGTGGGAAATCTACGTTAGTGAAGTTGCTTTTACAGTTGTATAAACCGGTGTCCGGTGAATTGTATTTTTGTGGAGCAAATTATAAGGAATTGGAAGAGGGATTCTTGAAAAATAAAATTGGAACTTTTTTTCAGGATTTTTATTTATTCCATATGCCCATAAGAGAAAACGTGGGATTTGGTGATGTTAAGAATATAAATGACATTTCAAAAATTGAAAGAGCGATAGAAAAGGGTGGAGCAGGAAAAATTGTTGAAAAAGCACCTCATGGCTTAGAAACCTTCGTACATAAAAATATTGAAAAGACCGGTGTGGATTTCTCCGGTGGGGAAAGTCAGAAGTTAGCGGTGTCACGTGCTTATATGAGTGATAGAGATGTTTTGATATTTGATGAACCGGCATCTATGTTAGACCCTATATCGGAATTAGAGCAGTTTATGAATATTAAGGACACGGTAGGGGGGAAAACTGCTATTTTAATTAGTCATAGAGTTGGATTTGCACGTCTGGCAGATAAAATCATTCTTATGGATAATGGTAAAGTGGCAGAAATGGGAACTCATGATGAATTAATTTCATTAGGCGGTTTATATACGAAATTATTCGAAGAACAGGCGCAGTGGTATCAGGAGGAAGCAAATGCGTAGGATGAGATATTTTTTTAGGGCAATCGCTCTAAGCATAAAACTGAAAAGTCCGCTATCGCTTGTAGTAAGCTGCGGTAGTTTTCTGGCAGCATTTCTTCCGATGCTTATTTCATTGCAGCTTGCAACCTTTACAGATGATGTACAAGCACTTTATCATAAAACAATTCTTTTAAAAAGTGCAATAGTATCCTTTGGGATATTGGCAAGCTTATATGTGCTTCAAACAAGCTTTCAACTGCTTCAGAACTATTGTGTCAAAGAGGATGTGGCGCGTATCAAAAGGTTTGTAAAAGAGAAAGTAATGAATCTGATGACGGAGGTTCCGTATAAGTACATAGAGAATTATGATGATTTTTGTGAGAAAGTGGATTTCGTAAGGAATTATGCAGGTGAGAAGACAGCCGGAAGTATTTCTCTTGTGTTTAAATGGATTGCAAATGTGATTTCATTTGTGGGTGTAATCAGCATACTTTCATCTGTAAATATTTGGATTGTTGTTGCGTTGATTGTAACATGTATTCCGGCAGTTGTTTTATCAGTATTGCAAAAGGATGAAACCTATCGTGCCAGAACGAAATGGTTAAAAGAGGGTAGGCTTACGATTCATTACTCTGATATTTGCCGCATGAATGAAGCGATGAAGGAAATCCGTTTTTGGGGATTGTATCCTTACATAAAAAATAAGTGGAAGAGCTTGTCAAAAGTATATATTGCGAAGAAAAATGCAATTGTTCGTAAACATGTAATTTACAACAGTATTGCAGATTTGCTTCGTAATGGTATCTATATTGTGGTTGTGATGATAACAGCGTGGGAAATATATCAAAATCCGTCAAAGGGACTTGGTGTTTTTATGCTTGTAATAACAGCCGCAGGACAATTACAGACAATTACAACTAACTTGTTGGTAAACGCAATCAGTATTTTTTCTGATATGAAATACATGCAGGATTTTTTTGAATTATTAGAGACTGAAAAAGAGACAATAGATGCTTCTGATATGGGATATGATAATGTGGAGATTCAATTTGAAAATGTTGAGTTTACATATCCAAACAGTACGCATAAAGCGTTGGAGGGTATTACCGTCAATATTAAACAAGGCGAGAAAATTGCAATTGTCGGTTTAAACGGTAGTGGTAAGTCCACGTTTATTAATCTTTTATGCGGCTTTTATAAACCGGACAAGGGTACTGTGAAGATAAATGGTATGGAAATATCAGATAATCTTGCTAAGGTACATCAGTCTATGTCAGCTATTTTCCAGAACTTTTGTCAATATCAGGATACACTTAGAAACAATATTTCCATCTCACAACCGGACAAGGCTTGTGATGATAGTCTGATATATCAATTGGCAAAGACAGTCGGAGCAAATGAAATAATTGACGGACAGGAAAAGCGTTTTGATGAGATGATTGGTATATTTTCGGATAAGGGAAATAATTTGTCAGGAGGACAGTGGCAGAAGATTGCGATTACCAGAGCGTTATATAGAGATAATGCGAGAGTGTTTATATTAGATGAACCGACTGCGGCACTTGATCCGGTTTCGGAGGCTAATATATATAGAAACTTTGCTAAAATGACAGGGGATAAGACCACTTTATTGATTTCACACCGTTTGGGAATTACAAGCGTGGTTGACCGAATTTTGGTATTTGAAAATGGTAAAATTGTGGAAGACGGAAATCATGAGGAGTTAATGAAGCAGAACGGACTGTATGCTGAAATGTATCGTTCACAAGCAAGGTGGTATTTGGTTGATGGGGATGAGTTGTGTGGGGAGAGCAATTGTGAATGCATCACCTAAGTATGTATTATCCCTTGATAGATTTGATTATTCCAGAGATGGAATTATGCATATAAACATTGTTGATTTCTTGTTGGGGAAAAAAGAAAGGTGATAAGGTGAGGATTTTATATACGGGATTCAAGGGAAAATATAATTCATCATACCAGTTGTTGACCAAGGTTTCAGGAGAGACGTTGGCCTTGACCAATTCGTTTGATGGACTAAAACGTGATATTACGGACATTACGGGCGCATATGATTTGGTTGTAATGTTTGGATTGGATACAAATTTGAAGGATATGGTTAGAATTGAAGCTGTTGCAGAATTCGACGGTATGGAAGAAATGACCAAGATAGATTGCAATGCTATTTGCAGGCATATGGAAGAAAACAACTTTCCGTGTATTGTTTCGGAGACGCCTACAAAGTATTTGTGTAATGCCGCATACTGCCATATGTTACAGAAAGTTGGTGGGAACGCAGTTTTCATTCATATTCCCTCATTGAAAAATATGTCGGAATGTATGATGGAGAAAATTGTGTACTGCATAGAGGAATATGTATATGGAGGAGCATAACGCTGTAATTGAATATTTATTGAACAATGCAAATGATGCAATTAGATACCGGGTGCTGACTGAATTATGTGATGTGCGAGCATCTGATGAAGTGGACATGTTAAGAACGGCAATAATAGATTCAGAAAGATATAAAAAACTCATACTTTGCCTGAAATGGAGAAAAGAGTATCATGGGGCAACGCTTTATGCTGCTGAAAATTCTCTCAATATGCTGGTGGATATGGGAGTACGTTACCAAAAAGGTTTCAAGGAATTTGACGAAGTCCTTAAAGATATAAGTGAGGAAGCATGTAGCATGCCAATTAATACTCATCACATACTGGGACAACTATCCCATATTGTAATTGTGCCATTTCTTCTACGTGCAGGGATGAGAGAACAGTGGGTTATGAATTTCTTCCTGAGGAGGGGTGAATTAATCCACAATTTTTTGTTAACAAGCAATACGATATTTATGATAATGTAGTGGGATTTAAAAACATTCCGGAATCTTTTAGAAACCGCTCAATCATTCGGGAAGAATTGTATATGGGTGGAAGAATTTGTTTCCCGTTAGAGTATGATATACACGGTTGCGCAGCAATTTATCAGGATGCTGAAGAGAGTGTGAAGCAACAGATAGATGATATCATAGAATATATTATTGATGACCGCTTTCAGATGATTGAAGATGGGTATGGTATTTTGCAAAAGCAAAATAATTATTGGGATATGGGATGGGATCCTAAACCAACCGATTTAAATAAATATCATAAGTACAATCCGGTTCTTCTGAAAGCAGAGTTATTAGTACCTTTCCCCCAAGTAAAGTCCTCGAAGTGGTTTGCAACCATTATGGAACAACTACATCAGTACATGGACGAGAACGGTATCTATCATTTTCCGAAAGAATTTCTTACAGAGAAGAATTCTAATTGGATTTTGGGATGTCATATGGGTTTGGGAGAAAATAGGAGGAAGAGAGCAGCGTTGGAGATAGAAGGGACTTTTAGGGCGATTGTATTGCTGGATAAGATGGATAAAGTAATTTAAACAGATACTACAACTCACCCCTTACTAAATCTTAAAGTTGAAAAATAGCTCTAATTATGATAGCATAATAAATTGTGTGAAGTGTTTTTTTCTATGAATTCAAGAATGGTGCGTAATTGGTACGTAACCAAAGTTCAAAAATACAAAAACCCCGTAAAATCAAGAGGTTTGTCCAAGGAGGAATATAGAAAATGAAACTAGGAATCGTAGGCCTTCCCAACGTAGGAAAGAGTACATTATTTAATTCCCTTACCAAAGCGGGAGCTGAATCTGCAAACTATCCTTTCTGTACCATCGACCCCAATGTGGGTATTGTTGCAGTACCGGATGAAAGATTAAAACTTTTGGGTGACTTATATCAGTCTAAAAAGGTTACCCCGGCGGTAATTGAATTTGTGGATATTGCAGGACTTGTAAAAGGTGCATCCAAGGGTGAAGGACTTGGTAACCAGTTCCTTAGTAACATCCGTGAAGTAGATGCTATCGTACATGTGGTTCGTTGTTTTGAAGACGCTAATGTTGTGCATGTTGACGGAAGTGTTGATCCTTTAAGAGATATTGAGACTATTAATCTTGAGTGGATTTTCGCTGATTTGGAGATTTTGGAGAGGAGAATTTCCAAGGTGACAAAAGCGGCAAGAATGGATAAGACTCTTGCAAAAGAGGAGTCGCTTTTGGGACGTATTAAGGAGCATTTGGAAAGCGGTAATATGGCAAAAAGTTTGGAAGTGGATGATGAGGATGAATTGGCATTGCTTAGTTCTTACAATCTACTTACATATAAGCCTGTAATTTATGCTGCAAATGTGGCAGAAGATGATTTGGCAGATGATGGCGCAGGCAATGATAAAGTAGCGAAGGTTCGGGAATTTGCGGCAGGTGAGGATAGTGAGGTCTTTGTAATCTGTGCACAGATTGAGCAGGAGATTGCAGAACTGGATGATGATGAAAAGTCAATGTTCCTTGAGGATTTGGGAATTTCACAGTCGGGACTTGATAAATTAATTTCGGCAAGTTATCGATTGTTAGGACTTATGAGCTTCTTAACTTCCGGTGAGGACGAGACACGAGCATGGACCATCAAAGTTGGAACCAAGGCACCTCAGGCGGCAGGTAAGATTCACACAGACTTTGAACGTGGATTTATAAAAGCGGAGGTTGTTAATTATCAGGATCTTCTTGATAATAAGTCTCTTGCAGCAGCAAGAGAAAAAGGTCTTGTGCGCATGGAAGGAAAAGAATATGTGGTGCAGGACGGAGATGTGATTCTCTTTAGATTTAATGTCTAGTACAATCTGAATATAAAAATATGTATCTGCCGGGTGGATTTTTCTCCATCCGGCAGCTTTTTTGTTTTGGATACATATTACTTTAAATAGTCACCACATTCCCCCACTATTTTTGCAAAAAATACAAAAAACTATATAATGTGGGACGTAAAAAGTCTGATACTATATATTGGTGGCGCGAAAAATGACACTTTGTAGGTTATCTACAAAGTGTTTATTTTTTTGCAAAAATCCTTGAAAATGCTTGCCAAATCGATTATTTTATTATAAAATCAGTATAAAAGTGGTAGAAAGTGGTGGCAAGTGGGTAGAAGTGGTAGATTTTACATTAATTTTAACTCATTTGTTACGGACCATTTTAAGGCAGGTGATTGGGTGTGTATAAAGGCAAATACAATCATACGATTGATACGAAAGGCAGGTTGATTGTTCCTTCGAAATTCAGAGACCTTTTAGGAGAAGAATTTGTTGTTACGAAAGGAGCGGATGGCTGTCTGGTTGTGTATGATAACGATGGTTGGCAGGCTTTTGAAGAAACATTAAAGGACATGCCCATGAACCGTAAGGATGTAAGAGCCGTTGCCAGATTCTTCCTGTCAGGTGCGGCAGATGTGGAATTGGACAAGCAGGGACGTATCCTTGTACCCACAGACTTAAGAGATTATGCGGGACTTGAGAAAGATGTTGTACTTATCGGTATGGCAGATAAGATAGAGATTTGGAGTAAGGAACGCTGGGAGGAAGCATCCTCGGATCAGGATGTTGCAGATACCTTGGAGAAAATGGCAGACTGGGGTATCCGAATCTAGAGAAAGGGCGGACAGGCTTATATGGAATTCTCACATTATTCTGTATTACTTAACGAAACTATAGATAATTTGAATATTAAGCCTGACGGAACTTATCTTGATGGAACCCTGGGGGGCGGCGGACATGCTTATCATGTGTGTGAACGTTTAACCCAAAGCGGAAGATTTTACGGAATAGACCAGGATGATGCAGCTATAGTGGCTGCCGGAAAGAGACTTGAAGTATTTGGCGATAAGGTCAATATAATCCGTACTAATTATTATCATGCGAAATCGGCACTTGCGGAACGTGGTGTTTACGGAGTGGACGGAATAGTTCTTGATTTGGGAGTTTCATCTTATCAGCTTGATAATGCGGAACGAGGATTTTCATATAAATATGATACGCCTCTTGATATGAGAATGGATTTAAGACAAAGTCTTACAGCCAGAGAAATCGTGAATGAATATCCTGAGATGGAGTTGTTTAGGATTATTAGGGATTATGGTGAAGATAATTTTGCTAAGAACATTGCAAAGCATATTGTTAAAGCCCGTGCAGATAAGCCCATTGAAACCACCGGTGAGTTAAGTGAAATAATAAAGGCTGCGATTCCGGCGAAGGTAAGGGCTACAGGCGGACATCCTTCCAAGAGAACATTTCAGGCAATCAGGATTGAATGTAATAAGGAATTGGAAGTGCTTAAAAATTCGCTGGATGATTTGATTGAATTATTAAATCCCGGCGGAAGACTTTGCATAATTACATTCCATTCGCTGGAAGACAGAATTGTAAAAAGTGCATTTAAGAAAGCAGAGAACCCATGTACATGTCCATCTGATTTCCCGGTATGTGTATGTGGAAAGAAACCTTTAGGTAAGGTTATTACACGTAAACCTATTTTACCTACAGAATTGGAACTCGAAGAAAATACAAGATCAAAAAGTGCTAAATTAAGGGTTTTTGAGAAAAAATAAAAATATATAAGGAATGAAGAGGGAAGAGTTTAATATGAGGGCTACTACAAACAGGAGAGGACAAATGTATATTTATGATAATACGGCAAGACAGCTTGACGTAAAAAGAGCTATAAATGAGGCTCCCAAGAAAAAATTTAATGTTGCTACACGTAAAAACCGTGACAGAGCATTACATATGAATTTGGGATATGTTACATTTCTTGTTGCAGCAATGCTTGTTACAGCAGGAGTGCTTATTAATTATATCCAGTTACAGTCTCAGATTACCAATAATGTCGAACAGATTTCATATTTGGAGAGACAATTAAATGATTTAAAGTTGGCAAATGACGAAGAATATAGTAGAATAACAAGCAGTATAGATTTAGAGGAAATTAAGCGTATCGCAATCGGTGAACTTGGAATGAAGTACGCTTCTGAGGGACAAATCGTAACCTATAACAATGAGGGAAGCGATTATGTTAAGCAGATTGCCGGTATTCCGGAATAGCAGGTGGTAATTTGAAAGATAAAAGGACGACAAATAAAGAAGCAAAATTTACGATAAGCATGCAAAAAAAGCTGGTAGTACTGTTTGGTCTGGTATTACTGGCTTTTGCAGGATTAAGCGTAAGATTGATACTGATAAACCGTGATAACGGGGAGCGTTATAAAAAGCAGATTTTGGAACAGCAGGAATATTCCAGCATAACTCTGCCTGCAAGGCGCGGGGATATTCTGGACAGTAAGGGAACTGCGCTGGCGGTTAGTGAGAAGATTTATAATCTTGTTATTGATTCCAAGATAATTATGGGTAAAGAAGAATATTTTGAACCCACAATGAAGGCGTTGGAGAGTTGTTTTGAACTGGATATGAGTACGGTGCGTCAGTATGTCAGGGATAACAGCACTTCTTCATACTATGTTCCCGTAAAAGGTCTGACATACGAGGAAATAGCTCCTTTTATCGAAATGCAGAATGATACGGAGAATAATCCGTATATTAAAGGGATTTGGTTTGAGGAGGAATATACCAGGGTTTATCCGGGAAATACACTTGCCTGCGATGTTATCGGTTTTACAAATAAGGACAATAACGGTATATATGGTCTGGAAGAATATTATAATGATGTTTTAAACGGTACTGCAGGAAGGGAATACGGGTATCTTAATGAGGATTCCAATTTGGAGCGTACAACCAAAGCCGCAGTAGATGGATATAGCCTGGTTACAACACTTGATGTTAATGTGCAAAGTATAATTGAAAAGCATTTACTGGCATTTGACGAACAGTATAAGGACAGGGCAAGAGAAGGAAACGGTGCCAATAACTCAGGCTGTATTATTATGGGCGTGAATACCGGAGAAATAATAGGAATGGCGAGCTATCCTAATTTTGATTTGAATAATCCGAGAGATGTGAGTGCTTATCTTACGGAAGAAGAGATTCAGACCATGGAAGAGGAAGGTACTTATTACGATTATTTGAATAAATTGTGGAGGAATTTTTGCATAAGTGATACCTATGAACCGGGTTCCACAATTAAGCCTTTTACGGTGGCGATAGGTCTTGAGACAGGGAAACTTGCCGGTAATGAAACATATTTTTGTGATGGCGATTTAGTGGTTGTAGAATCTAAAAATCCTGTTAAGTGTCATAATTATAAAATAGGCGGTTGCGGTAATGTTGATATTACCCAGGCGGTGGCCCAATCCTGTAATGTGGCATTAATGGAAATGGGAATGACTATAGGTAAGGATATATTTACCGAATACCAGCAGAATTTTAATTTTGGATTAAAAACCAATATTGACCTTGCGGGAGAAGCCCGCACGGCGGAACTTGTCTATAATGCGGATAATATGGGTATTATGGAGCTTGCTACATGTAGCTTCGGACAAGGCTTTAACACCAGTATGATACAGGTTATATCCGGCTTTTGTTCTTTGGTAAACGGTGGATACTATTATGAACCTCATGTTGTAGATAAAATAGTCAGCTCAAGCGGAGCCACAATTAAAAATATTGAGCCCCGTGTGCTTAGACAGACTGTATCAAAAGAAACCTCGGATAAAATTATAGAATATTGCAATTCTGTTATAACAGAAGGAACAGGTAAAGCGGCAAAACCTATTGGATATACAATAGGTGGTAAAACAGGTACGGCGGAAACTATTCCACGTGGAAACGGAGAATATGTGGTATCATTTTTGGGATACGCACCTGCAGATGACCCGCAGATTGCAATTTATGTTGTTGTGGACCGTCTCAATGATTTTGAACAGGATAATGTTAGAGTGGCGGCAACCCTGGCAAAGGATATTTTGACAGAGGTACTTCCCTATATGGGAATATACATGACGGAAGAGTTATCCGAGAAGGAAACGGAAGAATACGAACAAAAACAGCAGGAACTCACTGAGCAGTATACAAATATTTCACCGGAAGAGGAAAATGGCGAAGAGGGTGAGGCACAGGAGAGTACAGACGGCGGGGATTCATCGCAGGAAGATGAATCAGAAGGAGATGCGGCAGAAGAGTAATCCTACAAAATGTTTTGGTAAATAATACAGAAGTAGAATAACCTCATAAAAATGGTAATAGATTGTATAAATACCTTTTTATGAGGTTTTCCATGCAGGAAATTAAAAATAAAACATATATACGGAAAAAGATAGTTGCAGTTTTTTTCTTGTGTGCCGTGATGCTGATATTATTGTTTGTGAGACTGTTATACCTGATGGTTTTTGAAAGCGGGCATTATTCCGAATTGGCAACACAGCTTCATGAACGTGAACGGAGTATCAAAGCGGCACGGGGTAAGATTTTGGATACCAATGGCACTGTAATTGCCGATAACCGCACGGTATGTACGGTGTCGGTTATTCATAACCAGATAACCGATAAAAATAAGGTTATAGAGGTTCTTTGCAATGAATTGGAGCTTTCCGAGGAATTTGTGAAAAACAGAGTGGAAAAATATTCGTCAATTGAGCGCATCAAAAGTAATGTGGATAAAGAAATCGGAGACCGGATACGCGAATATGACCTGGATGGCGTAAAGGTGGATGAGGATTATAAAAGATATTATCCATATGGATCCCTTGCATCAAAGGTTTTGGGCTTTACGGGGGCGGATAACCAGGGAATTATCGGACTTGAGGTTATTTATGAGGAATATCTTAAAGGAACTGAAGGGACAATATTAACGGTAACTGACGCAAAAGGAGTGGAACTGGCTGAAGCGGGAGAGCGCAGGATAGAACCTGTGGCGGGGAATGATTTGCATTTAAGTCTTGATATGAATATACAAAGCTATGCTACTCAGCTTGCGTATCAGGCAATGGAAACAAAGGAAGCAGACAGCGTTTCTATTATTGTTATGAATCCTAAAAACGGAGAAATGCTTGCTATGGTGAATGTTCCTGAGTTTGATTTAAATAATCCGTATACTTTGCCGGAAACCATGCTTGTTGACAGGGTATGGCAAAGTACAGAAGGTGTAACGCAGGAAAAGAAGCAGGAACTTCTTAACCTTATGTGGCGTAACGGTTGTATTAACGATACGTATGAACCGGGGTCAACCTTTAAAATAATAACAGCCGCAGCAGCTCTTGAGGAGGGCGTGGTAACTACGGAGGATTCCTTTAACTGTCCGGGATATGTGGTGGTTGAAGACAGGAAGATACGATGTCATAAGGTAGGAGGACACGGCGGAGAAAATTTCGTGCAGGCCACAATGAACTCCTGTAACCCCGTATTTGTTACTGTGGGTTTAAGGATGGGGGCACAAACATATTATGATTATTTTAATAAGTTTGGTTTGCTTGAAAAAACGGGAATTGACCTGCCCGGTGAAGCCGGAACCATTATGCATAAATTGGAGAATATAGGTGAGGTTGAATTGGCAACAATATCCTTCGGACAGTCATTTCAGATTACTCCCATACAATTACTTACAACTGTTTCATCCATAGTTAACGGTGGTAACCGGATTACTCCTCATTTTGGGTTAAAGGTAACGGACGGGAACGGAACAACTGTAAAGGAGCTGGCATATGCTGTTGATACGGGAATTGTCAGTGAGGAAACCTCGGAGACTATGAAGATGATGCTTGAAAAAGTAGTAGCTGAGGGCGGTGGTATTAACGGACAGGTGGAAGGATACCGTATTGGCGGTAAAACCGCCACAAGCCAGACACTTCCCAGAGGCACGGGGCGATATATTTCGTCCTTTGTGGGCTTTGCGCCCGCAGATGATCCGGAGGTTATAGCCATAGCAATTATCAATAATCCGCAGGGTGTATATTACGGCGGTCAGATAGCAGCACCGGTTATAAGACAGCTTTTTGAAAATATTCTTCCTTATTTGGGAATAATGGATTATAATGGATAAGATGAGTATCTCAGAAAGGACAATGATTTGATGAGTAATACAATAATAATGTCAGTAATTATTTCTTTTGCGATAAGTGTTGCGTTAGGACCCTTTGTTATTCCGTTCCTGCGCAGATTAAAAGTAGGACAGACGGTTCGTGACGAAGGACCGAAAAGCCATTTGAAGAAATCAGGTACACCTACAATGGGTGGAATTCTTATTCTGATAAGTGTGGTGGTTACATCTTTATTTTATGTTAAGGATTATCCTAAAATAATACCCATTCTTTTCCTGACACTGGGATTTGGATTGATTGGATTTTTGGATGATTATATAAAAGTAGTTCTTAAACGCTCCATGGGACTTCGAGCATGGCAGAAGATGGCACTTCAGATTGTTGTGACAGGTGTTTTTGCGTATTATATGGTAAATTATACTGATGTACCGCTTACAATGCGCATACCTTTCTGGACGGGACATTATCTTGATTTGGGTGTTTTTGCGGTTCCGGCTATGTTTTTTATAATTATTGCAACCGTAAACGGAACAAATTTTACAGATGGTCTTGATGGTCTGGCAAGTAGTGTTACAGTACTTATAGCAACATTCTTTTCTGTTATTGCAATAGGTACACAAAGCGGGATTGAGCCCGTGACCTGTGCGGTGGTTGGAGCACTTTTGGGATTTCTGTTGTTTAATGTGCATCCGGCAAGTGTTTTTATGGGAGATACCGGTTCTCTTGCTTTAGGAGGCTTTGTTGCAGCAACTGCGTATATGATGCAGATGCCGTTATTTATAGTTATAATTGGTTTAATATATGTGATAGAAGTTTTGTCTGTAATTTTACAGGTAGGTTATTTTAAATTAACAGGCGGGAAAAGAATTTTCAAAATGGCTCCGATTCATCATCATTTTGAATTGTGCGGATGGTCTGAAACGAAGGTAGTTGCAGTATTTTCGATTGTTACGGCAATTATGTGCCTGATTGCGTATATGGCATATTAAAGAAAATGAAAGGATGCCGTGAAAGCGGTGGATATTATGGTATTACAGGGTAAAAAGGTGCTGGTAATAGGTTCCGGCATAAGTGGAATAGGTGCAGTAGATTTGTTGTGCGGTATGGGAGCGTTGCCTGTATTATACGATGGTAATAAACAGCTTAATCCCAAAGATATTACTAACAAACTTAACGATAACAGCAAAGATAAAACCCGGATATATATAGGTGAACTTCCAACGGAGATTAAAGAACAAATCGAATTGGTAGTACCAAGTCCAGGAGTGCCTTGCGACATAGGAGTTGTTTTAGAATTTCGTGATAAAAAAGTACCTGTGTGGGGCGAAATTGAACTGGCGTATAATGCTTCCAAGGGAAAACTTGCAGCCATTACGGGAACCAATGGCAAAACAACCACAACATCGCTGGTAGGTGAAATTTTAAAAGAGCAGTATAAAGATGTATATGTGGTAGGTAATATTGGCAATCCGTATACTATAGAGGCACCTAAAATGACAGAGGATACGGTTACGGTTGCCGAAGTGAGCAGCTTCCAGTTGGAAACGGTAGAACATTTTCACCCCAAAGTATCAGCAATTTTGAATGTAACGCCGGATCATTTGAACAGACATCATACAATGGAGAATTATGCGGCGGCAAAGGAAGAAGTGGCAAAGAATCAGACCTTTGATGATATTTGTGTTCTCAATTATGAGAATGAATACACAAGGGACTTTGGTGAAAGATGTAAAGCTAAAGTAGTATATTTTTCCTCTGAAAGAGAATTGGCAGAGGGCTTTTTTCTAAGAGAAAATAATATTTGTCAGGCAAAAGATGGTAAGGTTACAGAACTTTTAGATATACATAAAGATATGAATCTTGTGGGAATCTGCAATGTTGAGAATGTAATGGCGGCTATTGCCATTGGCCTTGGCATGGATGTACCCATGGATAAAATATTAACTGCCGTGAAAAATTTCAAAGCGGTGGAGCATCGTATAGAATTTGTTGCAACCAAGGGTGGCGTAGATTACTATAATGATTCGAAAGGAACTAATCCCGATGCGGCAATTCAGGGAATTAAGGCAATGAGTAAGCCCACAATTCTTATCGGTGGAGGATATGATAAGCAGAACGAGTACGATGAGTGGATTGAGGCCTTTGACGGAAAGGTGAAATTACTGGTTCTGATAGGTCAGACAAGAGAAAAAATTGCAGAGTGTGCCGTAAGTAAAGGTTTTTTCGATTATGTATATGCCGACAGTTTTGAAGAGGCAATGGAAATCTGTGTTAAGAATGCAGAATTTGGGGATGCCGTTTTGCTTTCACCGGCATGTGCAAGCTGGGGGATGTTCCCTAATTATGAAGTAAGGGGACAGATGTTTAAAGACTACGTTAATAATCTGAAGGAGTGAAAACGTGGCAGAGACAAGAAGTCGTAGACGAAGAAAAGAACAAGCTGAATATTTTTTTGATTACAGCCTTTTATTTATTGTGCTATTTTTACTTGGTTTTGGAATGGTTATGCTTTATTCCACAAGCTCGTATCAGGCAGTGCAGGATTTTAATGATTCGGCATATTGGCTTAAAAAGCAGATTTTTGCGGTTACGCTTGGACTTGTGGCAATGATAGTGGTGGCTAATATTCCGTACCATTTTTGGAAGCGTTTTGCGGTGCTGGGATATGTGGTATCGGTGGTGCTGATTTTGCTTATTATCCCTTTTGGACATGAGGTTAAAGGCGCAAAAAGATGGCTTTACATAGGCGGTATTTCCTTACAGCCGGCAGAGGTTGCCAAATTGGGAATGATACTTTTCTTGGCATGTATGATCTGTAAAATGGGGCGTTCCATAAGGAAAATGAAAGGCTTTATGCTGGCATTTCTCATTCCTGTGCCCATTGTGCTCATGGTATGGAAAATTACTGATAACTTAAGCTCTGCAATTATTATTATGGGTATTGGTGTGCTGATGTTGTTTGTGGCAAGCCCCGATTACAAGAAATTTATTGTTATGGGACTGCTTGTTGTTGCGGCGGCGGCACTGGTGGTATATTTCATAGTTAATGCTTCAACAACAGAAGGAATGGGATTTAGAAGTGAGCGTATTCTTGCGTGGCTTGATCCGGAAGCATACGCCAGCGGAAAAGGTTTCCAGACGCTGCAGGGCTTGTATGCCATAGGCTCCGGTGGAATATGGGGTAAGGGACTGGGACAGAGTATGCAGAAATTAGGATTTCTTCCCGAGGCACAGAACGATATGATTTTTTCTATAATTTGTGAGGAATTGGGACTGTTTGGTGCAATTGCAATTATTATGATGTTTTTGCTTTTAATATGGCGTCTGATGGTAATAGCCAATAACGCACCGGATTTGTTTGGAGCACTTTTGGTAGTAGGTGTTCTTGGGCATATAGCCATTCAGGTGATTTTAAATATCGGAGTTGTTACCAATACAATACCTAATACCGGTATTTCACTGCCGTTTATCAGCTACGGTGGTTCATCGGTAATGTTTTTGCTGGTAGAGATAGGATTGTGCCTTAGCGTGGCAAAAAGAATCCAGCTTAAAGAATTATAATTGGTACAAGATACATTTTTGGGGAAACGTCAATATAATGGAATAGATAATAACCGGAAGGTGACAATTTGGACTCTATTCATATTGACGGCGGAATACCTTTACAGGGGCAGATAACAATCCAGGGTTCTAAAAATGCGGCATTGCCGATATTGGCGGCCACGCTGTTGATACCCGGGAAATGTTGCATAGAAAATTGCCCGAAGATTACAGATGTTTTCGGAATGCAGACGTTACTTGAAAGCGTCGGATGTAAGACAGCTTGGGAGGGCAACAGCCTTAAAGTGGACGCAACAGGGGTAAATGAATATAAGATGCCGCAAAAGGAAGTTAAGTCAATGCGTTCATCAATCAGTCTGCTGGGGGCACTTGTGGGCAGATGTTCACAGGCATACTTATATCATCCGGGAGGATGTGTAATCGGTGAACGTCCCATTGACATACATATTAATGCAATGGGAAAATTGGGCGTGAATTTCAAGGAAGACGGAGATATATTACAAGCAAGCTGTGAAAGGCTTACAGGAGATTACATAGAATTGAAATTTCCCAGTGTAGGTGCCACGGAAAATGTGTTGATGGCATCGGTACTGGCAAAAGGAGATACATATATATATCAGGCAGCAAGGGAGCCTGAGGTGGTGGCCCTGTGCGAATTCTTAAAGAGTGCCGGTGCGGTAATAGAAGGCGTAGGAACGAATTTGATTCATGTGAAGGGGACGGATGCGTTGCATGAAACCAGCTTTCGGATTCCACCCGACAGAATTGTTGCAGGAACCTATATGGCAGGGTGTATGATTGCGGGAGGGAGCGTCTTTCTTAAGGAGGCACCTGTACGGCAATTGGATAGTGTTATAAAAACGGCAGAGGCTATGGGAACGGTTTTTCAGGAATCGGAGGAAGGGCTGTTTATACAGGCACCTGCAGGTCTTAAGTCTCCGGGGCATATAACTACCCTGGTGTATCCAGGATTTCCCACGGATTTACAATCCTTGTTTTTGGTGGCATCATCAATAGCCCGGGGGGAAAGTACTCTTACGGAAAGTATTTTTGAAAACAGATTTCACATTGTGGATGATTTGTGCCGGATGGGTGCGGATATCCATGTTGACGGAAACAGTGTAAAAATAAAGGGCGTCAGAGGATTACGGGGAGCAGATGTTTGTGCCAGGGATTTAAGGGGCGGAGCAGCACTTGTAATGGCAGGACTTGGCGCAACGGGTCATACCTGTGTAACGGGATGTGAATACATTTATCGTGGGTATGAAAATATCGGCAGAGATTTACGGGAGTTGGGAGCACGTGTTTACAGTATATAATGAACCACAAAAAAGGATGAGGCGAATAGGCGGAATATTGATATTTCTGCTCCTGTTGTTAGTGATAACGGGGATTGTGTATTTTTTCGTAAGTCACTATCAGGTGAAAAATGTTTATGTAGATGGGAATGTGCATTATACTGATGAAGAAATACAGAATATTGTAATGGATGGACCGCTTTCGGGAAATTCGCTGTATTTATCATCGAAATTTAAAAATAAAGGTCTTAATAATATTCCGTTTATTGATGCTATTGATGTGAATATACTTGCGCCGGATACTATACGGATTACTGTGTATGAAAAAGCATTGGCGGGATTCGTAGAGTATCTGGGCAAATATATGTATTTTGACAAGGACGGAACTGTTATAGAAAGCTCCACCGTCAAAACAAAAGGCGTTATGCAGATTACGGGATTATCATTCGAATATGTGGTGTTGGGTAAAACCCTTCCCATTGAAGATGAAAATATATTCAAATTGATTCTTGATACAGGTAAGCTCCTTACCAAGTATGGTCTTGAAGCGGACAAGCTTCAATTTGATTCCGATTATAACCTGACAATTTTCTTTAAGGATGTAAGGGTTAGAATCGGCGATTCACAAATGCTTGATGAAAAACTGATGGTTTTACCTCAAATGCTTCCTGCCCTTGAAAACAAAAGTGGTGTTTTGAGAATGGAGAATTATTCTGATAATATCGGAAGCATTACTTTTGAACCCGATACTATTGAAAATAAAAACTGAAAATCCTAAAAAAATATACAAATCTTTAAAAAAATAGGTTGATTAATTTAAAAAATAATTATATGATAGTTCT
>CAZGSF010000032.1:0-21697 GCA_964528145.1 uncultured Lachnospiraceae bacterium | reverse complement strand
GGGATGATCCCAGACTTGTATCCATTGCAGCACTCAGAAGACGCGGATTTACTCCGGAGTCCATAAAACTTTTTGTTGAACTTTGTGGTGTAAGCAAGAGCAATTCTTCTGTAGATTATGCAATGCTTGAGTATTGTATCAGAGAAGATTTAAAGGTTAAGAAGCCTCGTGTAATGGCAGTTCTTGATCCCGTTAAGCTTGTAATAGATAATTATCCCGAAGGTCAGACAGAGGAACTTGAGATTCCCAATAATCTTGAAAATGAATCTCTCGGAAGCCGTAAAGTGCCTTTCGGAAAAGAAGTCTATATTGAAAGAGAAGATTTTATGGAGGAGCCTCCTAAGAAATATTTCCGTATGTTCCCGGGCAATGAAGTGCGTCTTATGAATGCTTATTTTGTAAAATGTACCGGGTGCGTGAAGGATGAGAACGGAAAGATTATCGAAGTGCACGGAATCTATGACCCTGACTCAAGAGGCGGCAACAGTCCTGACGGAAGAAAGGTTAAAGGTACCATTCACTGGGTTCCTGCTAATGAAGCGATAAAAGCAGAAGTACGTCTTTACGAGAATATTATAGACGAAGAAAAAGGTGTATATAACGAGGACGGAAGTCTGAATCTTAACCCTAATTCACTTACAGTTTTAACTGATTGTTATGTGGAGCCTGCAATTAAGGATGCTAAGGCGTTCGAAAGCTTCCAGTTTGTAAGAAACGGATTTTTCTGTGTGGATTATAAGGATTCAGACGCGGACGCAGGTAAACTTGTATTTAACCGTATCGTATCACTGAAGAGTTCTTATACATTGCCTAAGAGCGAATAATTATATACACAAGGAGGGGCACATGGCAGACTTATTATCGGGCCTTGGAAATTTTGGACTTGGACAATTACAAGGCATGGGGTTATTTGAAGAGGAAAAGAAGTCGGAGGAATCTGACGGCAAACCGGTTGTACATCAGGTAGAAGAAAAAGATATTATATATGATAAAAATTTTGAATGTCATCTTTGCGACAGGAAGATTACAGCAAAAACTGTAAAAGCCGGTAAATGTAAATTGGATCATACGGACCTTGATTTACGTCCGGTGTATGACGGAATAGAGGTATTGAAATATGATGTTATAGTATGTCCTCATTGTGGACATGCAGCATTAACACGCTATTTCAAACCGTTGACCAGTATGCAGATCAGACTTATTAAAGAGAATATCTCGGCAAATTTCAAAATGCAGCCGCTTGTGGAAGAAACTATCAGTTATGAGGTGGCCCTGCAGCGTTATCAGCTTGCATTGGCAAATGCAATTGTAAAAAAAGCACGTGCCAGTGAAAAGGCGTATATTTGCTTAAAGAGCGGATGGTTGCTTAGAGGCTGGCAGGAAAGTCTCACCGACAGCCCTGAGGACCAGAAGAAAAAGACTGAGCTTGCAGAACAGGAGAAGCAATATCTTCAGAATGCTCTTGATGGATTTATAACAGCAGTACAGTCTGAGAGTTTCCCTATGTGCGGAATGGATGAAGCCACTGTGGATTATTTGATGGCAGTGCTTGCAATGAAGTTCCAGAAATATGATGTTGCTTCCAAGTTAATAGGCACTATTCTCACTTCACCTTCAGCAAACCCGCGCATGAAGGATAAGACCAGAGATTTAAAAGAAATGATTATAGAAGAAATAAAGAATAAAAAAGAGGGCTGATTAATTTTGTCCAAAAGGGCTTTAGGTTTTTGGCATAAATTAATAACACGGATATTTCGAACAAACCGTTCGGGCAACGTATTATTAAAATTGTATTCCATAAAATCCTACCCCAAAATGTAAACATAGTAAAAAACAAAACATTTTAACTAAAATTGTAAACTACAAATACCCTATGTCTTTTTAATGCACCATTTTTTCTACCAGATTTATGTATTGCTTTATTTCTTCAAAAAGCATGTCGGGGTGGAAGGATGCATCTTCAAAGCGTGCGGTCATTAATCCTTTTATTGTATAGTCCAGCATTTGTATGATTTTGTTCATGTCAATTGAGGATGGAATTGAAGAGAAGTCTGCCCGTGAGAGGAGTGATTCATTAAGCTCGTTAAGCTCATTGCGCTTGTTTTCAATTGTTAACAGGGCTTCGCTTACATCCTCATGCAATGCCCGGTTAAGGAATTGCTGCATGTAAGGGTAGCTGCGCATGGCAAGCATTTTGGCAGTCTCAATCTGTCGCATAATCTCGAATAGATTTTTTTCGTTTGGATTAACGGCACTTTTTAACTCCAGACTCATGTATCGTACACTGTAATCATATATAAAATTGTAAACGCCGATTTTATTTTCAAAATAGTGAAACAGCAGCCCCTTGCTGATGCCGGCTTCTTTGACGATATCGTCGGTGCTTGCACGGCGGTAGCCATGAATGGCAAAGACCTTAAGTGCAGCGTTAATCATGCGGTCCTGCTTTTCTTTTTTTAAATCAAAAAATTTCCCGTTCATTATTATTTATACCTCTTTTTGATGGGGTGTTGACTTGGTCAGTCAGATTTCAATAATAACATAAACACACATTTAGTTCAAGTTGTCTTTAAGAAAATGATGAAAATTTAATAAAAAATCACATATTCTCTTTTCATTTTTGCAAAATAGTATTAATATAAAGGTAGATATAAAATATATGATGATTATAGTACGGAAAGGAGCAGACAATGGCAAAGAAATTTGGTAAATTTTTATTGTTTTCCGCAGCTATAGGAGCAGCGGCAGCCGGAGCTTACTATTATTTCCAGAAAAAGGATAGCATGGACCAGGACTTCATGGATGATGATGAAGATTATGATGATTTCAGTGAAGATTTGGATGATGATGAAGCTGAACGTAATTATGTATCTTTGAGCAAGGATGCAGTGGAGAATGTTGCAGACGCTGTCAGTGAGAAAGCAGAAACAATTATTGATGCTGTCGATGTGGCATTGGATAAGGCTGCTGAGGTTGCAGAGGATGCGTTGGATGCGGTAGAAGATACCGTTGAAAAGGTAGAAGAAAAAGTAGAAGAATTCTTCGATGATGATCTTGAAGAAGATGAACTTTACTAAGGTTATCAACAAAGATGTCCGCGTAAACTGATTACGCGGACATTTTTAATTACTGCTATTTACTCATTTTATAAACCGGGTCGGCAGGATAGCCTCCCTTTAATTTTTGCATGCCTCGTTGAATGGCATCTTTTGAATTTTTCCAGTCGGCATCCTTGTTGCGATAATCGAATTTGTCTACCAGCCATGAAACATCTTCAAATAAGCGGTTCATATTGCTTTCCATAAGTCTGAACATTGCAGGATAGAATTCCTGCTTATCTTTTTCATTAAGTGCGAAATCTGCCTTGGCGCATAAATCACCGAAGTGGTGAAGGCAGAAGCCTTTGCTGTTATGCACTTTGTCTCTGAATTCGCCGTCTCTTTTATACATTACAAAGAAAGTATCAAGGTATCTGTCATATGTGTCAGCAAAACGGTTGCATATATAACAGGAACAGTCTTTTTCTTTTACCCACATGGCAATTGAATTGGAAGTTTCCTGTGACTTTTTGAATTTATCCTTGAAGGTCATTTTCACTGGTGCAAAATTGTCGAATTGCTGTTTCATTTCGCCAATCATTCTCATGTAATGGGTTTTTAGAATCCAGCCGTTGCCAAGAGTGTTGCCGTAATCAAACATTTTGTGAAAATGTTCGCGGCAAAAACCTGCAATGTCAGTCTGTTCGCGGACATCACTTTCCATGTATGAGGAGCCGGAGCCTAAGGTGAAATCCAGAAGATCCTGTTCCACATTTCTTTCTATGTAACAAAAAGGACATTCATCCTCTGCATTTATTGCGTCATTTAAAGGAATTGTATAAAGCTTTTCTTTCATTGTAGGTATCTCCTTAAACAGGCATTATATTTATATCTTTTTTTATTGTAAATTATTTCTATTGAAATGAAAAGAAATTATTCATAAAAAGAAAGAAACTTGTAATAATTTCATTCACAAAATGATAATTAGTGGTGGTATAATTGGTAAGGATTTGAGATATACATTTTGAAACAGAAAAAGAAATGAGAGATACATATGAAATCTATTAATAGAAACAGGGCAATTTTTATATTGGTAATTGTTTTGGCTGCGGCAGGAGGATGTATGTTTGTCCCCCGCATTGTGAATTTTGTAAATGGGCAGTTGAACAAACCGGAATATCGTGTGGACAGTCTGCCGGTATACATAATTGACGAATATAACATTTCCGAAAAGGTATTTGAGGAAAATCGGGCCCCAGGCGGTCATGAATCTGAATTTACAGTATCGGGTAACACGGTATCAGATAATTCGGTATCGGATAATTCAGTGTCCGGGAATACTGTATCGGGTAATGTTGAAGTATCATCTGATAATGTTACAGTGTCGCCATATAAAGAGGTTTCGCCGGAATACTTTAATGATGCGCTTTTTATAGGAGATTCAAGAACTGTAGGACTTAAGGAATATTCTGATATGACCGGTGCAACTTATTATGCAGCTACGGGGCTTACCATTCATAAGGTGCTTGATTCAAAGATAGTGGAATCAGATAGCGGTGAAGGAAAAATTTCAGTTGATGAGGCTTTGGGACAGAGGCGGTTTGGTAAGATATACCTGATGCTTGGCATTAATGAGATGGGCAGCGGGAATGTGGATACTTTCATGGGGAAATATGCAGACGTTGTGGCGCGTATCCGGGAACTTCAGCCCCAGGCGGTTATTTATCTTCAGGGAATAATGAAAGTGTCGGAAGAATATTCGGGTTTAAGTGATTATATACATAATCAGGGGATTGTGGAGCGAAATGAAAGAATAGCCACGCTTGCCGATAATGATCAAATATTTTATCTGGATGTGAATCCATTGGTGTGTGATGAAAATGGTGGATTAAAGAAGGAATATAGCTATGACGGTGTGCATCTGAAAGCAGAATATATACATGTTTGGACTGATTTTTTATTGAGTCACGGAATAATACGGGACTATTAGATATAAATACCATGTAAATAGGACTTTTGGCACTTGACTGTAAAATATCCATTAGATAAGATGGAATAGATAGGGGTTGGGTTAACCTATTATACTAATCTTACTGAGGAGGATTTCTTTATGAGTGGCAAAAAGAAAAATGGAACTCTCGGAGATGGCGCAATTTACGATGCCAAAAAACTGGGAGTGCCGAAAATGCTTATTTTGGGAGTACAGCACATGTTTGCAATGTTTGGTGCGACAGTTCTGGTGCCTGCACTGACCGGCTTAAGCGTTTCCACCACACTGTTGTTTGCAGGTCTTGGTACTTTGCTGTTTCATTTTCTGACCAAAGGAAAGGTGCCTGCTTTCTTGGGTTCATCTTTTGCGTATCTTGGTGGTTATGCGGCCATAGCTCCTATGGCAGATGCTGCAGGTAATGCGATTGATAATGCGGCAATGCTTCCTTATGCATGCTTTGGTGTTGCCTGTTCAGGACTTTTATATCTTGTTCTGGCTGCTTTAATTAAGGCATTTGGAGCGGCTAAGGTTATGAAGTTTTTTCCGCCTATAGTAACGGGTCCTATTATTATAGCTATTGGTTTAACATTATCTAAATCGGCTATTGATAATTGTTCTACAAACTGGTGGATTGCCCTGATTGCTATAGTGGTGGTTATTATATGTAATATATGGGGTAAAGGAATGATTAAGATTATTCCAATTATCCTTGGAGTTATTGCATCCTACGTTGTGGCGGCAATAACAGGTAATGTTGATTTTACAGAAATAAAGGAGGCACAGTGGATTGGACTTCCTGTTGCATGGGAAAGTACTGCTTTTGCAATTTTTGGTGATTTGGATGTGTCATTGCTGATTACGGCAGTTGTAACGATTATGCCTATTGCACTTGCAACAATGGTTGAACATATAGGAGATATATCTGCGATTTCCTCTACGGTAGGTAAGAATTATATTGAAGAACCGGGATTACACAGAACACTGCTTGGTGATGGTCTGGCTACGATTATTGCTTCCTTGTTCGGCGCACCTGCCAATACCACTTACGGCGAGAATACGGGCGTTCTTACGTTAACAAAAGTTTTTGACCCGGTTGTAATCCGTATTGCTGCAGGATTTGCTGTTATCTTTGCTTTTTCTCCTAAGATTGAAGCGTTGATAGGTGCTATGCCCTCAGCCACAATCGGCGGTGTGTCACTGGTGCTTTACGGTATGATTTCAGCAGTGGGTGTCCGCAATATTGTTGAGAGCCGGGTTGATTTTGCAAAAAGCCGTAATGTTATTATCGCAGCACTTATTCTTGTACTTTCAATTGGTATTAATTACAGTACGGCGGGAGCAATTGCTTTTACTATCGGCAGTGTGACTATTAAATTGAGCGGACTTGCGGTAGGTGCCCTTACAGGTATTATTATGAATGCGGTTTTGCCTGATAATAATTAAAAAATAAATGTAAATTGCAGCCTGTGGGAAACTACAGGCTGTTTGAATAAGGAGGACAAAATTTATGAAAAAAATATTTTCAACGTTATTATTGATGGTAGTACTGGTAACAGGTTTGTGTGCATGTGGTGGAACTAAGGAATTATCAGATGCATTTGATGCATCGGTGGTAGAAACTGCTTCTAAGGAACTTGTCGGATATATTAATGAGGATGATGCAGAAGCTTTTTGCGCGGTGCCTATGAGCGATAAGATGAAGGAAGTGATGACCGTTGAAAGTCTGTCCGACATTTTTGAACAGTATTTAGGAAACAAAGGAGCTTTTGTTGAATATAAAAATATTGTGATAGTAGGTGCCGATGATAAGGAAATTGGAGATTGCGCGATTGCGGTTGTATCTGCAAAGTATGAGAATATGACCGTAACTTACACAATAAGCTATGATACATCAATGAATTTAATTGGATTTTATCTTAAATAGGAGGACTTACCCTTGCAGATTGTAGATATGCATTGTGATACAATCAGTGAACTTTTTCTTACAACAGAAAACCTTTATGAAAATTCCAAGCACCTGGATTTGAAACGGATGAAAGAATCCGGATATCTTTTGCAGAATTTTGCTTTATTTGTAAATAAGAACAAATATCCTGATGTTAAAGCACGGGTTATTGAACTTATGAAATACTATAAGTCGGAGATAAGAAATAATGTGGATATTATCGGCGAGATTACCTGTATGGCAGATGTCGGTAAGAATAAGCTGCAGGGAAAGATGTCGGCAATGCTTACCATTGAGGAGGGCGCAGCACTTGAAGGAAGTGTGGATACATTAGAGGAGTTTTACCGGAATGGTGTAAGAATGATTACCCTGACCTGGAATTATCCCAATGAGCTGGGTTATCCTCACGGTTATAGTAAAAGCGGAGAGTATGGTCTTACAGGTTGCGGATTCGAGATTGTGGAAGCCATGGAGCATCTGGGAGTAATTGTAGATGTATCACATTTGTCGGATGACGGTTTTTATGATGTGTTAAAATGTACTAATAAGCCCTTTGTGGCAAGTCATTCCAATGCAAGATCGGTTTGCCCGGTTTCGAGAAATCTCAGTGATGAGATGATACGTGCACTTGCTCTTAGGGGTGGCGTAATGGGACTTAATTTTTATCCGCCTTTTCTTGAAAATAGTGGGAATGATAATATAGGTGAAGCATCAGTGTTGCAGGGGACTATTGAGTCGGTTGTGAAACATGCAAAACACATTGTAAATGTGGGCGGGGTTGACGTACTGGGCCTGGGAAGTGATTTTGACGGAATAGACGGTCATAAAGAATTGCCCGGAGTTCAGGCGATACATAAGCTCCTCCACGCTTTTGAAAAAGCAGGTTTTCTGCCGTCTGAAATTGAAAAAATTTGCGGTAAGAATGTTTTACGAGTGTATAAAGAAGTAATGGGGTGACATATGAGTGAGCAAAAGATACGGTATCAGAGTCTTGATGTATTAAGAGGCATATGTCTGATAAGTATGATTCTGTATCATACAGTATGGGATTTGGTGTACATATACGGTTTCGATTGGGAGTGGTACAGGAGTGTACCTGCAAATATATGGCAGCAGAGTATATGTTGGGGATTTATTATGCTGTCAGGATTTTGTATTCCTTTTGGGAAAAAAGTGCTAAGACGCGGAATGGTAGTGTTTGGCGCCGGGTGTATAATTACAATAGTTACATTGATTGTTATGCCCGACCAGCCAATTATTTTTGGTGTGCTTACGCTTATAGGAAGCAGTATGCTGATTGTAGGAGCGGCGGATAAATTTGTCCGGAAATTCATTAATGCAGAATACGGAATAGCCGGAATGATAGTAAGTTTTCTTATGTTTGCATTTACATATTCCGCTAATAAAGGATTTGTTGGATTTTTTACCTTAAGGCTGATTGATTTGCCGGAATTTTTGTATAAAAATTATTTTACAACTTTTTGGGGATTCAGGCACAGGGAATTTTTCTCAACAGATTATTTTTCTGTTTTTCCATGGATTTTTCTGTTTCTTACAGGTTATTTTGCAAATTTTGTTGTTATGAAATCAGAAAAGTGTGCCGGGCTTCGCAGCCTGCTTGAAAAAGGGCATAATGGTGTCTGCGCATGGCTTGGCAGACATTCACTGCTTATTTACATGTTGCACCAGCCTGTTGTTTATGGGATTTTGTACATAATGCTTCATAAAATCCCCTGATATTGTCGAATTCATAGGTGGCAGGATAGGGGGTGTTTTTCATGTCATCCGGGGTTGCTTCACCAGTGAATAGTACGCAGGTGTCGACGCCGGCGTTAATGCCGCAGGCAATGTCGGTGTAAAGTCTGTCGCCGATGACAATGGTTTCTTCCCGGGAGAAACCGGAAAGGTTCATGCATAGTTCTACCACTTCTTTATCAGGTTTGCCAAGATATATGGGAGTTTTGCCAGTGGCGTATTCTATCATTTTACATATTGCACCACAGTCGGGAACAAAACCAAAATCGATGGGGCAACAAAGGTCCGGGTTGGTGGCGTAGAAAGGCACATTCCGGATGGAAAGTATATGGCAGATATCAGTTAATTTTTGGTAATTTAATTCACTGTCATAGGCTGCCAGAACACATTCTATATTTTCTTCAAATTTTTCTGTAACGGCAAGACCGTTTCTTTTTAATTCGTTAACAAATGAAGAAGTTCCCATTACAAATATTTTTTTTCCAAAATAGTTTTGCTTTAAAAATCTGATGGTCATATAGCCGGAAGTAATAAATTGGTCTTCGGTTGCATTAAGGCCATAGAAATCCTTGAATTTCTTAACATAGTCCGCACCGCTGCTGGTGGAATTGTTAGTAATGTAATATGCCTGTCCACCGATTTTTTTGATGTGTTCGATTAATTCACGGCTGCCGTCAAATAAGTTGTTTCCAAGAGCCAGAGTCCCGTCAATATCAAAAAGAAAAAGTTTTTTGTTTTTCATAGGTATTCTCCTTTATGTTTCGGACTTATAATATCATGAGCTTAAAATATTCACAATAAAAAATTAATGGTGTATAATATTTCCGTTAGAAGCTAAACTTTAGAAGGATGTGGCAGATGAAATGAAACTAATATCTTGGAATGTTAATGGGCTTCGTGCCTGTGTAGGGAAAGGTTTTATTGAATTTTTTGAAAGAGAAAATGCAGATGTATTTTGTATACAGGAAACAAAACTTCAGGAGGGGCAGATAGATTTGGAACTGCCCGGATATTATCAGTATTTTAACAGTGCTGAAAAGAAAGGATATTCCGGAACTGCAATATTTACGAAAAAAGCGCCTGTTTCGGTATATAAGGGAATCGGTGTGGAGGAGCATGACCATGAGGGTCGTGTTATAACTCTGGAATATGAAGATTACTATATTGTGACGGTTTATACTCCTAACTCACAGAGAGAACTTGCCAGACTTGATTACCGCATGAAGTGGGAAGAGGATTTCCTTATTTATCTTAAAAAACTGGAGGAGAAGAAGCCTGTTATTTTTTGTGGGGACCTCAACGTTGCTCATAAGGAAATAGATTTGAAAAACCCGTCCACAAATCATAAAAATGCGGGATTTACGGATGAGGAAAGGCAGAAATTTACAGAATTGCTGGATGCCGGATTTGTTGATACATTTAGATATTTTTATCCGGATTTAACGGGTGTGTATTCATGGTGGTCATATATGTTTCAGGCAAGAGCTAAGAATGCAGGGTGGCGTATAGATTATTTTGTTGTGTCGGAGTGTCTTAAAGATAAGCTTACGGATGCAAAGATTCACACAGACATCATGGGTTCGGATCATTGTCCCGTAGAACTTGATATTAAATTTTAATAACTATGTGGTAAAAAAGTTTTGCTCCGGGCACGTTTGCACTCCGTTAAATGACGTAACGGTACTAAGCTCGATAGAACCTCGCTAAGTACCGACGCATTTAAAGGACCCGTCACAAAACTTTTTTACCACATGCATTCTTAAAATATAAGGAGCCCCAAAAATGAAATATGATTTTACGTCTATTCTTGATAGAGTGGGAAAGGATGCGATAGCGGTTGACATAATCCCGTTTCCGAATGTAGAGATAAAAGAAGGATTCGATAAAATACCCATGTGGGTTGCAGACATGAATTTTCCTGTATTACCTGCTATTCAGGACAGAATTATTGAGCGTGTTAAGCATCCGGCATTTGGGTATTATGAGTATACGGATGAATATTATAACAGTATTATTAAGTGGCAGGAGACTCGCAATGGAACAAGCGGATTGACAAGAGAGAATATCGGTTATCAGAACGGTGTGGTTGGCGGCGTAGTAAGTGCGGTAACAGCTTTTACTGCTCCGGGCGACGCAGTGCTTCTTCATGCACCTGCATATATTGGGTTTATACATGCTATTGAAGCGTGCGGTAGAAAAATTGTATTCAGTGACCTTGTTCGGGATGCGGATGGTGTTTGGCGCATGGATTTCTCGGATATGGATATGAAAATTAAAGAGAATAAAATTCATTTTGCAATATTTTGTTCACCTCATAATCCCGCAGGGCGTGTGTGGAATAGGGAAGAACTTGAGCAGGCCATGAATATATATAAGCAGAATGATTGTATAGTGGTTTCGGATGAGATTTGGGCAGATTTAACCCTTTATGGGTATGACCATATTCCTACACAGTCTGTATCAGAGGATGCAAAAAACAGGACAATTGCGTTATATTCACCATCTAAAACATTTAATATCGCAGGTTTAATAGGTTCATATCATATTGTTTATAATTCATATTTACATGACCGTTATAAAAAGCAATCTTATGTAAATGAGTACAATAATATGAATGTGCTTTCCATGCATGCCCTTATTGGAGCGTATAGCGAGGAGGGAAGTGTATGGGTTGATGAATTGCGAAGCGTACTGACTGAGAATGTGGAATATGCCTATAAATTTATTCGGGAAAATTTTGAAGGGGTATCGGTTGCCAAGCCTCAAGGCACATATATGTTATATCTTGATTGCAAGGAGTGGTGTGAAAAGCATGATAAAACCATGGATGAACTTATCCGCGCCGGCATGGAGGTTGGAGTTATCTGGCAGGACGGAAGACCCTTTGGAAAGGATAATACCATAAGAATGAATCTGGCGCTGCCCTTTTCGAGAGTGAAAGAAGCATTTGACAGATTG
This sequence comes from uncultured Lachnospiraceae bacterium, assembly GCA_964528145.1. Lineage (GTDB taxonomy): Bacteria > Bacillota > Clostridia > Lachnospirales > Lachnospiraceae > Acetatifactor. The sequence goes on along the minus strand of CAZGSF010000032.1, from coordinate 10,011 downwards.
AAAAAGTATGTATTTTAAAGAGTTTTTGTGCATTTATCAATATTTACTTGGATTTTCCTGTGAGTGATGATAAAATAAGTACGTATTTGTGTTTTGACAAAAGAAAGGATGGGTTTACTAATGAAAGCATTAAAGAAAAAAATGCTTGGCGGAGCAGGTTTACTGGCTTTGGCAATGACACTTCTGCCTATGACGGTTTTTGCTGAAGCAGATGGCGCGGCTTATACACCGTCAATGTACGCAACTTTCTGGGCGCTTATTCCCCCTGTAGTTGCTATTGTACTTGCTTTGATAACCAAGGAAGTATATAGTTCGTTGTTTTTAGGAATTTTGGTAGGAGGATTATTCTATTCAGGATTTTCGCTTGAAGGAACATTATTGCATATCTATAACGAAGGATTTGTCGCTTCTCTTTCCAGTACCGGAAACGTAGGTATATTAATATTTTTGGTATTGCTTGGTACATTGGTTGCGCTTATGAATAAAACCGGCGCTTCAGCAGCATTTGGGCAGTGGGCAAAGAAAAGAATCAAGAGTCGTGTGGGAGCACAGTTTGCTACAATGGTTCTTGGAGTATTAATATTTGTTGATGATTATTTTAACTGTCTGACGGTTGGAAGTGTTATGCGTCCTGTAACTGATGAGCATAAGGTTTCAAGAGCAAAACTTGCATATCTGATAGATGCTACGGCGGCACCTGTGTGTATTTTGGCACCCATTTCGTCATGGGCAGCAGCAGTTGTAGGTGTTGTGGAAGGTGAAGATGGTTTTACCTTATTCCTTCGTTCGATTCCATATAATTTTTATGCGTTACTTACAATTGTCATGATGATTGTTATTATTGTTCTGAATATTGATTTTGGACCTATGCGTAAGCATGAACTTAATGCATTAAAAGGAGATCTTTTTTCAGAAAGTGATAAGGAGAAGAAAGTCGTACAGGAAGAAATGGTAATAACCGGTAAAGGTAAAGTTATTGATTTGATTCTTCCGATTATTGTATTGATTGTTTCTTGTGTAATCAGCCTTCTATATACAGGCGGTTTTTTTGAAGGCGAAAGTTTGTTTGATGCGTTTACTAACTGTTCTGCTTCAGCAGGATTGGCTATGGGAAGTATTGTAGCAATTATTTTGATTCTTGCTATATATCTTGTTCGCAGAGTATTAACTTTTAAAGAATGTATGGAATGTTTCCCGGAAGGTTTTAAAGCAATGGTTCCTGCAATGCTTATTTTAACTTTTGCATGGACTTTGAACAATATGACAAGTAGCCTTGGAGCTGCAGAGTTTGTTGCAGAAATTGTACAAGGTAGTGCAGAAGGGTTTATGAGCTTCTTACCCGCAATAATATTCCTTATCGGGTGTGGATTATCATTTGCTACCGGAACATCATGGGGAACATTTGGTATCCTTATCCCTATAGTGGTAAATGTATTCCAGAATAGTGACCCTACACTTATGATTATATCTATTTCTGCTTGTATGGCAGGTGCTGTTTGCGGTGACCACTGTTCACCTATTTCAGATACTACCATCATGGCTTCTGCAGGTGCACAGTGTAACCATGTAAGCCATGTATCAACCCAGCTTCCTTATGCTGTACTGGTTGCGGTTGTATCATTTGTAACTTACATAATTGCCGGATTTGTTAAGAGCGCATGGGTATGTTTGCCTATCGGTATTATATTGATGATTGGAACATTGGCTGTTATTAAAATCTTAACTAAAAAAGATCAGGCTTAATTAAGAAAAACACAAGAGAACGGAGTTTAGAATTATCATGAAGAAAAAAGTATTACTTGCTATGCTAATGGCGGCACTTTTTGCCGTAACCGGATGTGGCGAAGATGCCACGGAAGAAACTGTGGCAGAAGAAGTCACGGAAGAAACTACTGAAGAGGATGTTGAAGAAGTAGTAGAGGAAGTTGTTGAAGAAGTGGTAGAGGAGTCACCATATCTTTATCCTGTTATTGAAGAAAGAGAAGTTGTAGATGGCAAAATGCAGAGTTATTTGACCGGTGAGTGGGTGGACGAGGCTATTGCGACCCGTCGTCCTATTGCAGTTTCCATTCCTAATCAGAAGAGCTGTCTGCCTCATTATGGTATTACCAATGCCAGCATAATTTATCAGGTTCCTTTGAGAGATAACCTTACCAGACTTTTCTGTATGTTCGAAGATTTTGATGATTTGGACCGTATCGGACCTGTAAGAAGTATCCGTGATTACATGGTATATGATGCATTAGAGCATAATGCAATTGTTTGTCACTGGGGTTCAGCAGTATACGCTAATGAGCTTCTTAACAGTGATTTGGTAGATAATATCAGTCAGGGAACTTCCGGTATTGAAGTTCCTACAAGTATTGCATTTGACCGTTATGACAGAACCGGAAGCTATAATTCTACCGACTCAGCATACATGTTTATTGACGGACTTATGAAGGGTGTTGAGAAACGCGGTTATACATGGGAATACGAAGATGTGTTTGAGCCTAAATTCTTATTTGCAAAGGATGATGTTGTTGCAGACTATGCAGATGCAGATGCTGCTACAAAAATCTGGCCCGGTGAAAAAGGTAACTACAATACTGTAGGTGCATATTTTGAATATGATGAAGCTACCGGATTATACGATTATTACGAGTATGGCGAGAAATTATATGATGAGCATAATGGTGAAACCTTACAGGTTGCTAACGTAATCCTTCAGGTTTGCCACGGACAGGAGCGTGACGACCATGGATACTTAATCATGGAAATGCACGGTCCCGTGACCGGTGATGGTACTATGTATTACTTTACACAGGGTAAAGTAGTGGAAGGAACATGGGAGAGAATGAACGGTGACGAGAAACCTACCAAGTACTATGACAAGGATGGTAATGAAATCGTTCTTAATCAGGGAAAAACATTTGTCTGCCAGATTTGGGACAAATGGGCTGAGTATATCAGATTTGAATAATCAGATGATGTGATTGGAATATCATATGTATAAAGAGAAGAACTCACTGCGGTGGGTTCTTTTTTGTGAATATATATATTGTAATTCTGTATTGCGTAAACTATAATGAAAGAACACGGAAAGGCGGTGATATGGATGATGTGTACAGAAGAACAACTTAACAGAATTATGACATATGTGGTTGAATGTTATAGGCGGGTTTATGGAAAAGATATTGAAGATATTTTGTTGTATGGTTTATATGCCAGAGGTGAGCAGTCAGGGGACTCGGACATTGATATTGTTGCAGTAGTACATGGAGAACGTGCTGATTTGCAAAATAAGTTAAAGGTTGTCTGGGATGAATCTGCGGAACTTGGATTGGAGAATGATGTTATTGTTTCGCCCACGGTGATTCCCTATGATGAGTATGTACAGTATAAGGACACACTTCCATATTATCGTAATATCTCGCAGGAGGGCAAGAAAATTGTAATCGTTGTGTAGATATATGTCCTGTGAATGCACTTGAAAACGAAGAGTTAAATCAACAGGCATGTTGGGAGCATGCTTTTGGTGATAATGAAGAAAAGCAGATATGGCAAATTACCTGCCATAAGTGCAGAGACATTTGTCCGCATAATTTAGGAAAATTTAATTCGCTACTTTGAGTCTGGAGGTGCTTGCAAAAGTTCCTATGAAAAACGCAATTTATAGAGGTTACTTATTATGAAAAAATATATTTTCGCCGGGGCGACTGTGCTTATCTGGTCCACTCTGGCAGCAATGGTAAAAGTACTACTGGGCGATATGCCCAATTTACAGATGCTTGCAATCAGCAGCGTGTTTGCATTTGCCTTCCTGCTGATTTTAAATCTGGTAAACGGTTCAGTGAAAATTATGAAACAGTATGGGGCGAAGGACTACGTTAAGATGGCGGGGCTTGGATTCCTTGGGCTCTTTCTTTACTCTGCCCTTTATTATTACGGAATTGGTCAGCTTACATCGGGTCAGGCATGCATATTAAATTATCTGTGGCCCATTATGATAGTAGTTTTCTCGTGCATAATATTGAAGGAAAAACTGACAGTGATGAAAGCTGTAGCGATGGTGTGTTCTTTTGTGGGAATTGTTATTCTGACTGTGGGAATGGATGGTACCAAAAGTGGCGGGAATGCGGTATTGGGGGTAGTAGCCTGCATTATGGCGGCGATTTGCTATGGACTATTTTCGGTGCTGAATAAAAAGGCAGATTATAACCAGAACATTGCAATGATGATTATTTGGCTGACGACTGCGGTGTGTGCAGGGGTGCTGGGACTTTGCGCGGAGCAGTGGGTGCCAATTAAAGGTATGCAGTGGCTGGGACTTATCTGGCTTGGTGTAGTAGTAGATGCGGTGGCATATTTACTTTGGGCGCTGGCGCTAAACGAGGCAAAGAACACGGCAAGTATTGCAAATTTGGCTTATCTGACCCCATTTTTGTCATTGGTTGTATCGGCTGTATTTATCAAAGAAAAGGTGGATTTAACAGCAGTTATTGCACTGATATTTATTATAGGGGGAATTTTGATGCAGAGTATTGTTGCGACGAGAAAGACGAAGTAGTGCCGGGAACAATTACAGAGGATGAAGATAAAGGCTGTTCACAAATTTTGTGATACAGCCCTTTCAAAATGCTTATTCTTCTTCAATCTTTATCTTTTTCCAAACAATCAGTACGACCACAGCAACAAGCAAAGTGCTTATCATTCGACCTGACCATGATGCGCTCATTCCCAATATATAATCAGATTTGTCAGGATTGATATACCCGGACAATATGCTTGGCTGGGTATTGTTTACTGCGTGCATAATGGTTGCCGGCCATATGGAATGGGTAGCTTCAGTAACAAAGGTAAGAATAATTCCCATCAAGATGCAGAATACACACATACGCACAATTCCAAGATAAGGAAATCCGGGGTATTCGGTTCCGAAGTTGTGTCCGATGCAGGTGAGTGGTGCATGCCAAAGTCCCCAGATTATACCGCCAATCAATAATGCTTTGGGGCGTGATGTAAGCTTCATAAGCTTTGGCATCATATATCCCCGCCATCCCCCTTCTTCGCCGAATGCGGCAAAGGAGGCGGTTATTCCGGAAATTATTGCAGCTACCGGAAATATAAGAAGTGTTTTCCTGTCAAGCCCAAGGGTCAGGTAATATTTAGGGTCATACAAATCAGGGCAGATTATAAGGGCAATCAGATTGCCAAGTTCTGTATAAGCCCAAGGAAGGAACGCTGCTATGAGAAAGTATACCCATTTCCGGTTGTGAAAGGATATTCCAAGCATCATGGAATCTTTTCCGCTCAGGGAGAAACCTTCTTTGGTAATCCATCTGGTAAGGAAATGTGCAATTGCAGGAAAGAGCATTCCCAGTGCAACGAAGCTTTGCATCTCAGATGACATATCATTCCAGGTCTGTCCCGTCGGTATTGCAATGGCAAACCAAAGAAAAGTCAGTCCGAAAGAAAGAATAAGGTAAATGGCAAGTCGTTTTGCATTAGTACTCATCTGTTGACTCCTTTCTTTCGTAAAAATGGGTGGTAATGCGGTAGGATGCATAATAAAGTGCCATGGTAATCACCGGAGACAGCACTGAAATAAGAATCAGTTCGAATTCATGCTTATTAATCCAGTTTATAACATTTTCAATGTCCCAATTCTCCACAACAGTAAGGTCCCCAAAAAGAAGAAACCCTAAAACCAGTAGTCCCAAAAACATGATAAATCCTACTTTAATCATCATTGCTTTTCCCTTTCCCATAAGAAGAAACATGGGAAGTTCAAAGGCGGTGGTAAGAAGGATGAGGCAAATAAAAGGAATTGAAAAGCCTGCGATAGCATAGGTGAATTCTTTGAGGTATTCGGCTCCCATAAATGCCAGTGCCACAACGTGCCACAGCATATAAAGGGAAAAAATGATATATGCTGCTATACCGATAAATATGTACTTGGATGCCACATATGTTTTCTTTTCTATGGGCAGTGCACAAAAGTAGCTTCTGATTCTGCCTTTTTCATCAAATTGGATTATCTTTGAACTTAAGTCATTAATCAAATAGCCCCCCTCAATGATAATCAAACATTCACCCATAAAGAAAAAAGTATCAATTATATTAATAAGTTCGCCGTTATCGTTTATAGCCATAAAGCCGGGGATTTCTGTGGTTCCCGGAAAAAGTACTCTAAGCACAATATACGCAATCGTGAAAAGTGAAAGACAGAGTACCAACCGCTTTCCGCCCACAGCAACAAAATCTTTATAAAGTAGTCCGCCCATCAGATGACACCCCGCTTTCTTTCCGCAACTGCAAAGGACGCTGCGTAGGACAGCACGCTGATTGCAACTGCAATCAAAAGAAGTACCCATGCTTTGTCTTTTATAAAGTACAGTGTATTCCACATTATAGCGGTGGCGGCATTATCCCCCGGTCCTGAAGAAGCAGCAATTATATCTGCAAAAATTGTTTTTATGGTTTTAAGATTTGCAAGAAACGCCATAAGCCCCATGGTTATAAGTGCAAAAATCTGTGCATACTGTTCCTTGCCATATCCGATTAATAAACAGAAAAAAATAACAAGGGAGCTGTAAATGCTCATAACGGATGCGGAGGATATTATAATCCCAAGAAAATCCCCGAAGTTAATGAGGTCCGTAAGGGCTGAAAGCAGAAATGCAATCAGTATATCAACCAGCACACCAATTCCAAACAATGCATAAATTGTAAAATACCTTGCCAGTAGCCGCTTTTTCAAAGGAACAGGAAGGGCTCCCGCTACTTTATGGAAGCCTGCTTTGCCATCGGATATAAAAACATTTGCCATATCCCCTATACAAGCTATGGGAAGGAGCATAAAGAAAACAAGTGCCATTGTGCCAAGGTTGGTAACGTCAACGGCGGTCATGTCATTTGAGGCGAGCATTTCTTTACCTGCCCTGGCAATATTTCCGAAGCGGGCGCTTAGCACGTACATAACCGATACAAGCAGCACACCTGCAAGAACATAGACAAACACGGTGAGCTGCTTTTTTAGGCACATAATATCTTTTATGATAAGACCTTTCATAACATCACCTCTTTCCACTGACATAGTGGATCATTATCTGTTCCAGTGCTGCCGGCTCGATTACCATATCGGGGTAAAGCTTAGCGGCAACACCCCGGTCGTTTACCAAAACCTCGGCGCCGTAGTTACTTACCTCTTTGTGGACAATAAGTGCTTCGCTTATTTGTGACAATTCATCCTTCCTGCATTTTAATATTCCGTGCATAAGAAGGAGGTCATCCTTATTGCCGGAAAGCATGATTTTTCCACCGTCGATGAAAACAACTTCGTCTGCCAGCTTTTCCAGGTCACCGGTAATGTGGGAGGAAAGAAGGATAGTGTGGTCCTCCTCTACAACAAATTCACGGAAAATGTCTATCATTTCGTTTCTGACAATTGGGTCAAGTCCGCTGGTAGGTTCGTCCATGATAAGAAGCTTAGCATGGTGGGACAGTGCAGCTGCAATTTGCAGTTTCATCCTCATACCTCTGGAAAAGGCACCGCATTTTTTCTTTGATGGCAGTGAAAAACGCTTCAAATAATCAAAGAAGGCAGACTCGTCCCAGTTTTTATAAATGTTCTTCATCATAATATTAATGTCACGGCCGGTCATAAATTCATGGAAGCCCATTTCATCAAAGACAACGCCGATATTCTCACGGAGGCTTGCGCTGTCGTTATCAATGCTTTCGTCGAAAACACGGATGTTTCCGTCATCCCGTTTGATGATGTCTAAGATTAGGTTGATGGTGGTGGTTTTTCCGGCACCGTTTTGCCCGATAAATCCACACACGGAGCCTTCCGGCACGGAAAAGGTCACGTTATCAAGCTTAAAGTCGCCGTAATCCTTTGTAACATTCTTTAATTCAATTACATTTTTAGTCTCGTTCATTCAGTTTTTCCTCATAAATGATAGTAAGCATTTCTTTTAATTCATCTAAGGATACTTTGCCAAGCAGTGCTTTATCCGCAGCTTTTTCAAAGTATTCTCCGATATCAAAGAGCATGCTTTCTTTCATTATTTCGCTATTTACGCCTTTTACGAAGCTTCCTTTTCCAACGACGGATTCCACAAACCCGTCACGCTCCAGGTCTTCGTAGGCTCTTTTGGTAGTTATGACACTGATTTTTAAGTCCTTTGCCAACATTCGCATTGACGGCAGGGCGTCCCCCGCTTTTAATTCACCTGTCATAATCAGTCTCTTGATTTGCTCCTCGATTTGCTCATAAATGGGTACACCGGAAGCGTTGCTGATAATAATGTCCATATGGTTGTCTCTTTCTTATGCATAAGGTAGTATATGTGTGTATACTGTGATGTGATATTGTATATAGACATTATATACACTTGAGGGGCAATTGTCAAATTTTAGCGAGTCGCAAGTTTATCATACTAAAGGATTGACAAAAGAAAAATTCACATGCTAATATATGCGTGGGCAAACCCATCGAAAGATGAGGACGCAAAGCTAGAAGCCGCAAGGAAAGTAAAGGGGAATTATATATGTAATTTTGCATAAGCTTTCTTAGGTAGTTCGGTTGCAATCAGATGTTATGTCTGGTTGCTTTTTTGTTTTATATGATGATTTGTGGCAAAGTTTATGAGGAGATTGACAAATGAAAAAGACAGTGAAAATGTTATTAAAAACAGGGTTGGCATTATTGCTGATGGCAGGTTTGATAACCGGATGTACAAGCAGTACAGATATACCGGTTACAGAACAAAATGAAGTGACAGAAGTTGTAGAGGTGGAAGAAACCACAGAAGTAACACCGGAGGCGGAAACGGACGTAGAAACAGAAGTGGAGTCAGAGACTGATGACACAACAGAATGTCCGGAAGGCTATGTGTATGATTATCAGGTGAGCATGGAACCTATACCGGTGGAAATTGCAGAACTTGGCGGACCGTGCCAAGGTACAATTCATGCATTTCCGTCAAAAATCGGGATGGCACTGACTGAACTGGAGATGGAAAAAGACCCCGTGTTAAAGGAAGAGGTAGAGAAACGAATTCCCGAAATAGAAGCTGCATTGGAAGAAGAAATAGGTGGCGATTTTACGGTGGATGGGGTTATTTTGAATAATGATTTGAGTTGGGAATTTTTCTGCACAGAAAATGAAACGGGGTATCAGTTTGATTTGGCTTATGCTAATTATGATTATTATGCTAAGAAAAACGATAAGCCTGAATTAGGAAATTACGTTAGTGTAAATAATTATTTTGATGAAAAAGATAGCTTGATTTTAAGAAACGATTTGACAACACAGATTAAAGAAATATACAAAGAAAGTGATGTTAAGATACGTATGCAAACAGAGGGGGATGATGTTGATATGGTTATTGCATCATACTCGAATACAGAAATAGATAAGGTCGCAGAGCAAAAAAGGTTATTGCAATTATGGGAAATACTCAATAATTACGATAGTGACCGATATTACAATATTTGTATTATATTTTTTACTACGGAATATCAAGGCTTGATTGAACAAAAATTTACTAGTACATGCAGATATGATTTTGGGAGATTTTTTTCAGAAAAGGTTATTATGTGTATGGAAGAAAGTAAGGATATATGGTGTTGTATAAATTACTATGAAGAAGATATGGAAGTTGAAAATTATAACTTAGACATTTTGTTGCAACAATATAAAACAGGAGAATGGCAGGAAGAAATTATAGAGGAATATTGGATATCGTAAGAGAAAGGAGAATGAGTTATGAGTGATTTTATAAATAATCCTGATAAAGGAGAATTAATAGAAAATTTAAATTTGGCGCAAAAGATAAAAGAATTTGAAGATAACGGGTATGATATCAAAATAAAAAATGGTGAAGTTTATTATGAAGATAAAGTAAAATATCAAAACAAAAGAAAAATTTCTTAAAGCAAAAAAGAAAAAAGAAAGGAAAGAAAGAAAAGGTTGAGTGAAAAGTTAAATTCCACTTGTAAACTTAAATTCCATACGGAAGA
>CAZGSF010000031.1:0-21713 GCA_964528145.1 uncultured Lachnospiraceae bacterium | reverse complement strand
TTCTCTGAACGTTTAACCTTGTCTACTTCTTCGGCCTGTGCTTCAATGGACATATTCTTATGAATAATACCGATACCACCCTGTCTTGCCATTGCAATAGCCATTCTGTGCTCGGTAACAGTATCCATACCCGCACTCATCATAGGAATATTCAGTTTGATTTTCTTTGTAAGGTAAGTAGTTAAATCCACCTGATTGGGTATCACCTGTGAATAGCTCGGTACTAAGAGCACATCATCAAAAGTAATGCCTTCGCCAATAATCTGACCCATCTTCGTATCCTCCTATATTGTTCTTCGGTAATTTTGGAATTTCAAATGAGTTTAACAAAAACCCATTAAATTGTCAATCAATTTTTAAGAAAAAATATTTTAATCAAAAAATACTTTTCTCGGTTCGATTGTTTTTATCGCTTTTAACATTTCCGCAGAGGGGGATAAAATTATTCTTCTGTTACCATTGTAATACATTACATATCTGTTATCCGGCTGAAGTTCTTCGCCTACGCTGTAATCTGTGGTCTTAAGATTTCTGTTACGATAGCTGTCTAATGCATGGGAATTGATAGGAGCTATAATCTCCATACGGTTAACCTCCAGAACTTCAACTTTTTTCCTTCTGGTTTGATTTACAATCTTATCAATTGTAATCTCCCTGTCAAGATATAAATACTCATATTCCAAATCACACTTCTGACTTACAATATACGCAAGGATTCCGGGTATTATTGCTATAACCAAAAGCAGCACTGCACCTCCCATAAAACCTACAATCGCAAAAAAAGAGGTTATTGAAATCAATACCCACTTCAAAATATTCATTGCCGCCGAATCTTTCTTCTTTACAAGACATTCTACATATGTTTCGCTCATAATTCCTCTTTCTGCAATAAGGTAATGTGCAAATCACCTTATACATTTTATTTAATAATCCTATGATATTACATCCACAGGAAACTTTCAAGATATTGATGAGTTATTATTTTTTTAATAAATTTATTATATTGATTTCATTGACAGACTAAAAACTGAAATGTATTATTACTTATAAACTATAGAAAAAGACAGGTGACGATTATGCCTCTTATGGATGAATTCAAAGAAGAACGGGAAGCACTGAAACAAAAAAGCCTTAAGGAAAAATTTGGTTATTTCTGGTACTATAACAAGACCACTGTAATAGTAATTTCCTGCATTGCTTTATTTGTTCTCTACATGGTATACGATGTGGCAACCAAAAAAGATACCGCATTTTATGCCGCCTTTATAAATTGTACCCCTACATATACCGACAGCGAGTTTATGGAAGATTTTACCGCGCTTACGGATATTGACACAGATAAATACGATGCTTATCTTGATACCAGCATAAGCTTCAAGACCACAGGTTACGACCAGCTATCCATGAACAACACCCAGAAGTTTCTTGCTCTTTGTGCCACAGAGCAGATTGATGTGGTAGTAGCGGAAAGTTCCCTGTTTGCCTCATACGCCAATCAGGGATTGTTTAAGGACCTGGATTTATTTCTGACTGACGAACAGCTTGCTAAATACGGGGATTGTCTTTTTTACTTTGATGAGGCAATATTAGACCGTGAAGTAAACTACGATTTAAAGGCTCTTGAAGCCCAGTTGGTGGTAGACGTGGATGAACAACGCAGTGCAGAAGGAAAGGAACTGCCCAAAGCAGTTGGTGTATTTCTTTCGGGCGACATGAAGGACAGGCTCACACAGGCCGGTTATTACTCTGATTCCCAAGAACTTGTAATAGGCTTTTTAGGTTCAGAAGAAAGAAGCGAATACGACTCCATGTTTTTTGACTGGATTACAGAAGCAGAATAAAGTATATTAAGGTGAGGCAAAAGGCAAAGGTCTCACCTTTTTTACTTGTGATGAAGACTTAACTGTGCTATAATCATTTTTTGGTTGGATTAACAAAATTTACTAATAAAGAACGAGGCTTAGTATGGTATATCAGAATATTTTAGAAGCAATCGGCCACACCCCCATGGTAAAGCTGTCACGCATGGCTGACCCTGATGCGGCAGATGTATATGTTAAATTCGAAGGATTAAATGTAGGCGGCTCCATCAAGACACGAACCGCTTATAATATGATAAAGCAGGCTGAAAAGCAGGGACTTATCGGACCCGACACTATAATCGTGGAGCCTACAAGCGGTAACCAGGGAATCGGCCTTGCACTTATAGGTGCCGTTAAAGGATACCGCACCATTATAATCATGCCCGACTCTGTCAGTGAAGAACGCCGCAAGCTTGTACGTCACTACGGTGCAGAGGTAGTACTTGTTCATGACGCCGGCAATATCGGCGACTGTATTGATGAGTGTGTCAAAACAGCACAGAAAATGGCTGAAGAGAACCCCAATGTATACATACCCCAGCAGTTTGAGAACCCTGCCAACCCCCTTGTCCACAAGCACCATACCGGTCTTGAAATAATGGAACAGGTGGCAGGTCCCATTCACGGCTTCTGCTCCGGAATCGGAACAGGCGGAACCTTAAGCGGAATCGGTGCTGTTTTAAAGGCCCAGAACCCGGACATTGAAATCTGGGCGGTAGAGCCTGAAAATGCAGCCATCCTTGCCGGCGGAACCATTGGTACCCACTTACAAATGGGTATCGGTGACGGTCTTATTCCAGGCAACTTAAATCTTAAAATTTACAACGACATTTACATTGTAACAGACGAAGAAGCAATTGAGACAGCCCGCAATCTTGCCCGTATGGAAGGACTCATGTGTGGCATTTCAAGCGGTACTAATGTAGCTGCCGCGCTTAAGCTTGCCAAGAAATTAGGAAAAGGTAAAACTGTTGTTACGGTACTTCCCGATACAGCCGAAAGATACTTCTCTACCCCGTTGTTTGAGGAATAATTAACATTCTGCGATACATAAAATGCAAAAAAGGTTTCCGATACTATATCGGAAACCTTTAATATTTTTATTCAATCACTTCAACAAGTTCATAACACCCGGTATCTACCGGCTTTGCCGCCACCGTAAAAGGTACATCAGCAGACATATCAAAGTCCGCACCTGCCGGAACAAACAAGGTACATTTACCCTTTTCAACAGTATCAACCGCATAAACGATACCTTCACCCGCGTCATTCTCCAGACTTGTGGCTGAGGCTTCTACAGCATTTATTGTAAGCTTAAAATGTACAGGTTCGCTTTCCTTTTCTAGCCTTTCCTCAGTTGCGGATTCCTGTGATATTGCTTCTTTTAAATCTTCTGTTTCCTTTGCACAGTCCTCTGTAACACCACCATCCTCTGCCGATTCATCCACAAAAGTTCCGTCAGCAACAGACTCTTCCACAAAGGCTTCTTCCACTTCCTCTGCGCAGTCTGTTGTCACACTGGTATTCTCCATGGCATATTCCACACCCGCTGCTGCAGTGTCTGCAGATTCGTATCGTCCTCTTGCAATCCCCAAAAAACCATTCATCATAAGAGGCACACATAACGCGACTGCAACACAAGCTGCCATAGGAAGGGAATATTTCTTCCAAAAGCCGTAAGCTTTCTTTTTCTCATTATTATTCACAGGCGTAACACCGGCATAATCTGCATCAATTTCTGCTTCAATTCTGCTCCAAAGGTCCGGCACTTCACTTTGTATCAGCTGTCTGTATTCATCTTCAAGCTTCTTCATAGCCGCACCTCCTTAAGAATTTGATTGCCTCTCTGTACTTCCATGTAACAGTGCCCATGGGCATATGTAAAATGTCCGCAATCTCCTTAAAGGTAAACTCACCCATTATTTTCAGATTGAGAATTTCACGCTCACTGCTTTTCAGTTTTGATAAAGCATCCTTTAAGGTAATATTACCTATGGCTTCCTGCTCTACCGTGCTTGTCCCCGACTTATCATATATGTTGCTTACGGATACTCTGCTTTCACTGTCTTCTTCACTGTCATGCATAATATCCGTAAGCTCTTCTTTGCCGTTTTTGCGCAAAAAGTCCACAGCCATATTCCGGGCAATTGTCGCCATCCACCCTCTATGGCCTCCTCCCGGCCGGTACACACTTGCTTTTTCCCATAATTTCAGAAAAAAATCTCCGGTGATATCTTCCGCATTTTCTTTATTCTGCAATTTTTCATAGACAACGGAATAGATAAAAGCAATGTAATTCTCATAGATTTCCTTAAGGCCATCCTTGTCACCCTGCTTTATCCGTTCTATACACCATTCAAATTGTGCCTCGGTCACGATTTTATCCTTTCTGAAAGGTATCTGTAAAAAGATACGTTACAAATTGTATTTTTTATGGTTTTTTATTTTTTTACTGCAAACGTATCGTATAAAGTAGATTTGCCCGCTGAAACATCATATGTATAAGCGTCGTAAATCATCATATCACCATCTATATATACGATTCCGTACATAGGAAGATTAGGTTGAACTATACAATCATTTCCTGAAATAGGATTTTCACCTTCATAAATAACTTCATCAAGGTTGGTTTCCTCCGGATATGACTTGTTTGCACAGTAGTTAATGGTAACGTAATGTGTTCCGCAAGGCTCAAGGTTGAGCAAACGGGACTCGCCGTTATAATTATAATCTTTATATATTACCGGATCATCCCAGTTAGGTGTAAGTCCGTCATAAGAATCTCCATAATAGTAACTTCTGGAACGGGTATATACATGGTCATGTCCCTGAAGCACCAAATCCACCTCATATTTTGCAAAAATAGGAGGAAGAATTTCTCTTAACCAGTCAACCTCTCCGTCGTTGGTATGATCACCGCCGGACATAATTCCTTTGTGAATCTGTACAATTTTCCACTTGCAGTCCTTATAAGTTTCAAGTTGTGAAATCATCCACTCTTTCTGTGCCTTAAATGTTGAGTTTCCACCATTAGCTTCATTTGTATTAAGATTTATAAACAAAATATCATCGCCGTAAGTATAGGCATAGCAACCGCCTGTCTTCTGATCACTTACACCGCCATTATCATAATCAGCCCACTTAATATCAAATCGGTTTGTAAATGAATATGCATAAGTGTCATGATTACCTGATGAAGGCGCAATTACAGTGTTTAAAAGTGTATCTTTCGGCTCATCCAAAGCCCATACCCACTGCCACATATTAAGTGTAGCATGACTGTCATTTGTAAGGTCACCTGTAAATGCCACAAAACTTGAATCAGGTGCAGTCTTATATGCTGCCTTTAAAACCTTTGCCCATTTAGTATATCCTGACTGGCTTCCTTCCTGTGCATCAGTTAAATGTGCAAAAGTAAGTTTATCAATTGAGCTTGAACTTCCTTCCACAACAAAAGAACCTACTTTGCTGTATCCTGTTTCATAATCTCCGGCACGGAAGTAATATTTTGCACCCTGCTCTAAATTTTTCACATGAGCTTTAAACAAATGCCATGTTACACCATCTTTGTCAGTTGATTCTGTAAGAGTTGCCGCTACAGTTGAAGCCTTGCTCCAATCCACATTATCGGCAGTCATTCCGCTGCCTGCTTTTACATACTCAAGAGAATTAGAGTAAACCGTATCATCAGTGCTCCACGCAAAACCTCTGGAATAAATGTCGGTATAATATGTTACCGCAACTCCTGCAGGACATTGTGAATCCTTATATACCTTTCCTCCATCGGAATTGGCAACGGCATATTCCATACCGTCATAAATTGCCATTCCTTTTAAAACAGAGCTTGTTTTAGAAGAACTTAATACTCCTTTAAACCTTATAAATGTCGGCTGGGTAGATGAAAAATTACTTGAACTTGGCATTTTAAATACCGCTTTGCTTCCGGTATCCTCAGCCACTGCCAGTTTTTCAAACTGTCCCGAGCTTGTGCCATATCCTATAATTACCTGCTCGATACTGCTGATATCGTCAATTCCATCATAATTCACTACAAGCACATCATCTGCCTGATATTTATAATTACTTAAATTTGCAATTAATCTTACTGTAGCACCTGCGCTGTATTTAACCTGTGCATTTCCGCCCTCGCTGTAAGATACAAGTTCATATCCTGAACCTGAAAAATCCGTAAAATCTGCTTTTGATTCAAGAATAATTTCACTGTTGTTACCGTCACCGTTTGGATTTACAAACTTAATGCTGTGAATTGTAAAGGTTTGTGTTCCCGAAGGAAGCGCTGCGCCTGTTGGCGGATCACAGTAAAATACAAATCCACTTGTCTGTGATGTGATGGAATAGGTAAGTGTCTGTCTGCTACCGCTTTCAAACACACCATCACCCCAGTGATTACGATAATAAGTACCTGATGCATCCAAAATTCCAAGATTCATTCCTGCAACAGGAGTAATGTCAATTACCATCTCACTGTATTTTGTAAGGTCACATCCGTTAACTCCGATGTCAAGGGTGCGCCATTTTCCGGGAGTATAAGAAACTGTCACGGAACCGTCACTGTTTGCACTCAACGTGTAACCGTTTGATTCATTAACTGTTGCAGACACATAATCTGCGTATGAACCGGAAGCGCTTCCCTCCTGCTCATCTCCTCCATCACGGCTGATTGTAAGAGACTTCACTGTAAAGTAATCTCCACTGCTTCCGTCGTTATTCTGGAAGCGGATATAATTTGCGGGAGTCGCTCCATTTAAAACAGACGAATCCGGAAGGGTAAATGAAACTTTTGATTTACCGCTTTCAAGATATCCAAGAGTTTCATATATGTTGTTAGTGTTACATATTAAAACTTTAATACTTCCTGCATCCAAAGATGTATCATACTCTATTGTAAGTACATCTCCCGGTGTATATACATAATCAGAAAGTGCCACTCTCGCACGCAATTTAGCGCCGCTTTCATAAACAGCACTTCCTGCTCCATTAATCGTATATCCGTAACCGGACTCGGTTACCAATGAGCCGACCGTAGCAACGGTCTTTGCCCATACGTTATTGCCCGGAAGAAGCGACAATAACATTGACAATACTAAAAGTAAAACAACCCCTTTACTTTTTCCTTTAATTATTTTTTTCATTTTAAAATAACCTCTCTCTTAAAAACCCAATACATTTTGTTACGATAAACATTTTTCAAAGCGGACTTTCATGGATAATTCCCCAACGTTTCACCTCCCATTGAAATTTTAATGATATCCGCACTATTTTTAAGATTACCATTAAAAGCCATACAAATCCATGCATAATTGTCACAAAATTTAGCACAGATTTTTTCAACTGTTTACCAATAGACAATTATTTTCTTAATTTACCAAATCATTAAGCGTCCCAAATGTATATCCCATTTCCTCCCATTTTGTAAGTAATTCATCCATAATCTGAGCGTTGGTCGAAGAAGTATTGTGAAGAAGCACTACCGCCCCGGGATGAATCCGCTTTGTGAGTTTTGATAAGGCTTCTTCCCTGGTAGGCTGTTTATCTTGATACCAGTCCACATACGCCAGACTCCAGAAAAATGTTTTATATCCCATTTCATTTGCCATCTTAAGATTGGTTTCACTGTATTTCCCCTGAGGCGGACGATAAAACTTTACCATATCCTGACCGGTTATCTCTTTATACAGGCACTCCACCTCCGTAAGCTCCCGCTCAAACGAAGCCTTATCCGTAATTCCCGACATATCCGGATGATTAAATGTATGATTGGCAACAATGTGACCTTCATCTGCCATTCTTTTCACAAGCTCAGGGGCTGTTTCCAGATAATGTCCCACCACAAAAAAGGTGGCCTTTACATTGTGTTTTTTTAGTGCATCAAGAATGGCTTCCGTATTGCCGTTTTCAAAACCTG
Source organism: uncultured Lachnospiraceae bacterium (assembly GCA_964528145.1). Classification (GTDB taxonomy): domain Bacteria; phylum Bacillota; class Clostridia; order Lachnospirales; family Lachnospiraceae; genus Acetatifactor. Next base: position 13,925 of record CAZGSF010000031.1, on the reverse strand, counting down.
CATCATATGTAAGATAAATAACCTTATCTTCGCCATCTCCCACATAATAAGCATTGTATTCCTTAAGCTTTTCCGAGGACACATTTCCTGTAGGTTTCTCGCCTTCAGCTCCGAATCCTAAGCCCCAATTATCCGTACTGTATGCCCCCGCAGCCACAGGAAGGGATAATTCCAGCATAAGGGATGCCACTTTCCCCATAACAAGCATTCCCGCAAAAAGTGCTACTGCAATCACATAGGGTTTATATTCCTTCTTGAGTCTAAATTTTTGTTTCATATATGATACCATTGTTTTTTTATAAATATATGCAAAAAAAGACCACTGTATAACGCCCGGCATTAGCTTAAGCATTATACGTGGTCTTTATTTTTTCAGATTAAAGAGCCTTTATTCTGTTTACCGCTTCAACGGTATTTTCATAGCTTCCGAATGCGGTCAGTCTGAAGTAAGTTTCACCGCTGGGACCGAATCCCGAACCGGGAGTACCTACCACGTTAGCATTCTCAAGAAGATAATCAAAGAATTCCCAACTGGTCATATTATTAGGAGCCTTAAGCCAGATATAAGGTGCGTTCACACCACCTGAAACAGTGTAACCTGCGCTCTTAAGTCCCTCATAAATATATTTTGCATTATTCATATAATAAGCAACCTGCTGTTTAAGCTGCTGTTTGCCGGCTTCTGAGTAAACCGCCTCACCTGCGCGCTGAACAATATAGGGTGCTCCGTTATATTTGGTTCCGTGTCTTCTTGCCCAAAGAGAATGAAGCATCACATCACCAACCTTCAAGTCCTTGGGAATAACAGTATAGCCTAAACGTACACCTGTAAATCCGGCATTCTTAGAGAAAGAATGAAGCTCGATGGCACAGGTTCTTGCTCCCTCACACTCATAGATGGAGTGGGGTACATCATCTTCCGAAATATACGCCTCATAAGCAGCATCATAAATAATAACAGCGCCTACTTTATTAGCATAATCTACCCATTCCTGAAGCTGAGCCTTGGTAATGGTCGAACCGGTAGGATTATTAGGGAAGCAAAGGTAAATAAGGTCCGGAGTCTCCTTGGGAAGCATGGGCGCAAAATTATTTTCTGCCGTACAAGGCATGTAAATTACATCGCTCCATGTTTCAGACTTCACATCGTATGTACCTGTTCTTCCTGCCATAACATTCGTATCCACATATACGGGATATACAGGGTCACATACCGCAATCTTGTTATCCAGTCCGAAAATCTCCTGAATATTACCGGAATCACATTTTGCACCGTCAGACACGAAAATCTCATCGGGTGAAATGTCGCAACCTCTTGATTTATAATCATTATCGGAGATTGCTTTTCTAAGGAATTCATATCCAAGATCCGGAGCATATCCACGGAAGGTTTCAGCCTGCCCCATTTCATCTACAGCACTGTGCAAAGCTTCAATAATTGCAGGTGCCAAAGGCTGTGTTACATCACCGATACCCAGTCTTATAATTTTCTTATCCGGATTTGCAGCCGCGTAAGCATTTACTTTTTTACCGATAGTGGAAAAAAGATAACTTCCCGGTAATTTTAAATAATTCTCATTAACTTTTACCATGTCCATTCTCCTTCGAATACAGTTACAGCCGGGCCTTCCATGTAAATCACATTCTCCTTGCGGTCCCAGAAAACCTCCAACTGTCCACCTAGTAGTTTAACAGTAACATTGAAATCCGTCAATTCATTTAATACACAAGCTACAACGGATGCGCATGCTCCGGTACCACAGGCAAGGGTTTCACCGGTTCCTCTTTCCCAAACACGCATTTTTATGTTACTTCGGTCTACAATCTCAACAAACTCCACATTTACCCTTTTGGGAAATCTGTAGTGGTTCTCAATATGTGCTCCTACCTTTTTGACATCGGTTCCCTCCAAGTCAGCTACAAATATTACAGCATGAGGGTTACCCATTGACACACATGTCATTTGATATATTCTGCCTCCTGCTTCTATAGGCTCTCTTATTGCACATTCTCTGTTTTCACATTCAGTAACCGGAATTTTATCAGGACAAAGCTCCGGTCTTCCCATATTAACTTTTACCCGCTTCACACATCTTTTTTCACGGTTATTTTCAGTCCGCAAGGTAAGATGAATGTGCCGGTCGCAGCTTTTTATTAATAATTCTTCTTTATCCGTCATACCTTTTTCATAAACATATTTTGCCACGCACCGTACGCCGTTACCGCACATCTCACCCCTGCTGCCGTCTGCATTATACATTTCCATTTCAAAATCGGCATCACTGCAGGGTTTTATTAAAATAACCCCGTCACTGCCGACACCACTGTTTCTGTCACTCATTATCCGCACCAGTGATTCCAATTCATTTTGACAAATGGTTTCCTCAAACATATTTATGAAGATATAATCATTACCGCAGCCATGCATTTTTGTAAATTTCATAGGCAGACCTCCTCTTCCTATGATTCTATGAAAACTTACAAAAAAATTGCGTGTACACCCAATTATAGGTTGAGAAATTTCTAAGCATACTTTGAAGAATCCCTGCATATTGTGTAGAAAAGAAATCTTAGGGGATATGATATGAGTTCCAAAACCAAAATTTTAGTTTTCCATATGAAAGAATTAATATATACCGGCATTTTTGTCGTACTGGGAATTCTCTTTATTATTCTTCTGGCTATTATGTTCTTCCCGGGCAAAAATAGTAGCAGTTCAACAGAAACTGCAAGTTTATATATTCCCGGTGTTTATGCCACCTCCATAATGCTTGGGAATCATACCATTGACGTTGAAGTAATCGTTGACTCAGCCAATATCCAATCCGTCAATCTGAAAAATATTGACGAGGCAGTAACCACTATGTACCCATTAATCCAGCCTGCCTTTGATGATATCGTAAATCAGCTTGCCGAAAAGCCACTTGATGAAATTACATACTCTGACGACAACAAATACACTTCAATGGTACTTTTAGACGCAATACAATCATCTCTTAACAAGGCAACCTCCACCGGTAACAGTATGGAATAACAAAAGCCCGGCACGCTGGTTTATTCTCAGATATGCCGGGCACTTATTACATTTTATCAATTTGCTCAAGCCAGATTGTGGCACATGCATCCGATGGCATATGCAAATCACCTCTGGGAGACAAACCTACACTTCCAACCTTCGGTCCGTCAGGAAGACATGAACGTTTAAACTGCTGGGTGAAAAATCTTCTGTAGAAGGTTTTCAGCCATTTAAGAATCGTATCGCATTCATAGATTCCTTCAAAAGTATCCTTGGCTATGCGATATATTTTTGCAGGTTCAAATCCAAAACGTAACATATAGTAGAGGAAAAAGTCGTGGAGCTCATAGGGTCCCACCAAATCCTCTGTCTTTTGGGCAATGTTCCCGTCAACCGGAGGTAAAAGTTCAGGTGAAACAGGCGTATCAAGTACGTCAAGAAGCACACCCGAAAGCTTATCATCGTTGCAGGTATCCGCATAATATCTTACAAGATGCCTGATTAAAGTCTTTGGAACCCCGGCATTAACACCATACATAGACATATGGTCACCATTATATGTTGCCCATCCCAGAGCAAGCTCCGATAAATCACCTGTTCCTACCACAATACCGTTTTCTCTGTTTGCTATATCCATCAAAATCTGGGTGCGTTCCCTTGCCTGACTGTTCTCATAGGTAACATCATGGTTATCGGCTGACTGCTTAATGTCTTTAAAGTGAACCGTTACCGCTTCCTTAATATCAATTTCTTCCAATGTTGCAGAAAGAATATGTGTCATTCTGCATGCATTATCATAGGTCCTGTCTGTTGTGCCGAAACAAGGCATGGTTACCGCCATAATATTTTCTCTGGGTATATTAAGCATATCAAAGGTTCTTGCTGTTATCAGAAGTGCCAGCGTGGAATCAAGTCCTCCCGAAACACCTATTATCGCCTTCTTACATCCTATATGCTCCAATCGTTTCTTAAGTCCATAGCTTTGAATTGATAAAATCTCATCACAACGCTTATTTAATACCTTTACATCTTCCGGTACGAAAGGCATCTTTTCAAAGGTCCTGTCAAGCCTTGCCTCATCACATTCAAGTTCAAAAGGAACTTTTACATAATTTTCATTGCTGCTTATGGTAAATGTATTGACACGTCTTCTCTCCATACGTATTTTGTGAATATCCAAATCCGTAACTATCGACTCACATTCAAATCTTTTACTTTGTTTTAATATGGTACCGAGTTCTCCGATAAGATTGTGTCCACCAAACACTAAATCCTGGGTTGACTCACCTTCTCCACAACTTGCGTATACATAACCGGAAATCAATCTTGCACTCATTGACTTCACAAGCATTTCACGGTATTCATCCTTACCCACTGTCTCGTTTGATGCTGATAAATTCACTATAACCGTAGCACCTGCCGCCGCATGCTCTATACTTGGTGTGTCTGCCGCCCATATATCTTCACATATTTCACAAGCAACACAAAGCCCGGTTATCTTATCATTGGTAAAAACAATGTTGGTTCCAAAGGGTACTGTCACATCCATTCCCTTACTTACAAAACGGAAATCGCAAGGCTTGGTATTACCCTTTGCAAAATATCTTGTTTCGCAGAATTCTCCGTAAGCGGGAATATAATATTTGGGAACAATTCCCAACAGTATACCGTGGTTGACAACTGCTGCTACGTTATATAAACTGCCGTCTCTTTCAATGGGCATACCCACAAAAATAATGGCATCAACGTTTTTGCTTGCTTTCACTATTTCTTCCAATGCATTCTTTGCCTCGTCAAGTAAAAGTTCCTGCAAAAACAAATCACCGCAAGTATATCCTGTAATACACAATTCGGGAAATACCATCAGTTTTACGCCTTTATCCGACATGGCATTAATCTGTTCTATAATGACCTTAGAATTATACTTAGGGTCTGCCACCTTTATTTTGGGTGTAACTGATGCTACCTTCAAAAATCCATGTTTCATGAAAACCATCCCTTCACCAATATCTATTTGGTTGCTTTCTTTAACAGTTCCTTTAATTCTTCCACATTGAATTTATAATGACTGTTGCAGAACTGGCAATTAACTTCCACATCTTCGCCGTCTGCTATCATTTCTTTAATATCTTTTCTTCCTATGCTTACAATTACTTTTTCCACTCTTTCCTTACTGCAGTCGCAACAAAAGACTGCCGGCATTATATCCGTAATCTCAACCTCCATCCCTTCAAGCAAAATATCAAGTATCTGCTCAGGGCTATTACCCGCTTCAAACAACGCTGTAACGGATTGTACCTTTGCAAGATTAGATTCCAGCTTTGCAATCACACTTTCCTCTGCAAAAGGCATAAGCTGGATTATAAATCCTCCTGCCTGCTTAACGGTATTATTCTTATCCAATAATACGCCAAGGCCTACTCCTGAAGGTACTTGCTCAGATGTGGCAAAATAATATGTCAAGTCCTCTGCAATCTCACCTGTCTGTAATACAGTCTGTCCCGAATAAGGCTCCTTTAATCCCATATCTTTAATAACAGTAAGCATACCTTCACCTACTGCACCGCCCACATCAAGCTTACCCTTTGAATTGGCAGGCAGAATTACCTGAGGCTCTATGGCATAACCTTTTACATTGCCTTTAGAATCTGCTGTGACAGTCATACCCTTCATCGGACCGGTTCCTTTAACCTGAAGGGTCAGAACATCTTTTTCACCTTTAAGCATACTTCCCATCATACATCCTGCACTCATCAGTCTTCCCAATGCTGCTGTAACAACAGGGCTTGTATCGTGAGCCGTTCTTGCTTTCTCCACAAGTTCTTTGGTTGTGCAGGCAAAAGCACGTATCCGGGCATTTGCCGCTGTTGCTCTGACAATATAATCTGACATATCAAATCTCCTATTTATTACCGTTCTTCTTACATTCCTTTACTACCGCAAATACTCTCTCGGTACATTCGCTTACTTGTCCACAGGTATCCGCATCCATTGCAAATACCCACTCCAAACCGGCAATTTGGGCAATTTTCTGCATTTGTTCAAGAGTATATCCTCTCTGATAGTGAGTCTCCGTAAACTTACGGTAGCAGTTTGTTCTGTCTTTTACAAAAAGAGTCAAATCATACTCGTTAATTTCTTCTTCCTCATGGTAGAAATTCTCCCATATAAAGCTGCACTCTTCCCTGTTTTCCGCAATGGTGGTGTCGCCAATAACATCCCGGTACTTGTATACCGTGTTAAAATCAAATACAAAGATGCCGCCAGGATACAAATAATTATCTATTTTCCTAAAGGTTTCTTCCAAATCCTCTTCTTCCAACAGATAATTAAGGGAGTCACAAACACTCACAACCGTTCCCACAGTAGAATATAATTCAAGTTCACGCATATCCTGCAAAAGATAAAGAACCGAACTTCCTGTATTCTCCCTTTTCTCCATTGCAATAGCCAGCATCTCTTCGGCGTTGTCAACACCTATCATGTCGTAACCCTTTGACGCCAAAAGTTCTGTCATGGTTCCTGTCCCACACCCCAAATCCACTACCAGATTACGCTCAGATGCCAGTGTCACATCTTCACCGCCTGTTGTAAATTCACCGTTCTCCCGGCTTCCTGCCTCAGACACACCGTATTTTTCTATCATTTCACAGATTCGGCTACCCCATTCATCATAGGGTGTCTCATCCATGAAAATATCATAAACCTTTGCAAAACTTGTATAAGCTTCCATATTATCCCAAAATCTCCGAAAGAGCCTCAAACAATTTATCCATCTCTGAATCCGTACCTATGCTGATTCTAAGGTAATTGTCTATGCGGGGTTTATTCCAATATCTGACATATATACCCTTTTCCTTCAGCGCGTTAAATATTACCTCTGCTTTAACAGTTTCATGTCTTGCAAATATAAAATTTGCCATGGAATCCTTAAATGTAAATCCCAGTTTTGTAAGTTCTTCTTTAGTACGTTCCCTTGTGGTAACCAGTTTATCTATCATTTCTTTAAAGTAGTCGTCATCCTTAACAGATTCCACACCCATACATATGGTAGGATAATTCATAGTGTATGAATTGTATGAGAATTTCACATCATTAAGATATTTAATCATCCTGGCATTGCCCACAGCATATCCGATTCTAAGTCCTGCCATGGAACGTGATTTTGAAAAGGTGCGTACTACCAGGAGATTCTCATATCTGTCAATAAGGGGCAGACAGGTCTTACCGCCAAAATCAATATACGCCTCATCCACAATTACAACAACATCAGGATTACTTTGCAAAACTTCCTCAATCATTGATACCGGCTGCAACACACCTGTAGGTGCATTGGGATTAGGGAAAATAATTCCGCCGTTGTCAACCTTGTAATCCTTTGTTTCTATTTCAAAATCATCATTAAGCAGACATGTTGTGTAAGGTATCCTAAACAAATCTGCCCAAACATCATAAAATGAATATGTAATATCCGGAAATAAAATTGGCTTGTCCGAATTAAAAAAAGTCATAAATGCCATGGCCAGAACATCATCGGAGCCTACACCTACAAAAACCTGTTCCTTACTAACTCCGTGATAATCAGCAATTGCCTCTGTCAGTTCACTGACAGCCGGATCCGGATAAAGTCGGATACGGTTCGCATCAAGACTCTTTAATACCTTTTCAACTCCCGGTGCAGGAGGATAGGGATTCTCGTTGGTGTTAAGTTTTATAATATTTCGATTCTTAGGTTGTTCTCCGGGAGTATAAGGTATTACCCGTCTTACATTCTGTTCGTAGCCCATAGCTTAAGCCTTCCTTTTTATTGCTTTTTTCAAACTCTCATTTTACCATGACTAAAGCTCAAAGTCTATACTTTCCTGCATCAGCACTTCCAGATTCTTCTCATCACTCTCCACAAGAAGACGTGCATTTTCAACCCTTTTAAGAAGAAGTGGTGATATCTTCATACGGTATCTTGGTACTGTTGCAGATTTCAACAATAGCTCAGGCAGATACACTGAGTACCCTTCTTTTGTCCTATGTAATAAAACACTGCCCAGTTTCTTAACACTGTTCTTACCTTCTACACAATATACCCGCACACCAAACAAAAGCACAAACATCACTATTCCGAGAAGACTTCCCAGAAGCAGTGTACTCATACTGATAATCGCCGTTTTGCCAACTGCTGTAGAGTACCATGGGTTCCTTATAACCTTTACTGTTTTGCCGGTATCTTCCGACATATTTTCCGATATGGTAACTTCCGTTTCAATTGCTTTTGAAAGAATTGTTTTGTTACTGTACGTTTCTTCTTGTGAGGTCACCTTTTCTTCTGATATATCTGCCCCGTCTGCTACATATACATTGGGTATTACATTAGACGAGAGATTAATCTTTGCCTCTTTTTGTTCCGCAGTTTTCTTTATACCTGATTTTTTATCTTCCTCCGATTCACTATCCCCCAATACTTCCTCTGTGTCGGATTCTTCATCCATACCCGGTTCTTCTTCAAATTCGGGTGCTGTTTCAGTTCCTGCTTCAGGTGTAATTTCCGGCGTGGGTGTTGGAACAGGTGTAGGATTAGTCTCAGGTTCAGGTGTAGGTGTCGGATTGGTCGTTTCTTCCTTTTGGGACGGATACGGAAAATCCTTTCTTGTCACGATTCTTGCCTTACTTTCCCATAGCATTCTATCCCTGACACGAACATCATAGGACTTTCCTTCCTCTGCCATAAAAGTGTTTCCGGACTGCCATGTCTTACCTCCATCTATGGAGTATGCCTTCTCGTGAAGACCTGATCCCTGACTTTTATCCGGCTGTAAGTCATTTGCCACAATTGTAACCCTTACCTTATCCTGCCATATATCGTCCTCATACACCCGGAATTCCTGTATCTGTGGTGCAGTAATATCAATCTCTGAAATCTTAAACAGTTTCGTCACTATATTACCTGCCGCATCCCTTACATAAGCTGTATATTCACCGTTCTTTGCAACAGGCAGCTCTGCTTCTGAGTACCAGTTTATTCCGTCAACAGAGTATGCTTTTTCATGGAGACCGCTGCCGCCCGAATTATCTTCCGCAACAAAAGCCATGGTAACCGGTCCATTATGCCAACCTGTATTATCAGGCACAAGACTTTTAATAACCGGTGCTGTCTTATCAATATTCGAAACCTTTACCGACACTTTATTTATATTATTAAGCTTATCCGCAAGCATTATGTCATATGTTCCGTTTTGTCCAACTGTAAATTTGTTATCCCCGGTGTAGGTCTTACCGCCGTCGTAGCTATATGCCTGCGTTGCCATACCGCAGCCTTCACTTCCGTCCGGCTGTACATCTACCGCCTGTAAAGTAATTGTTATATCCTTATTGGTCCATTCTTCTGTATTCTTATTCACGCTGTTAATAACAGGTGCCGTCCTGTCTATATTGGTCACTTTAACCGACTCACTGACAACAGCGTCCCTGGCAGTTTTTCCATAAACAGTATATGTACCATTTTCATTCACTTTTCTGGTGCTGACTCCGGACCATGTTCCTCCACCATCCCAGCTATAAGGGCTATCTGCCATAATCAAAGTCCTGTCATTAACATTTACTCCCACATTCAAAGTAACTTCTCCTGTAGTCCATTCCGGAGTAGTGTTTTTAATCCACAACTCACCTGATGTATCATTCTCATTCTTTCCACAGGATAATATGGCTGTCTCTACCATATGGGGATCCGGTTGCGCTTTCCCCCAGGAATGATTAACTTCACCGCAGGTCTTGCATTTTTGCACACCGTATACCTCTGTTTCCACACTAAACCTGGCGCATACGTCATAATATACATTACTTATATGTTCCTTTTCCACGCCGCATAGTTTACATTCCCTTTTCACAGTCTCCGATTTTGTTACAATAGAATGATTTGCCGTACATTCCATTGTTCCGGTAGTATAACAACTGCCTGCATGACTGTGTTTAAACTCTGCAGCCTGCACCTCTAAAGTATTAAGCAAAAACATTTCTTCTGCCATAAACAATGCTAATGCAATGGCCAAAAGTCCTGTTACTTTATTATATTTTCTAAAAAAAGACATAAAAAAACCTCCTGAATTCACAAAATGTTATTACTGTATCCCCTACTGATACAGGTTCTTCACATTATGTTCATTCAGAAGCTTTCCACGAAAAGTACTATAACATGATTTTGCAATCATGTACATAGTACTTTCGACTGAATTTTTATTTTTTTGAAATGCTGTTTTTATTTTCAGCCAGCCATTGTTCCTTTAACTGCCTGTATATATCCGCCTGTTCTTCATTACCGCCGGCACTGTAACACTCGGCCAGCAGTTCAAGAGCCACATCTCCCGCCGCATGAATGTTAAGAATAGGCGATGTCTCGTAAACAGCATTATATAGCCATATGGCTGCCTCCTCGCAATCGCCCTTTTCCATATAAAACCGTCCCAGTTCAAGACAAACTTCCGAACAGCCATCCATTGCAACAGCCTTCATGGCATATTTTAAAAATGCAACATTATCTTCTCTGAATCTTGCCGCTGCCGAAACCACACAGCATGCTGCCATAATTTCATCCTTGCTCCTTGACGTGTCTGCCACCGCATTTGCAAAATAATTCTCTGCCTTTAAAAAATCCTCCTTATTACCGGCAACAAACAGCTCCCTGGCATACATATCAAAAAGTCTTTGTGACAGCGCTTCTCCTTTTTCCACCAGTCGCTCAAAAGCCTGCAAATCTCTTGCCGCATGGCTTCCCTTTGGCATATGTGTAATTACAATATCACTGTCATAAATCACAGGTTCCGTGCGGATGGTCTCATGTATTGCTTCAATCCATTCAAATTTCCTAAGCCGCTTAAACAATTTGGGACGATATTCTTCATCAAAATTATAAACTGTTCCAAAGGCAAGCTGATTACCGTATTTCATCTGCACAATTTCTATTTCAGGAAGAAGATTCTCCTTTAAAAGTAAGAATCTTTCCCTATTTTCTTCATCCAGCACTTCATCTGCATCCGCCGAATAAATATAGTCCATACTCGCTTTGGAAAACGCAAAATTACGGGCATCAGAAAAACTTCCCGTCCATTCAAAATCATATATTTTATCAGTATATTCACCTGCAATGCTTTTTGTGGCATCGGTGGAACCCGTGTCCACAATTACAAGTTCATCCCAGATTCCCTTCAAAGAATCCAGACAACGTCCCAGAATATCCTCTTCATTTTTTACAATCATGCAAACACTGATTTTATTCATATGCTCCGGCCTCATATATACTTTCCAAATCCCTGCACAAGGATTCTACATCTTTTTCTTTTGTTGCCCAACTGGTACAAAAACGCACCGCGCTATGGGTTTCATCCACCCGTTCCTGATAGCAGTAGATATATTTTTCCTGTAATTTTTCAAGCACTGCATCCGGTAAAATCGGGAAAATCTGATTGGTACTGTTTTGAACAAGAAAAGGTATGTTAAGTGCATTAAGCTGCGTTCTTATCTGTCCTGCAAGTTCAATTGCATGACCGGCAATCTCCATGTATAAATCCTTCTCAAACAATGCCTGAAACTGCACACCCAAAAGTCTTCCCTTTGCAAGCATACCGCCCATCTGCTTAATCATATAACGGAAATCATTATGTAGCGCGGGATTTGAAATCACCACAGCTTCACCAAACAACGCTCCCACCTTGGTACCACCGATATAAAACACATCTGTAAGTTCTGCCAGATCTGCCATACTGACATCATTATCTTCTGCTGCCAGACCATATCCCAGCCTTGCCCCGTCTACATAAAGGAAAAGCTGATTATTCCGGCACACCTGTGAGATTGCCTTAAGTTCCTCCAAAGTGTACATTGTCCCAAGTTCCGTAGGCTGCGATATGTACACCATCTTAGGCTGTACCATATGTTCAAAACTGTCATCTTCAACATGGGCACGGTAACAGGCTTCAATCTGTGATGCCGTAATCTTCCCGTCCTCTCCGGGCAGAGTAAGAACCTTATGCCCGCCGGCTTCAATAGCCCCTGTTTCATGCACCGCTATATGTCCTGTGTGGGCCGAAATAACTCCCTGGTAGGAACGCAGTACCGACTTAATAACCGTTGCATTGGTCTGGGTTCCTCCCACAAGAAAATGTACTGCTGCTTTAGGTGCTTTACATTTTTCTCGTATTAACCTGCGTGCCTTTTCGCAATACACATCACATCCGTAACCGTCTGTCTGTTCCATATTAGTTTCCACAAGCGCTGCCATCACTTTTTCATGGGCACCCTCGTTATAATCACAATTAAAATAAATCATCATTTTACCTCTTCGTTAGTAATCGAATTATTATATTTATAATTTTATCATCCCCAAAACCTTTAACGCAACATAAACCTATAGCATTTTATATTACTTTCGGATATAATAAATTCCATTACACTAATTTGGCGTTTTTACAAAAATAAGGAGTCAACCATGGCTGCACATACACAAAACATGACAGAGGGCAAACCCCTTAAACTTATATTAGCCTTTGCCTTTCCGTTGATGCTTGGCAATGTTTTTCAACAATTATATACAGTAATGGATACTTTAATTGTGGGACGTGCACTGGGCGTTCACGCCCTGGCCGCTCTCGGCGCTACCGACTGGCTGGTATGGCTTATTCTGGGTATTGTATCCGGTCTCACTCAGGGCTTTTCCATACTAATTTCACAGGATTATGGAGCAAATCAAATTGGACATCTGAAAAAAGGTATATCGCACTCCATTATTCTCTCTGTTTTTTGGTCTGTAGTCCTTTTGATTGTTTCTCTTTCAGTCGGAAAACCAATACTTAGATTTCTTCAAACTCCGGAAGAAATTTTCCCACTTTCTTCCCTTTACATGAATATTATTTTTCTGGGTATTCCTATAATTATGATGTACAATTTGCTGGCATCCTTTCTCAGGGCCCTAGGTGACAGCCGCACACCACTGATTGCAATGATTATAGCTTCCGTGGTTAATATTGTTCTTGATTTATTATTTATACTTATTTTCAAAATGGGTGTGGCAGGCGCTTCCCTTGGAACGGTATGTGCCCAACTGACCGCAAGCCTTATATGTCTTAATACCTTAAGAAAGACCGATTTCCTAAAACTTTCAAAAAATGATTTTGTTTTAGACTTCTCAATTATCGGCAAATTAATGTACCTGGGTGTTCCGATTGCATTTCAGAATATGATTATTGCCATCGGCGGCATTGTTCTTCAATTTGTGGTAAACGGCTTCGGTGTACTATTTATTGCAGGCTATACCGCTTCCAACAAATTATACGGAATTCTTGAAATGGCTGCCATTTCATATGGTTTTGCAATAATGACTTATGCCGGACAAAATCTGGGAGCCGGACAATATGTAAGAATAAAGAAAGGTGTCCACACAGGTGTACTTGTTGGGCTGATTACATCTTTTATAATATCCGCGATTATGTTGATGGCCGGCAGAACAATTGTAAGTGTTTTTATAACGGGAACCCCTGATGAAATTATCTCCACATGCAATATTGCTTATCGTTATCTGGCTATTATGAGCACCTTTCTATTCACGCTATATTTGCTTCATATATACCGCTGCGCCCTGCAGGGTATGGGCAATACTATAATGCCCATGGCATCAGGCATAGCGGAATTTGTTATGCGTGTAGGTGCGGCCATTACTCTTGTCAGATTCATTGGAGGAGACGGAATCTTTTTTGCCGAAGTTCTTGCCTGGGCCGGCGCGGATGTTATTTTAATTATAAGTTATTATGTAAACCTGAGACAACTTTTGAAAACGAAAAAAACTTAATATATGCTTAGTTTCTTAACATTTTCCGGTTGAGTGAAAAGTTAAATTCCACTTGTAAACTTAAATTCCATACGGAAGACA
>CAZGSF010000030.1:0-21804 GCA_964528145.1 uncultured Lachnospiraceae bacterium | reverse complement strand
GCATCTTCAATAGATACTTCTAATGAGTATGCAGGTACTAACTCGTTCCATACTACGTCAGCCCATTCCTGGAATCCACGAGATGTAGGATAAGGAACTGCACATTCAGCTGCTTCCTGTGAGAAGATAGCCATGTTGTACTGAGGATAAGCTGCGAAGAATAAATCTGAGTAATCAAGGTGTGCAGGGATAGCTGCTCCACTATTACCTAAGATTTCATTTGCTTCGTCACTTGCTAAGTACTCAACCCATGCCCAAGCTGCATCAGGGTTAGCTGTGCTAGCTAATACACAGTTTGCTTTACCATGGATACATGTTGCTCTGTTGCCATCAATTGTAGGAAGAAGAGCTACATCAATTTTCTCTGCAAATGCTTCATCAGTTACGAAAGTAGCTGCATACCAGTCACCAGCCATTAACATACCAAGTTTGCCAGACATGAACTGTACATAATCAGCGTTCTCAGTAAGAGATGCCTGTGAAGGAGAAAGACCAGCTTCCATTAAGTCTGTCCATACTTTCATACCTTTGATTGTAGCTTCGTTATCAAAACCACATGCTGTCTTGTCATCATTTAAGATGAATCCGCCAGCTGCTGCTACTGTGTTAAAGAAACCACCCTGATCAGCATAACCAGCTGCGATACCATATACGCCGTTAGCTTCGTCTGTAATAGCTTCAGCTGCTGCTACAAGGTCTTCCCATGTCCAAGAGTCTGTAGGATATGCAACACCTGCTGCATCGAATAACTCTTTGTTATACCATAAACCGATTGTATCCCAGTCCATAGGAATTCCGTACTGAACGCCATCAATGTTGTATAACTGGTTCATAGCTGCAGGATAGTTGTTCATATCAAGGCTTGAGTTTGCGATGTAATCATCAAGAGGAAGGATGATACCTGCATCAGCGTATTTGTAGCTGTTAGGACCATTCATCTGGAATACATCTGCAGCTGTACCACCGGTAGCTGCTGTCTCTAACTTAGTCCAGTACTCACCCCAAGCTGTAGGCTCTAAAACGATTGTTACACCAGGGTTAGCTGCTTCAAAGTTTGCTTTACACTCTTCAAGATATGTTCCGAGAGCTTCCTGCCAGTAAGCATAGTGAATTTCACCTGTTAAATTAGAAACTTCTTCAGTAACTTCTTCAGTTGTCTCTTCAGTTGTTTCTTCAGTTGTTGTGTCTTCTGTTGTTGTTTCAACAGTAGTGTCAGTTGTTGTGTCTTCTGTTGTGTCTCCGCTACATGCTGTGAACATAGATGCTACTAAGCCCATGCACAGAATTGTAGCTAACAATTTCTTTGCTTTCATTAATAGACCTCCCTTAAATTTTAGGCTTCGCCTTTTTCTTAGTATCAGTTTCACATGTATGCAGCCACGCGCGCTACATTCATGTTTACTAAACTGTAAATATAATATCATCAATTATGCAATAAATAAATAGTCTTTTTACATAATATCTCTCTTTTTTTTTGTGCGAAATGCACAAAAAATGTCTTTTTATTTATGCTATTCATTTCTTTGTCGTTCTATTTTCACAAAAAACACGCAATGTCACATATAAATGTAACATTGCGCACTGTTTAAGCAATTATTTTTGTAATTTGTAGACACATTTTGTATCTGTAGTAATTCTGCATACACAAGACCAACTACTGTTAATGTCTTTAAATCCTAATCCCACAGAACTTCCAAGATTATCAAGAGCCGCCTTACTTATTCGGTATTCCCATACATCAGCATTTTTTCCAACTGTAACTCCACTTGAGCCTTTTCCCGTCCAACTCCAGGCATTACTGTTATCAGGATGTGAATACAATTTCCCCGATTCTATCATATAATCCATTCCTGCACCGGTCCAAACACTGTCTTTATATCCGGTTGATGCACTTGCATCCGCATCAATATATAACTGTCCGTTGGTTCCAAGTCCGGAACCCTGAACACATACATAAATGTATTCTGAATCATCATATACTTTAAGAGATGTTGCCGTCTGACCACTTGCTGTTGCTACAGCATCTACACCGCTCCACTCTGAAGCACTTCCATCTACGGACACCTCAATAGAAGATGCTTTAATTGTACCCATACCATAAAGGCTACATACGCTACTCCAGCTACTGTTAATATCTTTAAATCCTATTCCAATTTCGGAACCCAATCCAGCAAGTAATGATTTTGCAATTTTTGCCTCATATACACTACCGTTATTTACTACAGTAATTCCTGTTGAGCCAAGTCCGGTCCAACTCCATGAATTGCTGTTATCCGGATGTGAGTACAGCTTGCCGGATTCTATCATATAATCCATTCCCGAAAAAGCACTACATGTATATCCCGTTGATGTACTTCCATCAACATCCAAATATACCTGACTGTTACTTCCTATTCCCGATCCGTTAACACACACATAAACGTAATCCGAATCATCATATACCTTAAGAGATGTTGCCGTCTGGCCACTTGCCGTTGCAATAGAGCTAACTCCGCTCCAATCAGAAGCATTACCATCCACCTCAATACTACTTGTTGATGTCTCCGCATCTGAACTCGGATCTGATTCTACAATTGTAATAGTATCAAGTTCATACCATCCGTCGTCTCTTTTTCCTTCAATAGCAAGATTAATACCCGGTTTTTTTGTAGCCGGATCAATTATTGCCGCAACTACAGTGTATTCGCCGGCTTTAACCGTATCCGGAATAATAAGTTCTGTATCGAATGCAAAACTTCCGGGAAGCCATTCTCTTATATCTTGTGATACTGTTGTATAAGTTACTATTCCGTTTTCATTAGCTAATCCAATCTTTAATGACCACTGGAAATAAAAAGGTGCCACGCCCCTGTTTCTCCAATCCATATTAACAGCAACGGTTGAACCCGGTGTTGCTGTTGTTGCATGGCTGATACTCTTAATTACAAATCTGTATCCCATGGTCTTTGCCAATGCATCAATATTATCCTGATAAGTTCCACCATACTCAAGGCTTGCAGGACAACATGGTCCCAGCCAACTTGTATGAGTAATCTGCGCTAATCTGATAGTTTCAGAAATTGTACTGTCAGTTAAATACAGAGCCGAATTTCCATTAGCAAATTCTCCACCGGAAGGCCCTTCTTGCCAGAAGTTAGGCATTGCAGGCTGAGACTGACCCAAATCGTCAGTATATCCATTTTCAATACCCCATAACCATCCCCATCCACTGGCTTCAGCAGAGCTAACATCTCCGAACATATCATTAAAAAGACCCATTCCGTTATCTTTTGCCATCTGAGTAGTTCTTCTCATGGTAAGTTTATCAGAAGAAAAGCTTTGCACATAATGTGAAATATACTGATTTGACACACTTTCTGCCGGGAATTCACCACTTGGACCACCATCGCTTTCACTATATGGCCAACAATGCCACTCACCCCAATGACCGAGACTTCCTAACTGAATAAATGCAATGTTAGGATCATCATTATAACGTTCTCCAAGAGCAGCTATAACTCTTTCATGCTCTGCTATAAGAACAGGGTCAGAATAATTCGGGCTGAATCCCTTTCCTATACTACAGTCATAAAAATCGCCCTTGTCACTTCCCATAGAGTCATATAACCACTGGGGAATATCCATATGAGAACTTGAGGTGGGTAAATCCATATAAAAACGGATATTAATTTTTACGCCCTGGCTTTCCCAATAATCGAAATTGTTACGACTCTCAAAACCTTCCCAATCATACTCGCCTTTTGCGTTAGGCTCTAAATCAGACCATAACAATGCGGCATACACCATGGTATGTGGCTGTTGCCAATTTGTTTTTGTAGCTGCCGGAACCCATCCCATATACGGATTCGTTAGTACATCATCAATCTCTACCGGATAGTATGTTGATGTTGCTGCTTCTGATACTATGGTTCCTTGGTTAACCCCAAAACTCATAGTCATCACCAATACAATACTTAATGCTAACCTTTTAACCCATTTTGACCTTCTCATCACGCCCTCCTTAGACTGTGAATACCCATAACCAACTTGATTTTAACCTTGTTTCGGCATTTATGCCAAACCCTTCTTTATGTTATCATCTGTTTTGTAATAAATATATAGTTTTTTTCCACAAGATATGCATTTATTTTTGTTAAGTTTGCATAATTTCATTCTCAATGTGAGCAATACATTGGTTTTTTGCACAAAAAACGCAGTGTCACTTTCACTAGTAACACTGCGCTTTTTCTTATACTGTAAATGTCTCAATCAATTGAATCAAATCATCCGCGCCTTCTTTTAACTGATTTGCGTTCTGTGCCATTTCAGCAACTTCTTCTTTCTTAAGTTCTACTACTGCAGATACTTCCTGAGACATTGCTGCAATCTCCTGAGAAACAGTCAAAATATTATTGATAGAATCAACAATTTCATTCTTAGTATTCATAACACCATTCATACGGTTCTCTATATCTCCTAAACCGCCTGACAGATTGGTTACGTTTACATTAATTTCTTCGAAGATATTCTTGGTACCATCCAGTATCTTCAACTGGGATTCAAAAATACTATCAGCTTCCATTGCAGATTTCCTTGTAGCTTCACTATTCTCAGTAATTGATTTAATAATTTCTCTGATTCGCTTATCAGCATCCATACTACTGTCTGCCAATTTCTTAATTTCAGTAGCAACCACCTGGAATCCTCTACCATAAGTACCTGCTCTTGCTGCCTCGATAGAAGCATTTAATGCTAACAGGTTGGTTTGTTCTGCAATTTCATCTATAGTATTAACAATATCAACAATTTTTTCCGATCTTTGCTGCAATTCAAAGATTTCATCAACAAGAGTCTTCGAAATATTGATGGTATCTTTGGTCTTCTCATTAAGCTCAGCTACCATCTCTTTACCTTTAACAATACTACTGTCTGCAATTTCAGCATCCGAAGCCATGCTCTGGGTAAATGTAAATATCTCATTAAGTACATCAGAGAAGTCATTAACTTTATTTGCACAGTTCTCAGTTTCCTTGGACTGTTCTACAACTCCGATAGAAACTTCTTCTACTGAGCTAAGTACACTTCCCATGGATTCTTCCACATCTACAGAAGCATTAGAAACCGTGTTGGATACACTATAAACTTCCTGACCCATGTCCTTGGCTTTGCTTATAAGATGTCTCACACTTCCCATAGTCTCTGTCAGACTCTTAGACAAGGATCCAAACTCGTCTTTACGTTTTGTCTCGAATTTCTGAGTAAAGTCACCTTTTGCAACATATTCCAGAGTCTTACATACACTCTTCAACGCTTTAGTGATGCTTCCGGATAATGTTAAGCCTGATAACAATGCAATTATAATCGCCATAATAACAATCATAATTGTATTTGTCTTAATGCTGCTAACTTCACCTACTATAGTCTCATTAGGAACCAATGTACACAAAGACATTCCCGTTTCAGCAATAGGGACATATACAAAGAGGTACTTCTCGCCACCAACTTCAATATAAGAACGAGACGCTGCTGCACCTTCTACCGCAGATGTATAATATGCCTGATCCACAAAAACATTACTCTCTGCATTATATCTTTGCATCTCACATTCATCACTGGCATTCATCTGTCCGCGTACAAGAAGTTCTCTTCCATCCCCTGTAACAATACCGGCAATACTGTTCTCGCCAAAATTCAATACAGAAATGAGACCTTCCAAGTACTCTCTGCTTACATCAACCAAGATACTTCCGTCATTCTGAGCATACTTAAAATTCACAAAATAGTAAAGTCCATAAGTGTCATCGCCAATACCGATTGCGTCATCTATTTCTTTATGATGTCCTGCCCATCCTGCTTTAGGAGCCTGTGCATCATATCCTTCTCCATCTGCATGAACTATCGGATACAAATCATCATCAAAATGCTCAAAAATCTCATCAGACGGCTTAATATCTCCGCCCTCCTTTGAATATATGAAATAGTTTCCGATATAATCAACACTGGCTTTCAAATACAGAATATTTTTCCTCACAGTCTCACGCCCTACAAGGTCTCCTGTTTTACCCTTTCGAATATTATAGTAATCAGAGAATCCTTCACCCATATAAATTTCTATGGTTTTAGCAGATACCGTTTCTGTCAGGAAATCCAAAGATGTTTCTAACGAAGCATTGGCACTGTACACCGTATCTTCATACTTATCCAATATAACTTCAGAAGCCATGTTATACGAAGAAACACCCAACACGATAATAAGCACTACAGGAATACAATAAAGCAACACGATGGTAGTTCCAATTTTACGTTCCTTACCATTTTTAACCGCACCTGCTTTTTCCGTCTTCTTGCCAAATGATAATTTAGGCAGTTTACTTGCAAAATTAATCCCCTTAGTTTTAGGTTCTTTTACCTTAGGTTCCTTAACTTTAGCAACTTTAGGCATTTTAAGTTTAAGTTCTTTCTCTTTTTTAACCTTAGGTTCCTTAATTTTAGGTTCCTTAATTTTAGGCTCTTTCACTTTCTTAACCTTAGGCAACTTGATTTTGGGTTCTTTTACCTTAGGTTCTTTTTCTATTGTGATTTTGTCTTTGTTCAGTAAACTCATAGGTCCACCTTTCCTTCCTCGTTCGTTTTTCGTTTCAGGCTTACTTTTTACCTGAAACAATCTTAAACGGTATATCTTATCACTTATTTTATAATAAGCTGATATAAAGGATATCTTAAATCTTCATTGCCACCGTCTATTGCAAGATTCATTGATGGAATTCCTTTGTCAGGATCCAAAACTGCAACTGCCAGTGTATAAGTTCCGGCTGCAATATCACTCGGAACATTGAGTGTTGTAGTCTTTCTTACAGAACCGGGAAGCCATTCATTAATTGCCATGTCCTTGGACTCTGAATAAACAACCGTTCCATCTTCACCGATTAATGAAATCTCAACAGGCCAATTGTAATACATAGGAGCAACACCTTTATTATCCCAGCACATATCCAAATCAATTGCTGTTCCTGCTGCAACTTCATCATATTGTGTTACATACCTCAAGTTAAATCTATAGCCCATAAGCTTAACCATTGCATCGACATTTACTTTGTAATCATATGAACTCTTATCATACGAATAAAAACCAGCCGCCGAACAAGGACCAAGCCATGACGTATGAGCATCTCTTACCTGCTGTAAGCATCCTATTGTACCGGGATCGGTTAAATGTAAACGTACGTTTCCGCTTGCAAATTCACCACCGGAATAATTAGTTTTCCAGAAATCAGGCATCTTGGAAGCTTCTACATCTTCTGCTGTGGCACCGCCACCCATATCTGTACATCCGACTATAGTCCAGTTAACGAAATCTCTGGTGTTACCCCACTCAGACACACCAAAAATATCATTAAATAATCCCAAACCATTTTTAGCCGCTGCCGGATAAGGTTTTCTGATTCCTATTTTAACATTCTTAAAGCCTTCAAGATAAGGCTGCAAATATCTTTCAAGAACCTGAGGAGATACGAATTCACCGGTTCCTTCGGGCCATGTATGAATCTCACCCCAGTGTCCCAAACTTCCAAACTGTACAAAAGACACTACTGAAGGATCATCAAAATATTCTGCCAATGCAGCTATCGCTTTATCATGATATTCAATCAACAATTCGCTGTTATAATTAGGTGAGAAGCCACAACCTTCACTACCGGTAATACCACCGGGTAATCCTTCTTTATAGTAAAAGGTTCCGGCACCTTCCTCGCCGTGTTCAGCAACCAGTTCATCATATAACCACTGAGGTATATCCATGCACTTGCCTGTAGCAGACGAATCAGGGTTATCCATTATGAATCGGATGTTAATACGCTTTCCTGCTTCAACTATCTCGCTGATACTATATAATGCATCTAATGCTTCAAAATCATACACACCCTTTTCAGGTTCAAATTCTCGCCACTTAATTCCTACGTATTCCATATTATAGTCATATGCACTTTCAGAATTACCATAGGAATTAGCCCAGCCTACCCAGCCTTTATAGGGATTGGCAAAACTTTCAAAACTTTCTTTCGGATAATATAATCCTTCTTCTCTCTGCATTTCAAAAGAAGCGGTTACTGCAAGATATTCATTATCCTTAGGAATTGCGATTTCCTTATTAGGAACTGTTTTGTCATCATAAGTATTTCCGTCATATCCCTTACCTGCGTAAGCTACGCTGATTGTTTCGGGATTACCTAAATCCTCCAGATATATCTGCATTTCAATAGAGTCTGCATAATAATCAAATTCTACTTTGCAAATCTCTTCTCCAAAAGAATCTTTACCTTCAACCTTGTAAAGTCCGGCTTCTTTTACTACATAATCAACTCCGTCATGGGAATCAACCGTATATCCTGCACCGGCAACCGTATCAAGATAGTATGTATTATCTGTGGTAAAATCTTTATACTCACTGGTAACCAATGTATACAAACGCTCCTGGGAACGTGTTGCAAGCATATTATACATGGTATCTTCCGACGTATTCTCTACCTTATCAACAACTGCCTTCCAATCAGAGAAGGAAGAATCTTCCAATGATAATTCACATGTGGTCTGATATTTGGGAACCTTTGCAAATGCTTCTGCTTCTTTTGCAGGTGCATATCCCAAAGGCATTCTTGTTACAACATCTGCACTGTCTTCAAGCCATTCCCTGTCAATTGCAATATAGAAATTATCTGAGAATGATGGAACCGCTTTTTTAAGTGCTTCTAAAGGAACTGCAAACTCTATACAGTAAACTCCTTCCTTGTCTGTAGCCACGCTCGCCTTAAAATCAACTCCGCTTTCCTGTACCTGCCATGCCCAATCGGATGAATCGTCTGTATGATAAAAATACTCTGTACATGGTGTATAACTCTCATTTGCTATTGAGCACCAGTCCTGAACAAGGAACTCTGCTCCGCTTGATACAGGATATCCGTTATGTATGTAACCGGTTGCACCGTTATTATCTGTATTAATATAAAGGTTTGTAGAAAATCCCTGGAAGTACTCGGTATCAACAGAACTTACATGACTCATTACATACAAGTAATCATTAGTTCTTACAGCATATAAATCGCCGATTGAACCTGAACCTTTAGTTATAGGTTCCATTCCTTCCCAATCAGAAGGATCTCCGTCTGCTGTAATTACAGGTGCCGCCTCCATAATGGGAGATGTTACTTCCATCATCGCCCGACCTTTACTGGGAAGCATTGATCCTTCACCTTCCATAACACCTACATAAAAAGCAGATGCCGTATCAGTAAGATCACTTATGGCAATCTTAAATTCTGCCTCGGTCTTGCTACGATAAACAGCCGCCGTCTTTCCTGTATCAGCCCACTGTTCGCCGTCATATTCATAAATTTTACCGGAAGCATCCATCTTGAAGGATACACCTTTCGCATTTTCCCAAACTGTGCTGACATCGGCACCGGTTCCGTCCACCACACCTATGTAAGCTTCAAAGGTTTCACTTAATTCTTCCGCGGAAACGTAACCATACAAATTCGTTCCGTCTGAAACAGCTTTTAACTCTTTAAGATTAGGTTCGTGATTTACCTGATTACAATCAACAACAAACCATTCACCATTGCTTCCGCTGAAAATATCTTCAGTAAGTTCCAATTCCGAATCTGATTCTACTACTTTAAAATTGAAAGACTTATCATCATCACGGCCACCACTGGAAACCTGTACATAAATCTCATAAAATCCCGGCTCCAACAACTTGTCAACAATAAGCTTATCACCCTCTATTTTGAAACATCCGTTATCTTTGCCGTATGAAGTTGAATCCATAAGCACGTAACTGTAATTTGCTCCGTCACCGCCTCTTGCAGAAAAGCTACCGACAACACCACCGGGGATTGCATTCTCACCCAACGCTCCGATTTCATCGGGTGCATCAAATTCAAAGCCTGCTATAGGCTTGGATTCTGCCTCTTCCGTCTCAACAGTTTCTTCAACCGGCGGTTCTTCCTGCTGTCCGCCGCATCCTGTTAAAAACAATGCGGTCATTAAAGAAGTCGCCATCATAAGTGCCAGCAATTTCTTTATCCTGTTCCGTTTCATTTTTTCACAATTCCTCCTAAATTATATCTTTGATTATATCATAAATCTTATATTTGTTGAATATGAATATAATTCTTACATATTATATCAGATTTTATATATAATAATAACATTTATTTTGTTGTATGTAAACCTTTATTGTCGGAAATATCTATATATTTCTTCCGCAACTTTTTTAGTAATCTCAGGATTTTTAACAAGTTCTTCAACGGAAGCATTTTTTATATCATTCACCGTTTCAAACTGGCGCATAAGCGCCTTTCTCCTGGCCGGTCCCACTCCGGGAATGTCATCAAGCACCGACTTTACCTGCCCTTTGCTGCGCAGTGAACGGTGATATTCGATAGCAAATCTATGGGCTTCATCCTGAATACGGGTTATCAGCCTGAACGCTTCCGAATGAGCATCAATCGGAAGCTCCTCATTGTTATAATACAAGCCTCTTGTTCTATGATTATCATCCTTCACCATACCGCATACAGGTATGGTGATTTTAAGTTCTTTTAATACCTCCAGCGCTATATTAACCTGCCCTTTTCCTCCGTCCATCATAATCAAATCGGGAAATTTGGTAAAACTGCCGAATTCTTTATCCATATTTCTTTCTTTAAGTTCACGGCTTTCTTCCATGCCATGAAGAAAACGTCTGGTAAGAACCTCCCTCATACACGCATAATCATCAGGCCCTGAAACAGTGCGTATCTTAAATTTGCGATAGTCACTGCGCTTAGGCTTACCTTTTTCATAAACCACCATGGAACCTACATTTTCAAAACCGTTTATATTGGATATATCAAAAGCCTCCATGCGTACAAGAGTTTCAATTCCCAGAATTTCTGATATTTCCTTAACAGCACCGATAGTACGGCCTTCTTCACGTTTAAGCTTCTCCCTGTCACGACCCAATATGAGTTCTGCATTATTTTTTGCCAGCTCCACCAGCTTTTCCTTTGTACCCTTCTTAGGTACGCGGATGTACACACGGCTGCCCTTGCGGTTACTAAGCCATCTCTCTAAAATATCCTGTTCTTCAATATCCGCCTGAAGCATTAATTCCTTAGGAATATAAGGAGTTCCGGAATAAAACTGTTTAACAAAATCCAACAGAATCTGCTCATCCTCTGTTTCCTGCACATGAGTCATATAAAAATGTTCCCTGCCGATAAGCTTACCGTCACGCACAAAAAACACCTGCACTACTGCATCCGCTTCATCCTTTGCCAGTGCGATAATATCCTTATCCTCGCCGGTGCTGTCGGTTATTTTCTGCTTCTGGGACACCTGTTTTACACTGTTATATAAATCCCTGTACCTGATAGCCTCCTCATAATTCATTGCAAGGGAAGCTTCCTTCATCTTAATCTCCAAATCCTTTAAAAGCACTCCGTAATTCCCATTAAGAAATTCCAATGCTCCTGCAACCTTCTCGCGATATTCCTCCTTTGAAATATAGCCTTGGCAGGGTGCCCCGCATTGCTTAATATGATAATTTAAACAAGGGCGGTCATTACCTATTTCCCTGGGGAGACTGCGGTTACATGTACGCAGACAGAAAAGCTTATTAAGCAGTTCTATCGTGTCCTTTACCGCACCGGCACTTGTGTAGGGTCCAAAATAGCGGGATTTATCTTTTTTCATGGTGCGTGAAAAAAGAACTCTGGGATAATCCTCTCCCATGGTCACCTTAATATACGGATATGTCTTATCATCCTTAAGCATGGTGTTGTATTTAGGTGAATGCTCTTTTATCAGATTATTCTCAAGCACCAATGCTTCCAATTCCGAATCGGTTATAATGTACTCAAACCGGGCAATAAGAGATACCATTTTCTCAATCTTAGGGCTTTTCTTTGTGCCGGTCCTGAAATAAGAGTGGACACGGTTAAACAAATCAACCGCTTTACCCACATATATTATGGCATCCTCCGCGTCATGCATAAGATACACTCCCGGATTATGAGGCAATTTTTTTAATTCTTCCTGAATATCAAACATACATATCACCTATTATTAACAAAAGCGGACAATGTCTTCCGTACAGGCGGACATTGACCGCTTTTTATCTTACTCTTTATTATCGTTAAAATCCGAAATCACAGTGTTTGAGAAAACGCCCTGGCGGACTTCTTTTTCCGGCTCATCTTCGGTTGTCTCCTCCGGCTTTTTTTCCTCTTCGGAAACCACTTCTTTTTGAGCTTCTTCCATAGCCTCTCTTAAAGCCTCACAGAACATTTCATCCTGTTTCTGCTCTTCTTCCACAGGTTTTTCACTCTCTGTTATTTCTGCCTTTTCTTCTTTTTCTTTCTCCTCCGGTTCAGGGATACCTTTAGCTTCACGGTAAATTTTCATAAATTCCTTACCGGTGATGGTTTCTTTTTCCAAAAGATGTTCTGCAAGTTTATCCATCACAGAGCGGTTTTCTTTAAGGAGTTCCAACGCTTTCTCGTAGCTTTCCTTAAGAATGCGCATAACCTCAGAATCCACATCTGCCGCAGTCCTGTCGCTGCAATCCATAACAGCACGGTTATCCAAATACTGGCTTTCCACACTGGCAAGGCCCATTAGTCCGAATTTCTCACTCATACCATAACGGGTAACCATTGATTTGGCAATATTGGTTGCCTGCTCTATATCATTGGACGCTCCGGTTGTTACTGTTTCAAAAACGATTTCTTCTGCCGCACGGCCACCCAACAGACTTACCAGCCTATCCTCCAGTTCAGCCTTTGTATTAAGATACTTCTCTTCCTCCGGAACATGCATTACATAACCCAGCGCACCCATGGTGCGAGGTACAATCGTGATTTTTTGTACCGGTTCCGAATTCTTCTGTAAGGCACTGATAAGTGCGTGACCCACTTCATGATAGGACACAATCCTGCGTTCTTCCTGGCTCATGATACGATCCTTTTTCTCTTTACCAACAAGCACCTGTTCAACCGCTTCAAATAAATCCTTCTGATTAACGTATTCTCTTTTTTCCTTAACAGCATTAATTGCAGCTTCATTAATCATATTTGCAAGGTCTGAGCCTACCGCACCGCTGGTCGCAAGGGCAATTGCCTCCAAATCAACGGTTTCATCCATTTTTACATCTTTTGCGTGAACCTTTAATATAGCTACACGTCCCTTCAAATCGGGCTTGTCAACTATAATTCTTCTGTCAAAACGACCCGGACGTAAAAGCGCCTTATCCAAAATCTCCGGACGGTTGGTGGCACCAAGAATCAGTACACCTTTAGAACTGTCAAAACCGTCCATTTCGGAAAGCAGCTGATTTAAGGTCTGTTCTCTTTCTTCGTTACCGCCGCCATACTTGGAATCACGGCTGCGTCCGATTGCATCAATCTCGTCTATAAACACGATACAAGGTGCATTTTTGTTAGCTTCCTTAAACAAATCCCTTACCCTTGAAGCACCTACACCAACATACATCTCTATAAAATCAGAACCTGTAAGAGAAAAGAAAGGAACACCGGCTTCACCTGCCACAGCTTTTGCAAGAAGAGTCTTACCTGTTCCGGGAGGTCCCACAAGAAGAGCTCCCTTGGGCAGCTTTGCTCCTATTTGGGAATATCTTCCCGGATTATGAAGGAAATCAACCACTTCCACAAGGGATTCCTTCGCCTCTTCAACACCTGCCACATCCTTAAATGTAACACCGGTCTCCTTCTGGACATATACCTTTGCATTGCTTTTGCCCACGCCCATAGGACCGCCACCACCGGCCATTTTCTTGAAGATAAAATTGAAGAAAATAATCATCAGCACAATAGGCAGAATATAGGTCACGATAATAGACAAAAGCATTCCGGAATTATCCGCAATTTCTCTTGTTATTTCTATGCCCTGTTCCTTAAGATAAGGAATCAGTTCTTCATCATTAACATATCCCGTATAATAAACTTCCCCTGATTTTGATAACAGGTTACCATATATATACCAATCGGGTAACTGCGGAGCATCCTCCTTTGCCGCCCCCTTTGTCTTAATAACAAGTGTGCTAAGGTCAGCAGAAATCTCTACGCTTTCAACCTTGCCCTCTTCGACCATCCGTATAAACTCGGTATAAGTAACTTCACTTTCGCCGTTACCGCCAAGCATATTCAAAATCAGGCTCACCATCATAACAGTAAACAACGCTACCATCAAAATGAACATAAGTCCCGGTTTCTTACCCTGCCCGTTGTGACCTCCCTGACCGCCGGGGCCATGACCATTCTGGTTATTACCGTTACCATGGTTATTCCCATTATCATATTGATTCAAATTATTATTGTCCATATAAACTCCATTCCCATATAATCTGTCCATAAAACGTGATTTTACACGTCCTCTTCATTATAGATACTGCTTTTTATAAAATCAATAACTTAATTATTAAAGTTTTTCAAATATATGAAAGTTTTATGAAATTTTTTATCGCAAACTGTAGATTTTTTTATGTAACCCATTGTATAATAGGAAAATATTGATTGGGGTAATAATATTAATATTATGTCCGTTTAAACAAATCCAATGACACTGTTTTATCATTAGGAGGCTTTTATGAAAACAGGTTTTGATAATAACCGATATCTAAAGATGCAGTCACAGCACATACGTGAACGTATCGAACAGTTTGATAATAAACTTTATCTTGAATTCGGCGGGAAATTATTTGACGATTTCCACGCTTCCCGTGTACTTCCGGGCTTTGAACCGGACAGCAAACTCAAAATGCTTCTTGAATTGAAAGACCAGACCGAAATCATTCTGGTAATCAGCGCAGAGTCAATTGAGCAGAATAAGGTCCGCGGTGACTTGGGCATTACCTACGACGAGGACGCACTCCGCTTAATTAATATTTTTAAAAATATGGGCTTTTTGGTGGGAGGCGTTGTTATTACAAAATACGCAGGACAGCCTGCGGTAGACAAATACCGCACACGCCTTAAAAATCTCAACATTCCATCCTACCTTCATTATCCCATTGATGGTTATCCCGGCAATGTTCCGCTTATTGTCAGTGATGAAGGCTATGGCAAAAACGAATACGTTGAAACCAGCCGTCCCCTGGTAGTGGTAACCGCACCGGGCCCCGGAAGCGGTAAAATGGCATGCTGCCTCTCCCAGCTCTACCATGAGCACAAAAGAGGGATAAATGCAGGATATGCCAAATTCGAGACATTTCCTATCTGGAATCTGCCCCTTAAGCATCCGGTAAATATTGCATACGAGGCAGCAACCGCAGATTTGAACGACGTAAATATGATTGACCCCTTCCATTTGGAAGCATATGGCGAAACCACTGTAAATTATAACCGCGACGTTGAAATATTCCCGGTACTCAACACCATGTTTGAGAAAATTTCCGGCAAAAGTCCTTACAAATCCCCCACCGACATGGGTGTAAATATGGTAGGTAACTGCATTATAGACGATGAGGTCTGCAGGGAAGCCTCCAAACAGGAAATCATACGTCGATATTACCGTGCTTTAAGCGATTTCAAACGAGGGTTTGGCACTAAAGATATCATTCTCAAATTAGAATTATTAATGAATCAGGTAGACATCACGGTGGATGACCGTAAGGTTATTTCCGCCGCGAAGCAACGCGCCGAAGAAACCGGCCTGCCGGCAGTCGCCATTGAAATGTCCGACGGAACCTTAATCACCGGTAAAACCTCTGATTTGCTTGGTTCATCTGCCGCAGCATTGCTTAATGCATTAAAATACGAGGCTGATATCGATCCGGATATTCATATGGTAGCACCTTCCGCCATTGAACCTATTCAAACATTAAAGACACAATATTTGGGAAGCAAAAATCCCAGACTTCATACAGATGAAATTCTTATCGCATTATCAATGAGTGCCGCAAGTAATAATGATGCCCTCAAGGCATTGAACAAACTGCCCCGCCTTAAAGGCTGCGAAGTTCATTCAACCGTGCTTCTTTCCACAGTTGACGAAAATACCTTTAAGCGTCTTGGCATGCACTTAACATGCGAAAGCTAACATCATCTTATATTAAAATCAAAAGCGACAGCTGCAAATTTTATTCCTGCAATTGCCGCTTTATTTTTACTTATTTATTTCCTTGGTCAAGGTCAGATGAACTCTTCCGTTTTCCCAAGATATCTCTGCCCTGTCCGTCATCATTCCAATCAATACAAGCTGACTGCTCTCGCCCGGATCACCGGAGCCTGCAAGCTCCCAATAAATATCTTCCATTTCATCGTTTCTTGGCTCTTTTAAATATTTTTTAAGACTTGCCAGGTTTTCTTCATATTCCGGATTATAGTCAGAATCAAATGTAATAACCGCCTCATTTTCATTTATTTTCAAACCGGTGCTAATATCCGTAGCCCCTACCGATATAAGATACATTGTGAGTTCTTCCAGAATTTTAACCGTTTTCTTTTCTTCATGAATCATCTATTCTTTTCCTCTTTTCTTTCGCGGAAAACGTTTTATAAAGCTTTCCAGTATAGGTACCATTAAAATCGCTGTCCATCCTGCACTGAATCCATTGTTATACAGGTTCATTCCTCCGTACATTTCAGAGGTACACATAACAATTGCCGAGTGAACCGCCCCCGCAACAATGCCGGCAAATACACCAAATTGTCCCGCAACCGGTGCAAGCCCCACTGCAAAAATTGCTGCCAGCTGCATTCCCGGTGTCAAAATCGTAAATCTGTTTAATATTGTCATTATAACAACGCCTGCCAATACCGGCAGGAAATTCTTAAGATGCACACCAAATGCCGCAAATCCAAATGCTGTGAGTATAGCACCCACTATAGGTCCGGACAAATCACCGCCTACACAAATTACATATATCAGACAACCCATCCCCACAACCGCCATATTCATCAGTGTCGGTCCTTCTTTATCCATTATGACAAAATCCGTTACCGCACGTCCGGGATGTCTGGTTATTGCAAAAAGCTCTTTAATGCTCCAATTATTCAGAAACAATCCATACAAAAATGCTATCAGAAAATACAAAAACAATCCGATTGCAATTACAGGATTAATCCCTTCTTTCCATATAAGCACACTTTCACTTTCCACTCCAAAGGATTTCAAAATGCACACTATACCAAAAGCCACCACACCTGCGGAAAATCCTACGTTAAAAAGATTATATCCCATATGCATGGATGCCGTGTGCATAGACAGTGGAGGCAGAATAAATCCTATAAATACACCCATAAGAATCGAAATCAAATAATTTACCGTTCCCGAAAAAGGTAACAAAAATCCCATTTCCGTAATAAGCGGAGCCAACGATGTCCCAAATAAAGCCGTATAAATATAACGTCCCAGTCTGGAATGATGCACCTTTGCATAAAGTGCTGTTCCCAAAATCAAGGGCCATATGTTAATAGGATTTTTTCCCCAGAGTGCATACCCGGCATTTATAAAAAGCGCTGCCATCGTAATACCTATAAAATACGTCTTCTGACTTTCAAGCATTATATATCCGATGAGCAGAACAACTGCCGCATTAAAAAAAGCCGCTCCGTATCCTGCCAATTCAAAATAGTCTGTAATCAGGGCATCCCTTGAAAAAACAATATTTTTCATCCCCACAAGAATCTGACCGGGTGTCCCTGAAACAAACGCCGCAAACAACAAAACCAACATGGAAAAGATAACAAAAACCTTCATCTCTTTTCCGTCCAGTTTTTCCCGTAAGTTTTTTGTCATGTACGACACCTCTCTTACTTTTTTATCTTACTCTTTAATCCCTTCTTTGCACATACATCCTCCAAACAACATTTGTCGCAAAAGGGTGTTGTACGCGCAGTGCAAACATCTCTTCCGTGATACACCAGCCTGTGACAAAAATCACTGCCTTCCTCAGGCGGTATAATTTTCCAAAGTTCCTTTTCAACCTTTGCCGGTTCCTTTATATCATTTACCAGTCCCATCCGGTTTACAAGGCGTATACAATGGGTATCTGTGACAATGGCAGGTTTTCCAAACACATCACCCATAATAAGATTGGCACTTTTCCTTCCCACACCGGGCAGTTTAAGTAAAGCATCAAAATCATCAGGTACATTGCCGGAATATTCATCCCTTATAATTTTCATGCAGGCACTTATATCCCTCGCCTTACTTCTGCCCAATCCACAGGGACGTACTATTTTCTCTATGTCATCCACATCAGCTTCCGTCAATGCATTAACATCGGGATATTGGGTGTACAAATCCTTAACCACTACATTTACCCTGGCGTCAGTACACTGTGCCGCAAGGCGCACGCTTACCAAAAGCTTCCATGCTTCATTATATTCAAGGCTACACTTGGCATCAGGATATTCTTTTTTCAGTCTTTCTATGATTTCCAACGCTCTTTGTTTTTTAGTCATAATTCATTCCGTCAAAGGCAGGCTTACTCCGGCCTTCTTCCCTTTCCACCTTTGATTCATCCCTGTTTGAAACAGTTTTACAACGAATCATATCCACCATGTCATTTACAATTTTATCATGATTTAATTCCATAGGCTCTGCCACAATTTTTTCCATTTTGCCCGGCTTAAAAACAATAGTGCAGGCAATAACAACGGCAATAAGTATAAATATCAGCGAAAATATTACTCCAACAATTAACTCGCTCATTATTATACCCATCCTTTGTTATACATTAATCATGGCACCTATCATACTTATCGCCAACGCATAAGTCTCCAGCCATTTCCAGTTAAGCTTCTTAATCAATAATCCGCAAATTACCATAATAAGCGCGGATACAAGCAATACAAAAATCGGAATCCATCCTTTAAGTCCGCTTCTTATATCAGCAATACCGCCGTAGATATAATTGTCTTTTTAAGCTTCTCTTTTGTAATTCCCAGTTCTATGCCCCTTTTATATGCTCTTACAAGAAAAAATACCGACTGCGCAAGCACAAAAATAATTACACAAACGGCAACTACATACAAAAATGTGCTGTTTACACTAAAACTCATATGTAACTTTCTCCTTTGTTTCGTATATTATCAACATTATACTATACAACTTAACAAAGTGGACTGTAAAAATCATTACAGTCCACTTTGTATTATTCACTAAAATTCTTACTTACATATTCCTTGATTATATCACTGTCCTGAGGCATTCTGCATCCGATTATGTATTCTCCGTCATTATTGGAAGTTCTTATAATACAGCCTTCCAGCATACCGTTTTCAATAATATCGAAGTCTCTTACAGTTACAATTACATCTTTGCCTTTCATTCCAACTACTTCATCGTGATCGGTAGAAAAAGCAAATCCGTTTGCACTTATATTAACCATCTTACCCGGATATGTGGTAACTTCATCCTTTACCTTAATGGCACATCGGTTAGCCAGAGGCATACGAGGATATTTTCTTCTGTTAAATACCTGAGGGGTGGTCTCTACAGTAAGTTTGTATTTACCCTTTTCCTTATTATCCGTCACATTTATCTCTATGTCAGACCAGCTGTACAATACATTATCAACTACGATTCTAAGCTGACATAGTGTATGCTTATGCTTTCCGCTTACAAGCATTTCGCCATTATCTTCTATGGAAACAATAATATTTTTGTCATCACATTCAACCACTTCGCCGATATAATCCTTCTTTTCGGAAGAATCATCAGTTACAGCTACCGCAACCTTCATGCCGACTCTTATATCCTGAACTCCCATAAATCCGCCGACACCAAGTTCTTCCATAAGTTTGCCAACAACGCCTTCAATATTCTCAGCACTCTTCGCACTTTCATCATACTTACTAAGCATTTCTTTAGTCGTATAGTCTGCACGGTTAATCCTGTCTGTCATAACATCCATGAGTTCACGTACCTGCTGCATGTTATCTGCAAGGGTCTTGTTAGAGGCCTCAACTTCTTTAACTGCACTGTCAACAATCTTGATATTAACTCCGAGAGTAGTTGCATCCGTGGTAATTGCACTGACACTATTTTCTACGTTAGATACTTTTTCTATATTAACCTGAATCAATTTAACAGTCTCGCCAATAGCTTCAAGCATTTTCGCCGAGGTTTCTTCCAAGTGGGAAAGAGCACTCATGATACGGCTTGATGAGGTCTGGGTACCGCTACTAAGCTCACGAATCTCGTTAGCAACAACCGCAAAACCTTTTCCCGACTCACCGGCTCTTGCCGCTTCAATAGAAGCATTTAACGCAAGAAGATTGGTCTTATTGGTAATACCCTCGATAGTTCCCGTCTCTTCTTTAACATTCTCAAATTCCTCTTTGAATTCACGAAGAACTTCTTCTATCTGACCGGATAAAACTTCCATCTTGTTAGTAGTCTCAACCACTTCTGCCAAATCTGTCGAACTGGTATTGGCATGTTCTACAGAGGCTTCAATCAGGGATACCACCTGCTCAATAAGTTCTGCAACGTTGGTCACCTGATTATCAATAACGTTGGTCATCTCCACAGAAGACATAGTCTTGTCATTCAACACATTGTTATCCTTGGCAAGATTATTCATATCTTCAACGACATTCCGAGCACCTGCTTTATTCTCATCAGCAAGTTCTCTAACAACAGTCACACCATCAACAACCGCATTACTTGCACCCTTAACCGTCTCGACAGTCTTCACAACCCTATCAAGATTACCCTGAATCGATTCAGTTAATGCACCATCCGATTCATGCAAATGCTTAATTGCCATATTGGTACATGCATAACAGCAAAAAGTAACTGCAAACTGTATAGCACAATCCATACTGGAAACAAATTCCATCATACCCAGAACGCGACCTTTATATAAATTAACCGATACAAGCATGAATATGGTAAACCACATCATTCGCTTGATAAGCTTAGGATTCTTATAAAGAATTACAACCGAAATTATGGGCAGGATAAAAATATAACTGTTCTCGTCCATGACTGTCCATTCTATACATCCCCAATACACCAAATATCCTAATCCTAAAACCCACTTATACTGGGCCCAATGCATGCCTTTTACTTTAAGCATAATTCCGGCAATCAAATATTGGCTCCATCCGTATGTGGTAAAAATAACAAACTTATTCATACTGAGTTTGCCATCACCGATTTTGGTTGCATAAAACAACGTCACAATCAACAAGATTATAACCCATGTGGTTCCGGCCCTTCTGTTCGCTTTCGCATCGAAATATTTCTGATCATAACTCTGCATAAGCTATTCCTCCAAGCGTTCTATAGTGTAACAAATATTATAACACATTTGTAGGAAAAATTTCTATATTTTTTTGTTATTTTTCAGAAAGTTTCTTCACAATGCGCAAAACATGCATTCAATTTATTCCTACAACTGCTTTTTATTAAATACAGGTATATACACACATACGCATATTAAGCTTACAGCAATAGTTATAACAAGAAGCTTCTCTCAAATTTGGTTTAAATTTCTCATGGCAATTAGGACAAATGTACTTAACACGCTTAAAGTAAAAATCAGATACCCAGATTCCATATATAACACCAAGCACAAACCAAACAATTACAGGCCACCATATTCCCGTAAATATCAGCAGAATAATCGCTGTCCACTGAATTATTCCCACAGGAATACCTGAAATCAATAAAACCGCATGAAGCTGTTGCATTTTTTTCTTATGCTCCATTACATATGCTATATCATCAATAGATTCAACTGAGAAATTCTCCACGCCCTTTAGTTCATGTCTGATTCCATCAACAATATCCAGTCTTGCTTTGCGTTCGCTT
>CAZGSF010000029.1:0-21924 GCA_964528145.1 uncultured Lachnospiraceae bacterium | reverse complement strand
AGAATATTATGATTGTAGGTGTAGGTGGACAGGGAACCCTGCTTACCAGCCGTATTTTAGGCGGTATTACAGTAAATGCCGGATATGATGTAAAACTTTCAGAGGTACACGGAATGGCACAGCGTGGCGGGAGCGTTGTTACTTTCGTAAGATATGGAGAAGCAGTAGCGGAGCCTATCGTAGAAGAAGGTCAGGCTGATGTATTAATTGCATTTGAGAGACTTGAGGCTTTAAGATATGCTCATTTCCTTAAAAAGGATGGCGTTATTATTGTAAATGACTGGAGAATTGACCCTATTACCGTAGTTACAGGTATGAAGGAATATCCTGAAAATATTATCGGGAATCTTAAAAAAGATCATACCGTATATACAATTAATGCAATGGAAGAAGCATTAAAGCTTGGTAACTCCAAAACCTTTAATGTAATTGTTCTCGGAATGGCTGCAAAACACATGGATTTCGACAAGCAGGCATGGCTTGATGTGATTGCACAAACCGTTCCTCCCAAAACAGTAGAAATCAACCAGAAGGCATTTTTGGTTGGATACGAGGGATAACCGCAGTATAAGAGGAGGATAAGAATATGTTTGTAAAACAGCTTTCTGTATTTATTGAAAATCGTGAGGGACGTCTTAAAGAGGTTCTTCAGGCATTAAAAAATAACGGAGTAAATATTGTATCCATGAGCCTTGCGGATACCAGTGAATATGGTCTTTTAAGACTTTTGGTAACAAATCCCGAGGAAGGAAAGGCTGCACTTAAAGGCGCAGGCTTTTCTGCTATGCTTACAGATGTACTTGCAATTAAGCTTTCACATCAGGTAGGTAAATTACAGGAGTTATTGGTAGCAATCTGCGATGAGAGCATTAACATTGAGTATATGTATGCACTTTCCACAGGAAAAGATGATGCATCTATAGTATTAAAGGCATCTGACTTGGAGAAGGCAGCAAATGCATTGAAAGAAAAAGGTGTTGAAATTGTAACTTCAGCAGAAATACGTGCAATGTAACAAAACTCTTGCATATTTGAGAAAAATAAGTTATATTTATTTGGAAGCGGTTCGAAGGAGCCGTTTCCTTTAGATGTAAATTCTTTATTACTTTAAAGCGCAACGGTTTAAAGCGTGACGGTTTAAACTGAATAATAAAGCGCAAAACAAGGAGGACTTCATAATGTTAGTGAAGATTATTTTATTAATTGTTTTCTTTGGAAGTATGATTGCAGTAGGATTGTATTCAAGAAAACATGCAACCAATGTTAATGATTTTGTATTGGGCGGACGCTCTGTAGGACCCTGGCTTACTGCTTTTGCATATGGCACATCATATTTTTCAGCAGTAGTATTTGTAGGCTATGCGGGACAGTTTGGTTATAAATATGGTCTGGCATCCACATGGATTGGTATTGGTAATGCTCTGATTGGTTCTCTGCTGGCATGGGTAATCCTTGGAAGAAGAACAAGAATTATGAGTAAGCATTTAAAGGCAACCACAATGCCGGATTACTTTGGTAAACGTTACGACAGTAATTCATTGCGTATAGTTGCATCGGTTATTTCTTTTATTTTCCTGATTCCTTACACTGCATCCGTATATAACGGACTCAGCCGTTTGTTTGGAATGGCATTTGATATTCCTTATGCTGTTTGTGTAATTGTTATGGCGGCACTTACCTGTGTATATGTAATTCTTGGCGGATACATGGCAACTGCAATTAATGATTTTATTCAGGGAATTATTATGTTGGTTGGTATTGTTGCTGTTATACTTGCAGTGCTTAATGGACAGGGCGGCTTCTATGAAGCGGTATTCAAATTATCAGAGATTGAAAGTGACGTGGCGATAACCATGGGACAAAAGGGTGTTTTTGCATCTTTCTTTGGTCCGGATATAGTTAATCTTATCGGTGTTGTAATTCTTACATCTCTCGGTACATGGGGACTTCCTCAGATGGTACATAAATTTTATGCTATTAAAGATGAGAGTGCTATTAAAATCGGTACACTTATTTCTACTTTATTTGCAATTGTTGTATCCGGTGGATGTTATTTCCTTGGAGGATTTGCACGTTTGTTTGATACGGATGCAATCCGCAATGCTGATGGTTCAATTGTATACGATGCAATTATTCCAAGCATGCTACAGACATTGCCTGATATTTTAATAGGTATTGTTATTGTACTCGTGCTTTCAGCATCGATGTCCACTTTGTCATCGTTGGTATTAACTTCCAGTTCTACTCTGACATTGGATTTAATAAAAGGCAATATCGTAAAAGATATGAGTGATAAGAAGCAGCTTCTTTGCATGAGAGTGTTGCTGGTGGTGTTTGTTGCTGTATCCGTTATTATCGCACTGGATCCTCCCACATTTATTGCACAGCTTATGGGTATTTCATGGGGAGCACTGGCAGGAGCGTTCATTGCACCTTTCATGTATGGTCTTTACTGGAAAGGTGTTACCAAAGCAGCAGTATGGGCAAGCTTTGCATGCGGCGTAGGTATCACCGTAGCAAATATGTTCTTTAAGTTTATTGAATCACCTATTAACGCAGGTGCGGCAGCGATGGTGGCAGGTTTGGTTGTAGTACCTGTTGTAAGTTTGATAACACCTAAGATGAATAAGGAAACCATGCAGGCGGTATTTGCATGTTATGATAAGAAGGTTTCTGTAGAACAGAAGATGATTCTTACAGAGAAGGACGAAGACGAGAAATAAAATAAAGACAGGATATCCGGTATTATTGCGTTGGCAGTGATACCGGATTTTTTTCGTCAAGAAAAATGACAACTTTTTTTGTCAAAAAAGTATTGACAAGAAAAGTTGTCAATGATATAGTGTTCTTGACAAGGAAAGTTGTCAGAATGAAAATGAACTTTGTCAAAAAGGGTGAAGACAAAGTAATTAGATTGAAGGAAAGAGGAGAGTGTATGAGTTTAAAGGTTGAAAATTTAACTAAGTCCTTCGGTGAGAAGGTGGCTGTAGATAATATCAGCTTTGAAATGAATGAACCCGGTGTATTTGGTCTGATTGGAACCAACGGTGCCGGTAAGACTACCACTATCAGAATGATTCTTGGAATTATGAATGCAGACAGTGGAAGTGCAGTATGGAACGGTAAGCCTATTACAAGAGAGACTCTGGCATTTGGGTATATGCCTGAAGAGCGCGGCATTTATATGAAGAATAAAGTTCTTGAGCAGTTGATTTATTTTGGAGAGCTTCGCGGAATGAATCGCACCGATGCAAAAAAGAGTGCGCTTCGTCTGATGGAGAGATTGGGAGTACTTGAATATAAAGATATGCTTGCTGAGAAATTGTCTAAAGGTAACCAACAGAAAGTTCAGCTTATAGCAACATTGATTCACAATCCGGAACTTATTTTCCTGGATGAGCCTTTTTCGGGGCTTGACCCGGTTAATGCGGAAGTACTTAGGGGACTTATTGCAGAACTGGTAGAAGAGAAGAAATATATTGTAATGAGTAGCCATCAGATGTCAACTGTAGAGGAATATTGCGAAAACCTGGTTATTCTTAATCACGGCAAGACTA
This sequence comes from uncultured Lachnospiraceae bacterium, assembly GCA_964528145.1. Taxonomy (GTDB): domain Bacteria; phylum Bacillota; class Clostridia; order Lachnospirales; family Lachnospiraceae; genus Acetatifactor. The sequence continues at coordinate 18,367 of CAZGSF010000029.1, read as the reverse complement.
TTTTGGCAGGAAATTTAAGGGAAATCAAAGCAGGGTACGGTCATACCAATCTTGTTGTACGCGCCAATGATAATGACGGAATAAAGATGGAAGAGATGGCAGCAAAGTCAGGGCTTACACTTTTAGAGAAGCGTGCAGATGAGAATGAGTATAAGATTACCGGTGATGAAGCTGCGAACGGATTTTTAAAGGCGCTTTTGGATGAAAAGGTTTATCCCTTAAAGTTTGAAATTAAAGAACCCTCATTGCATGAAATATTTATAGAAAAGGTTGGTGGATTAGAATGAAACAGATTTTAACAGTATTTGCTTTTACATATAAAGATGCAATCCGTAAAAAAGTATTTATAATTTCAACTATTATAATGCTGGCGGCAATTATTATTGCCTGTGCAATACCGGGAATTGTCAATATGTTCAAATCGGATGATAAGGACAGCAATACGCAGCAGACCGTGGAAACAGAAGAAACTGATATTAATAAAATAAGTTACTACATTGACGAAGCAGGTTTAATAACAGATGGTGTAGCAAATCTGCAGGCAGCCTTTGCTGACTGGAAGATTGAAGCGGGTGATGCTGCAAAAGAAAGCGAGTACCGCGCTTTTGTTAAAGAAAGTGAAAACCGTTCAATAGTTAAGGTTACAATGGAAAACGGAATGCCTTTTATTACGGTTATAAATAAAAATGTATTGTCGGGAATTTCGGAAACTACTGTGATGGAAGTACTTAGCGATGCATATATTTATGCTACTTTGATGGGGCAGGGCGTTGCACAGGAAACGATTGATTTTGCCCAGTCAACACTTCCCGGAACCGTTGAAATCGAAGGCTCAATGAATTTGAGTGGATATATTATTGGTATTGTTCTTACAATGTTAACCTTCTTTGCGGTTTATTACTACGGATATGGTGTATCAATGTCTGTGGCAACAGAGAAGACTACCAGGGTTATGGAGACATTGATTGTATCTGCAAAACCATCCCGTATTTTGTTTGGTAAATGCTTAGGAATGGGAGCTGTGGGACTTACCCAGTTTACATTATTATTTGTGGTTGGAGCGATCTGTTTTACTACTATGATACCTGAAGGATTTATGCTTGGTGGTGCACCAATTACGCTGGATGCATTTACGTTAAAATCGGCAGTGCTGATAGTGGTATTCTTTATATTGGGTTATGCACTTTACGCCATGCTTAATGCGGTGTGTGGTGCTTCTGTAAGTAAGATTGAAGATTTAAATTCAGCGGAAATGCCGGTTATGATGATTGCGCTGGTGAGCTTTTATATAGCATATTTTTCAATGATTGTGGCATCTGCTGACAGCATGATTCAGAAAGTTGCATTGTATGTTCCGTTTACATCGCCATTTATTATGCCTTATAAGTTATTAAATAGTGATGTAGCAACTTCGGACATAATGATATCCATTGCATTGCTTGTTGTATCAATAGCGATTGTAAGTGTGATTTCCGTTAAAATATATTCCGCAAGTGTGTTGCATTACGGAAGTAAGAAATTAAAAATGAAAGAGATACTTAGTGATAAATAATGAAAGAGGAGAGAGTGATATGAAAAAAGTAGGACGTATTTTATTATGTTTTTTACCTTTGATTGTCTGTATTGTATTGCAGTTGGCAGGTGCCCTTTTTGGAAGTATGGCAGCCGGTGTAGTGGTTGGTGTTCAAATGGGAATGGAGGGTGTGACGTATGATACTGCGTATATGAATCAGAGAATAAATGAAGTATACATGGAAGGGTATCCTGTTTTGTTGTGTATGATTCAGTTCTTTGCGGTTGTGACAGGATGCATATGGGTATATTTTCTGTTTGGAAAGAAAAAACCCGGTAATCCGGTGAAGGCGTTTTCGGGAGTGACTTTAGTTGTAGTAATTTTATGTGCGCTGGGCCTTCAGTATGGTTGTTCATATGCACTGGAAATTATTGAAGGAATTAATCCTGCTTTAATGGAGAACTACAAGGAAATGGTAGAGATGGCGGGACTTATGGATATGAACCCTGTTATTATTCTGGCAACGGTTTGCCTGGCTCCTTTAGGAGAAGAACTGTTGTTTAGAGGAGTAACCCTTCGTCTTGCTAAGAACGCAGGCTGCAAATTTATGGTCGCCAATATAATTCAGGCATTATGCTTCGGAATAGCACACCTTAACGTAGTGCAGGGAATATATGCATTCTTTACGGGAATTATCATCGGATATGTGTACGAAAAATATAACTCGTTATATGTGCCGATATTGTTGCATGCTATAGTTAATCTGCTTGGAACCGTGGCAGGTGCGGTGCTGGAACGTATATTTGGTGAAAGTACTGCTGAACCAGCACTTGCAATTTATATAATATTATGTGTGATTTTTATGGGTATACTTACAGCAGGAGTGGCTCTAATTGGTAAAGATAAGAAAGTATTAAAGCCGGTAACGGACAAAGGAGAGGATGTATATGCCGCTATATAATCGTTTGAAGGAGCATAGGGCACGAATAGGTGTTAATCAGCAGGAACTTGGTGCAATGGTGGGAGCAAGCCGTCAGACCATCAGCCTGATCGAGAGAGGGGACTATTCGCCTTCGGTAACACTCGCACTTAAGATTGCCAAAGTATTTGGTGTTACCATCGAGGAAGTTTTTGCATATGAGGAGGATGAAACCACATGATTGACAATAATTCGAAAATAGAAGAAATCCGCATGGAAGATAAAAAAGCAAGTAAAAAGTTCATAGTTATCCTGATAGTTGCCTTAATTGCCGGTATGGTGACCGGCTTTGTAGGTGCAATAACCGTGGGGTTAGCCGTGAACAGTGGATGGGACTTTATAGAATTCAGCAAAGCAGCGTCCCGGATATGGATAGTTGCAGGCCGCTATTTATTGATTGTAGTAAACGTAGTAGCACTTCCGATTCTTTGGTTTTTCTTCGTAAAATATCGTAAAGAGTTTAGGACGTGGGACGGTGAAGATGAAGCTGTATATGATAATTTAGATAAAAAATTAGGCATATGTCTTATAATTTCTTCGGTTATTACAGTGTTTAACATGCTTACATATGGTATAGGTTTTTATGGGACCTTTGGTATGGAAGAAACAGAAAAGAGTGCAGTATTATTGATTGATTTAATTTTCTTTATAGGTTCTGCATTGTGTGTTACTGTGTACCAGAGCGCATTAATTAATTTGATAAAAGAAATGAATCCTGAAAAGCAGGGAAGTGTATATGACTCAAAATTTCAGAAGAAGTGGCTTAATAGCTGTGATGAGGCGGAAAAACAAAAAATCGGTGAGGCGTGTTATGCTACATATACGTTTATGTCCAGTGTTTATCAAGTGTTAAGTCTTATCTTGATGGTTGTAGGATTTTTCTTACCCATAGGAGTTCTTCCTCTTACGCTTGTATGCCTTCTTTGGATGGCACAATTGATTTTTTACTCAATAAAAGCAAGATAAAAAAAATTCATTTTACTTTTTGTGATAATGTGATAAAATAATGAGGTTCCTTTGTGAAAATGCGGAGGAATCTCATTTTTATTACATAATTTATTTTTTTATTTTTAGGAGGAAATTAATATGAAAAAATTAGCAGCACTTTTAATGGCAGTGTGCATGATGGCATCTCTTGCAGCATGTGGTGGCGCAGCTGAGAACACTGTATTTTCTGTAGATGATCTTCCCGGTAAAACAATCGGAGTTCAGCTTGGTACAACAGGTGACATTTATGCCAGCGATTACGAGGCAGAAGGTTCTACAATTGAGCGTTATAACAAAGGTAATGATGCGGTTCAGGCTTTAAAACAGGGCAAAATTGATTGTGTTATCATTGACAGCCAGCCTGCATTGGCATTTGTTGAGAAAAACCCTGAATTAACAATTCTTGAAGAAGAATTTGCAGTAGAAGAGTATGCAATGTGTGTAGCAAAAGAAAATGCTGATTTAACAGCAGCAATTAACGGTGCACTTGCTGAGTTAAAAGCAGATGGAACACTTGATGCTATTATTGCTAACTATATCGGTGATGATACTAAAGGACAGAATCCTTATGTATCTCCTGAAGGAGTTGACCGTTCAAACGGTACTCTTGTAATGGCTACAAATGCTGCATTTGAGCCTTATGAGTATTATGAAGGTGAGAAAATTGTTGGTATCGATGCTGATATGGCACAGGCAGTTTGCGACAAACTTGGTTATGAGCTTGTTATTGAAGATATGGAATTTGATTCTATCATCAATGCTGTTCAGTCAGGCAAAGCAAACATTGGTGTTGCAGGTATGACTGTAACAGAGGATCGTCTTCAGAGTATTGACTTTACAGACAGCTATACAACAGCAACACAGGTTATTATTGTTCGCAAGTAATTTTAAACGGCACATGTCCGGGAGGATATAATTTTGAGCAGCTTATGGGATAAGATTTATTTAAACTTTATAAAAGAAGACCGTTATATGTATCTGGTAAACGGTTTGAAAAACACCCTTTTGATTACACTTTTTGCTGTAATTATAGGTGTTGCTTTAGGTTTTTTGGTGGCGATAATCCGCTCTACCTATAGTAAAACCGGTAAACTTAAAATTTTGGATATGATATGTGGCCTTTATCTGACTGTTGTCAGAGGTACACCTATGATGGTGCAGCTGCTCATTATGTTCTATGTAGTATTTGTAAGCTCCAACAATAAGCTTATGGTTGCAATTATTGCGTTCGGAATTAACTCCGGCGCATATGTTGCAGAAATAGTGCGTTCAGGTATTATGTCCATTGATGCAGGACAGTTTGAAGCCGGGCGGAGCTTGGGATTCAGCTATCCAAAGACTATGTGGTACATAATTATTCCACAGGCATTTAAAAATATTTTGCCGGCACTGGCAAATGAATTTATTGTCTTATTAAAAGAAACCTCTATTTGTGGATACATTGGTTTGACCGATTTAACAAGAGGCGGTGACATTATCAGAAGCCGGACATATGAAGCGTTCCTTCCTTTACTGGGAGTAGCATTAATCTACCTTATTATGGTAGCAGGGCTTTCAGCGCTGGTGAAAGTATTGGAAAGGAGGCTGGCGGCAAGTGACAGGTAAAGTTTTATTTGAAATTACTGATTTGTGCAAGGATTTTGGAAAACTTAAGGTTCTTGACCATATAAACACTCAGATTTGTCAGGGAGAGGTTGTGGTTGTTATAGGACCGTCCGGCTCGGGTAAATCCACTTTCCTTCGTTCTCTTAATCTTTTGGAGGAGCCTACGAGCGGAACCATTACCTTTGAAGGTCAGAATATTACAGACCCCAAGGTGAATATTAATTTATATCGCCAGAAGATTGGAATGGTGTTCCAGCATTTTAATCTGTTCCCTCACATGACTATTCTTAAGAATATGACACTGGCACCCATGAAACTGTTAGGATTATCCAAAGAACAGGCAGAAGCAGAAGCAATGGAGCTTCTTGAACGCGTGGGATTAAAGGATAAAGCATACGCTTACCCCAGCCAGTTATCCGGCGGGCAGAAACAGAGAATTGCAATTGTACGTTCTTTGTGTATGCACCCTGAGGTGATGCTTTTTGATGAACCTACTTCTGCACTTGACCCGGAGATGGTAGGAGAGGTATTAAATGTTATGACTGATTTGGCAAGAGATGGAATGACCATGGTAATCGTTACCCATGAGATGGGATTTGCCAAAGAAGTTGGAACAAGAGTAATGTTTGTGGATGAAGGACAGATTAAGGAAGAAAATGAACCGGAGGAGTTCTTTGATAATCCACAGAATGAGCGCTTAAAAGAATTTTTGTCAAAAATTATTTAATATTTATAGCGAGTATTACAGCAAGTCCGATATATAAATGTCGGGCTTGTTTTTTTCGGTTGTTAAAAAATTGTTGAAAATATATTTCGCTCATACATACAAAATTAATAAAGTATTAAGGTGATTTTTGTATTAATATGATATATAATTGAATGTGGTTATATATGTAGTGTTAAGGGATAAAGAATTATAATGAAAACAGATTGCAAAAGGACTACCAAAAAAATAATTTCAAAAGTGCAAAAAAAAGCGAAAGTAAGCTCGGGGTTATTTATAGCACCCAGCGTTATTGGTGTGTTGCTCTTTTTTTTGATACCTTTTATGGTGGTTATTTTCTATTCGGTGGTAGATAATCCTATCAGTCATAATTTTGTGTTTTTTGATAATTTTGTAAGGGTAATAAAAAACGCGGCATTTTTACAGGCAGTTAAAAACACGGCGGTATTTTCGGCAATAGCAGTACCTCTTGCGGTGATTTTATCCCTTATGCTGGCAATTATATTGACGCAAAAATTACCTTTCCGGAGTCAGTTCCGTACCTTTTTCTTAACACCTATGATGGTGCCGGTGGCATCGGTTGTTCTTATCTGGCAGGTATTGTTTCATTACAACGGTGCGGTCAATGATATTATAATGTTTTTCGGTGGAGATAAAATTGACTGGATAAAGTCGGACTATGCACTTATTGTTATTGTGCTTTTGTTTTTGTGGAAGAACCTTGGCTATAATATGATTTTGTTTATGGCTGCCCTTGGAAGTATCCCAAAGGATATAATTGAGGTTGCCAAACTTGAAAGTGCGGGAGATTTACAGATATTTTTTAAGATTAAGCTTAGATATATGTCTTCCACAATTATGTTTGTTACGATTATGTCGTTGATTAACTCGTTTAAAGTATTCAGAGAGATTTATCTTTTGACGGACGATCATCCTTATGATGCAGTTTATATGCTTCAGCATTTTATGAATAATATGTTTGCATCTTTGGATTATCAGAAACTTTCGGCAGCGGCGATACTTATGTCCCTTGTAATGATTGTAATAATCGGCATACTATTTGTTGTTGAGAATCATTTCGGAAAGGACGTGGAAGGATGAGAAAAAAGCTGCTTAAAGCAATAAAGATTTCCATCGTCACATTAGTGGCGGCGTCTTTTGCAATATTATTTTTAACACCTATAGTTCTGACAATCACTAACTCGTTTATGTCAGGTTCGGAGATTTCCGCCAATTACGGTTCGGTATTTGCAACAACAGAGTCGGGTGGAAAGGTATTTATTTCGGAAAAAGTAAATTTGAAATTTATTCCGGATATGGTATCGTTTACACAATATAATACGGTGTTATTTAAGAGTCCTGATTATTTGTTTAAATTTTGGAATTCGGTAATACTTGTGGGGCCCATTGTGATATTTCAGCTTGTGGTGGCGATGCTTGCGGCATATGGTTTTACAAGATACCGAGGAAGACTGCGGGAGATAATATTCTTTTCATACATAATTTTGATGCTGATGCCTTATCAGGTGACGCTTGTGCCTAATTTTCTTGTGTCTGACTGGCTTAATATAATAGATACCAGATGGGCAATATGGATTCCGGGAATTTTTTCGCCCTTTGCGGTTTATCTTCTTACAAAGTACATGCGTAAGATTCCGGTTGGTGTTATAGAGGCGGCAAAGATTGATGGTGCGGGAGAATGGCAGATATTTACCAAAATATGTGCACCTTTATGTAAGGGAGCGGTGTGTTCCGTAGCCATACTTGTTTTTATTGATTATTGGAATATGGTGGAGCAGCCATTGATATTATTATCCAATGAAGAATTGCATCCCCTGTCGGTATTTTTGTCAAAAATCAATTCGGGAGAAATCGGATTGGCTTTTGCGGTGGCAACGATTTATATGATACCAAGCTTACTTGTGTTTCTCTACGGGGAAGATTTTCTTGTGGAAGGAATTACATATCAGGGCGGTATTAAAGGATAAAGAATTTGTGAGAGGAGTAAGACAATGAAGGAAAATACTACAAAGAGAAGGGAATGGGTTAAAACGGCAGCAATTATTTTCCTTTCAGTTATGCTTGTGCTGACCTTTTTTTCACAGACAATTATGAATTATTCGCTGCCTATTGTGGCGGCACAATATATAAATTCGGGGTCTATTACGGCAAAAATACGTGGAACCGGTACAATAGAGGCTGCTGACCCTTACAGTGTACAGATTGGTGAAACACGTACTATTAAAAGTGTAGCGGTAAGACAGGGAGATGTGGTAGAAAAAGACCAGGTACTGTTTCTTTTAGAGGATGCTGAAAGCGAAGAACTTAAAGCAGCGGAAGCTGAACTTGAAGCAGCCCTTTTGGCATATGAACAGGAAATTTTAAGCGGAGCTGTTTCACAACAGACGGTTACAAATGTTCAAAGCGGAAAGACAGGTACCCTTGAAACCTACCAGGCTAAGATTAGTGCAGCAACAAGGGCAGAAACCGATGCTCAGGCGGTGGTTGATGCACTGGAGTCCCAGCTTGTGGAACTTGACAGACAGTTAAGTTTACTGGGATATGTAAATGTTGATGTTAAGGCAGAGACCCAGGCAGTGGTTAAAGCAGAAAATAATTTAAATACTGCAAAGTCGGAACTTTCAGTAGCTAAGTCAAAACTGGATGCTTTACAGGCAGAACTTGATGCTGCTAAAAAAGTGATATTTGATTATGAGAACGGAATAACTGTTTCCGGCGGAGATGTAAATGTACAAAGCAGTATGGATGCAGCATACCAGTCTGCACAGGCTACTGTGGCTGCATTACCTGAACAGATTACTGCGGCAAAGAAAACGGTAAGCAATTGGAATAATAAGGTAAATGAATATCAGACCGCTTATGACAATGCTCAGGCTGCTTTAAATGCAAAAACGGACAATACGGCAACGGTTAATAATCTGAATACCCAAAAGATTAATGTAGGAGCGCAGAAGGAAGCTGCTGATGCTGTTTTGGCAAAGGCCCAGCAAGACAAACAAAACCTTCTTAATGATATCCAGAAAGAACTTAGTCTGGAATCACAGAATGATACGATTAAAGAATTAAGAAGTAAGGTTGAGAAGCTTAAAGGAGAAGCAATCGGTGCGGAAGTGAAGGCTCCCGTTGCAGGAACTGTTTCTTCACTCAGTGTCATAGCAGGTGAAAAAGTTTTGCCCGATACACCCATGGCAGTAATACAGCCTGACGGCAAAGGGTTCTCAATGAAATTATCTGTTACATCCGAGCAGGCAAAGAAACTTTCACCGGGGGATGTGGCAGATATACAAAATGCATGGTACTACAGCGATATTACCGCAACCTTGGCACAAATCACCAATGATCCTGATAACCCGGGCAAGAATAAACTTCTTGTGTTTGATGTTAAAGGTGATGTAATGGGAGGACAGTCGTTAAGCCTTTCCATCGGTCAGAAGAGTGCAAATTACGATATGATTGTTCCAAATAGTGCAATCAGGGAAGATAACAACGGCAAGTTCATTCTTATAGTGGAATCTAAGAGCAGTCCTCTTGGAAACCGCTACATAGCTACACGTGTGGATGTGGAAGTATTAGCAGAGGATGATATGCAATCGGCAATCAGCGGAGCTTTATATGGTTATGAATTTGTAATAACCACATCCAATAAACCTATAGAAGCAGGAAAACAGGTAAGATTATCGGATAGTTAAAAGGGAGGCAGAAGCGTGAAGAAGTTTTGGAAAAATCTGACTGTAAAGCAGATTGTCCTTGCTGCAACAGCGGTTTTGTCATTGGTTGCTTTTCTGGTATTAACAGCGGTTTCCGGGCATATGTGTGGAAAACAACAGGCGCAGAATATGGCGGAACGCTGGTCTCAGGATGACGGCGTTTCACAAATCAGTTGTTTCTTTTCGGAAAACGCAAAGGTAGATGAGAATAAAATAAGAGCCTTTGAATATAATCTTGATATGGCTCTTCAGGAAGCGTCAATTGTATCAGAGTCCTCCAATGCAAATGCAAGACTGTGGGCTGATGCATACAGTACTTTTGGCAAGCTTACCCTTGTAAGTGACAAGGGACAGGCAGAGGTGAATGCTATCGGTGTGGGAGGAGATTTTTTCCTTTTCCATCCGTTACAGCTCATAAATGGTTCGTTCTTTTCTTCGGATGACTTAATGCAGGATAAGATAATCGTAGATGAAGATATAGCATGGCAGTTGTTTGGCTCAAATGATATTATAGGGCAGCAGGTACTTATTGATGGGTTGCCGTATCTTATTACCGGTGTTATTAAGCGTGATAGCGGCAAGCTTAATGATTATGCAGGAAATGCAAGCAGTATTGTGTATGTGTCTTATGATACCTTGTATAAAAATTTTTCGGCAAAGGGGCAGTCGGTTAACATAAATCATTATGAGGTGGTTATGCCTAATCCTGTTAAGGATTTTGCACTTGGAATAGTAACCGAGAAAATCGGTATCGGTGAAAGCGAAATAGAAATCGTGGAGAATACTACCAGATTCGGACTGCTGCCTCTTTTGGAGGTTGTAAGTCAGTTCGGGGTACGTTCCATGAATGGCAAGGCAATTGTTTATCCTTATTGGGAAAACATTGCGAGAGGATACGAAGATATATTGGCGCTTATACTTATATTAAGGATTATAGCAATTATGTATCCTGTAGTATTGGCAGTTATATTTGTTGTTTGTTTGTGGAAAAGACGTACCTGGCATTTTAAGGATGTCAGGGAGTGGATATCGGACAAATGGGAGAGTTATAGAATTAACAGGGAGTTGCACAAACAAAAAGAACAGGAGGAGTTGTTATGAGAAATAAGGGTGTAAAACGGTTTTTAAGTGTAGTATTGATTGCTGCCATGGTGCTGCCTGTAACAGGTTGCGGCGGTGGTGTGGTTGCCGAGATGGACAAGGAGCATGTGTATTCATATGAGGAAATTGAACTGCCTATGGAGGTGGATGAAATTCGCGGCATGTTTTATCAGGACGAATACATATATGCCGTGGGTACCAAATATGAGGAAAGCTCCAATACATATTTGTGCAGTATGAAGCTTGATGGCAGTGCTGCCAAAACCGTTCAGTTGTTAAGCGGTTATGAGCAGGAAACAGACACGGAGGAAGTGGAGCTTGAGCCTGAGACGGAAGCTGAAAATGGTGTGATGGAGGAATATGTTCCCGAAGACTACACTTATGTATGGCTTAATCAGGTAACAATGGATAATCTGACCAATGTCTATGGCGCATTCGAGGTGTATAAGGATTATACAGATGAAAACGGAGAGTGGATTTCAGAGAGCCAGCAGCTTTTGGTGTGTTGGAATAAAGATGGTGAAACTCTTTGGAATATAAAGATGGATGAGGGACTTGAAGAAGGCGATTCATTTTATATGAATTCCATGTATGCAAAAGACGGACATGTGTGGGCATACGGCGGTTCATATATTAAACATTACAATAATCAGGGTGAACAGGTTAAACAGAACAGACTGGGTGATGATGTGAACGGTTCTTTATATATGGACAAGGAAGGTAATTTGTTCATGCAGACCTGGAATAATGAATATACCAAACAGTTCAGACAGGATGTTGACAAAAATACTCTCACATTGGGAAGTCAAAAGGAGTACCCGGAGAATCTTTATGGTTATAATCTGATGCCTGAAGGAACCAAATATGACTTTATAGTTTCTGACACAACATCCATATATAGCTATAATTTAGGTGATGAAGAGCCTGTGGAGATTATGGATACCATTGATTCGGATATGTATTCAGCCAATTTTTCCAGTGTGCGTTTGATAAACGATACTCAGTTTATAGCGGCTTATAATGATCCTGTGGATTGGGAAGTCAGAATTGCGTTATTTACAAAGATTCCGCCTGAGGAAGTTGTTGATAAGACAGTAGTAGTTCTGGCGGGAATGTATGTTGATTCTAATTTACGCAAAGGCATTATTGAATTTAATAAGAGCAATGATACATACCGTATTCAGTTGAAGACATATAGCCAATATTCAACGGCAGAGGATTATATGGGCGGTTATACCCGTTTGAATAATGATATAATATCGGGTAACATGCCGGATATTCTTATTGTGGACTCCTTAATGTCAACAGACAGTTATATTGCAAAAGGATTGCTGGCAGATTTATATCCGTATATAGAAAAAGATGAGCAGATAAATAAAGAGGATTATTTACAGAACATTTTTGATGCTTTTTCACAGGATGGCAAATTGTACACATTAGTTCCTTCCTTCCAGGTTTCTTCAGTAATTGGCAAAAAGTCTGTTGTGGGCGACAGGAGCGGATGGAATATGAGTGAATTTAAGGATGTGATGAGTAAACAGCCTGAAGGAACTATTTCCTTTAGCGAAATGACCCGAAGCGGTATATTGAATATGGCATTGATGATGACCCAAGGTGAGTATATTGATGAAGAAACCGGAGAATGTAGTTTTGATTCGGAAGGATTCATTGAACTTCTTGAATTTGCAAATGAGTTCCCGGAGGAGATTGATTATACCACATGGGAGGATGATAATTACTGGGTGCAGATGGAGAGCGCATATAGGGAGAACAGAACAATCCTTCAAAACAGATATTTGTATACTTATCAGGATTTTTACCGTATGGAAAAAGGTGAGTTCGGCGAAGATGTATCCATTATCGGATTTCCTACAGAAAGTAAGAACGGTAATGCCATTATTCCTTCCATGCAGATTGCATTATCTGCAAGATCCGGAAGTCTTGATGGGGCATGGGAATTTGTAAGATATTATTTAACGGATGAGTATCAGGAAACTCTTGATTATCAGTTCCCCATAAAGAAGTCTGTACTGGACAAAATGGAGAAGGAAGCAACCGAAAGACCATATTGGGAAGATGAGAATGGAAATAAAGAGTATTATGATGATACCTATTGGATTAATGATGTTGAAGTTAAGATTGATCCAATGACAGCAGAGGAAGCAGCAGAGTTTACCGGGTTCTTAAGCAGTCTTACGCTTGTGGGTGGCAGTGATGAAAGCATAAGGGAGATTGTGGAAGAAGAAGCAGGAGCATTCTTTGCCGGTCAGAAAACCGCAAAGGAAGTTGCGGAGATTATTCAAAGCCGTGTTAAGATTTATGTAAGCGAGAGCAGATAATAAACAAAAATCCCGATTAAAGGGAGTGACAGTATGGCTAATCACTTTCTTAATCGGGATTTTTTGTGCTGATTTCAGGAAAAAGGTGGGTTTGCATATTAAGTGTGTGGCCATGCTCTTTTAACCATTTGCGGGATTCTCTGTAGTCCGGCAAAACTTTCTCTACTGCATTCCAAAAGTCAGGGGAATGATTCATATGCTGAAGATGGCATAATTCATGTACAACCACATAATCTAATATTTTTGGCGGTGCCAGCATCAGACGGTAATTAAATGACAAAGTTTTGTTGCTGCTACAGCTTCCCCATCGTGTCTTTTGGTCCCTGATTACAACTTTTTCATAAGAACCTCCTGTGAATTGACAAAAATAAGCAACTCTTTGGGGAATGTATTCTTTGGCAACTTTGCGGTATCTTTTTTCTAATGCTTCTAACCGGTGGCGCTCTTTGATGTTTAATTCTCTTTTGGACGGAATGGATTGGTATGTTTTAAGAATCCACTCTTTTTTGTCGCTAAGGAAGGCATCAAGCTGATGAGTGGGAAATCCGTTGGGGATTTTTATAATAATTTTTTTGTCATCTGTAATCTGTATAGAGATGCTTCGTCTGTTTGAGGAATAAACAAGGCAATTCAGCGTAATATTAAGTTCGGGGTAATTTAAAGTATAGTATTCTTTGTTTTTCATGATGTAATAATTATATCATGAAGCCGGGAATTATGATATAATGTCATAAATAAAGTTCAGATAAGGAAAAGTATTATGAGCGGACAGGTTAAAGAGGGAAAATGTATAGTTATAGGAGCCGGTGATCTGACGGTTAATCAATTGGAATACGACAGTAGCAAAGATTATCTGATTGCGGTGGACGGCGGAATTATGTATTGCCAAATATTGCAGGTGGAGCCCGATTTGATTCTGGGAGATTTCGATTCGGTAAATGAAGAATGGAAGGACGCAATTGAACTTATTAAAGAAAATGCGCCTGAAAAGGTAGAACAGTTATGTCCTGAAAAAGATGATACGGATATGTATGCGGCACTTAAGAGAGGTCTTGCGGCCGGATACAGAAACTTCAGAATTTACGGCGGAACGGGTGGAAGAGTGGAACATACCCTGGCCAACATCCAAAGTCTTTTGTTTTTGAAACATAATGATGCAACTGGATATATTATGGACGGTGGCGGAATGATGCTTGTGATTGAAAATGAGTCCGTATCGTTCAGAAAAGAGATGGAAGGATATTTGTCTGTATTTGCATTGGGAAAAGAAGCAAAAGGTGTGAATATTAAAGGGTTAAAATATACTTTGGACAACTATACCATGACAAATGATTACCCTATAGGAATAAGTAATGAGTTTGTGGGAGATACAGCAGAAATTTCGGTAAAAGACGGCCAGCTTGTAATAATTGTAAGCTGGGCTGTTGAATAAAAACAGTAGCTTTAAATATTATAAAGATTGACACTTTTTTGTCAGTATGTTTTTTTTTAGATACTTAACCTTTTTTCGACAAAAAATGTTTTCTTTGCTTGTAGAATTTGCTACAATCTATTTAGCAGAATACTCAGGAGGCAGTATATATGAGATATTATTTTGACGGTAAAATGGAACAGACAGATGACGGGTATTATATTCCCATTCCGTTTAATGTATGGGAAGTTTGTAAAAAGAGAGATGTAATTCAGGGCGAAATCCTTATGGATAATAATATTATCTATTGTGATTTGATTCCCAAGGGTAAAGGATATTATTCCATTCATTTGACAGAGGAAGCGGCAGCTAATTTTGATATGAATGTTACACACAAAATCCTTCTTCGAATTGGTGAAAGCCTGATAAAAATGGATCAGAACAGTCCGTACAGTTTAGAGAATCCCATACGTAAGATCGAAAGTGTGGATGTAATTATCCAGCCTGAGGACGGACTTTGCGGACAGACCTGCGTAGCAATGCTTGCCGGAGTGACAATTGCAGAGGTAAGTATGGTAATGGACTGCAGAGAGTGGCAGGCAACCATGGGAATGGTTATTTCCGCTTTGAATTATTACGGTATAGATCATCATAATGTAATTATTTATACGGAAGGCAAGCCGGCAGTGCTGCCTAAGTGTTGTATTATGATGGAGAAGATGGGACGCTTTTGTCATTATCTGGTGCACTATGATGGCAAGTTTTATGACTCAAATCTTGGTGTGATAGATGAATATGATATGAGCAAGTTATTAGGATATTTAGAAGTTAATGTAGAGTAAAATGCTAAGGGTGAGGGCACAGTTATGGCATATGGGAAAATTTCTTTCGATGAACAATTAAAAGATAATATCCGCAGATACCATTCAGCGGATTTATATGACATGCAGTTTGTGGAATGGCATATAAAGAATATCTGTGAGCAATTTGGTTTGGAACTTATGCTGACAGACCGCCATGGAGAGCAGGCGGTGACGGTTGGTGATTTTAAAGATTACGTGTATGATGTGGTTAAACAGCCGGGAATCAGAGTAAGAATTTATAATCACACAACAGGACATTTATATGTTAAGACAGAAGATGTGACAAAAGAAGCCGGACTTGCAATTGATATGCTTGTTAAGCTGCTGGAACACTGGGGTACACAAAGTTATCTTGCTAAAGAATTGGCAGAGTATCGCGGAACAGTTGAAGCACAAACACAGGAACGCAATAAGGCAAATGATGATGAGCGAAGGGATGTATTGACCGGAACTTTAAGCAAGACTTATTTTGAAAGCAGACTTAGAGTTATTGACAGAGCAGAGGTTGCACCGGTAGCACTTATTCAGGCAAATATCAATGACTGGAAATTTTTCCATGATAATTTCGGAATAGAAGAAAGTGACCGTTTAATAGAAGTGGTTGGAAAGACCATTAAGGAATTGGCAAAACCGGAATATGTAATAGGACGTTGCGAAGGTGATCTTTTCAATATTATTATACCAATGCCTGAAGAACAGGAAGCGGAAGATTATGTATCACGTTTAAGAAATGCATTTGATGATTTTGAAGATGATGTGTTAGTTCCGTCCGTTGCATTTGGTATTGTATATAAATATAATGTGGAAGAGTCATTGTTTGATAAACTTTCAGATGCGGAATATGAAATGTTTAATGATAAATTGCAGATTAAGAATGCTCCCGGATACAGGGAGAAAATAGAGAAGGGTAAGCGTGAATAAGGAGGAGTTAGGGTGTATCAGATAGAGGTTAGTGAAGCACAAATAGGAATGGTACTGGTTGAGCCGGTTATAGAACCGGAAAGTCAGAAAATACTTGCTAAAAAAGGGCAGGTTTTAAACTGGCCCTTGATAAAAAAACTGGCAGACTGGAAAATTCCCAAGATTTCCGTGGAGGACCTTTATTCCCTTGAAATAAATCCTATTGATAAAATGCAGGTTACACTTAAAAAATCCTATAACAGTGTTATTGCAAGATATTCATCTGCACAGACAGCAGGTAATAAGATAGATGAGATTCCTCAGATTGTGAAGAAGATGCACCGCATTGTTGATGAAATCTGTAAGAATGAGAAAATACTTAATTATTGTGTGGAAATGCGTATGGTACGTGAACGCAATTTGTATGAGAAGGCTGTTCACACCTCGGTTTTTGCAGGACTATTGGCAGGTGTGTGCGGGTGTCGCATGGAAATGATGTATAACATTATGGCAGGCGCACTCCTTCATGACAGCGGTTGTCTTGAGATGGCTTTTCTGATTGGCAAACGTGAGAAGAATCAGCAGGAAGAATTGCTGTGGAGCGAGCACCCTACTTATGGCTACTATTTTGCAATACAAAATGAACTGCCCAAAGAGGTTGCAGATATTATTCAATATCATGAGGAGCGTTATGACGGTTCGGGATTTCCCAAGCAGTTGAAGGGTGAAGAAATTCCTTTGGGAGCGCGGATTGTAGCAATATGTGCCAATATTACGGAAAATATCATATACAATGATATGAAACCATATGAAGCACTTGAAATAATATACGGAACAAGCGGAGCATATTTTGATTCCAAATTGGTAAATCTGCTTGTTACAAGTATAGCCTTTTATCCTATCGGGTCATTTGTTAGACTTTCTACAGGTGAGGTGGGGATTATATCCAATATCCGCAAAAACGTCGGCGACCGCCCTATTGTAAATGTACATTACAATAGTGTAAACCGTCCGCTTTCAGTACCAAAGGTCATTGATTTGGGCGTGCAACGGACTATATTCATAGAAGAAATTTTGGGATAATATAAATGAACATTACACAAGGTCTGTTAGAATTGTTTTTTACAGACCTTTTTATATTGAATTTATAAATTAATTATTAAATCGTTTTTTAAAGCTGAAAGTGAGAAAAATTAAGAAAAAAAGAGTAAAAACGAGATTGAGTTAGAAAATCCATAGAATATAAAGGCGTATACGTTTGCAAACCGATTCATATAAATCTAATATATGGATAGTGTTTAGCACTCGACACATAAGAGTGCTAACAAATCCAAAAGAAAGTATAAACATATAGATATAAGGAGGCAATTATAATGAAATTAGTACCACTTGGTGACAGAGTTGTTTTAAAACAGTTAGTAGCAGAAGAGACAACCAAATCAGGAATCGTTCTTCCCGGACAGAATAAGGAAAAACCACAGCAGGCAGAAGTTATTGCTGTAGGCCCCGGCGGATGTGTTGATGGCAAAGAAGTTAAAATGGAAGTAAAAGTTGGTGATCAGGTTATTTATTCTAAATATGCAGGAACTGACGTTAAAATTGAAGAAGATGAATACATTATCGTAAGACAGAGTGATATTCTTGCAATTCTTCAGTAAGATAGTAAAAGAAATTATTAAGAAATTCAGGAGGCAATTAACATGGCAAAAGAATTAAAATATGGAGCAGAAGCTCGTGCAGCCCTTGAGAGTGGCGTTAATAAACTGGCAGATACTGTCAGAGTAACATTGGGACCCAAAGGAAGAAACGTAGTTCTTGATAAATCCTTCGGCGCACCCCTTATTACCAACGATGGTGTAACTATTGCAAAAGAAATCGAGTTAGAAGACGCATTTGAGAACATGGGCGCTCAGCTTGTAAAGGAAGTAGCAACCAAGACCAATGATGTTGCCGGTGACGGTACAACAACCGCAACTGTTCTTGCACAGGCAATGATTCATGAAGGAATGAAGAACTTAGCAGCAGGTGCCAATCCTATCATTTTAAGAAAGGGTATGAAAAAGGCAACCGATACTGCAGTAGAAGCTATTGCTAAGATGAGCTCTAAGGTAAATGGTAAAGAGCACATTGCAAGAGTAGCTGCTATTTCCGCAGGTGATGAAGAAGTTGGAACCCTTGTTGCAGATGCTATGGAAAAAGTTTCCGGCGACGGCGTAA
>CAZGSF010000028.1:0-22067 GCA_964528145.1 uncultured Lachnospiraceae bacterium | reverse complement strand
TTGGTGCTTTCTTCTTTTGTCTATTCATTTTTCCTACAAAAACTTTACCCTAGCTCATTTATCTTATCACTGTAGATTTCATTTCACTATGAACACTTGAAGCCCAACAGTTTCTGTATATCCTCAAAATGCTCCTTGCAAGTAACACGATAATGAATCCAACCGGCATCACCACAAGGATATTTATTGTCAATATACTCTTTCGTATATGCTTTTAAACTGTCATAAATTGCTTCATACTGCGTATTCGTCATCCTCATCATAACCGTAAACGCGCCGGCCTCAGCAAAAATATTACATATCAGTTTTTTCTTTATGTAATGACCTATCCCCCATCCATATTTATTACCATAGGGAAAAACTACTTTCTGTTCCGTTTCAAATGTTATAGTCATAAACTCATTCAGCGCAGAAAACAATTCTGCATTTTCCCCACAATATTCTGTCATTTCTTCTATCGTAGGCATTGTCCGCTTATCAAGCATTCTTTCGTACATGTCACCCTCCACCTATTTAACTTTACAAAATTATTTCTTCCTTCCGATTGACTCCACCAAATCTATGTAGAACATGTAATCATCTTTCCTAGGAACAACTTGGAAGTTTGGATTACAGCAACCACATCTCCATATGGTATTGCCGCACAGTTCATAAGAAATACCAGAAACACATCGTCCTGCATATCTATTCTCGCAGCCATTATCACTAACTAAAAAGTTCTGTTTCACGTTTTCAGATGCATTCTCAATCAGTGTAAGTGCATCTTCCATATGCTTCAATCGAAAATAAAAGCGCATACTTGTTTCCATGCTGGCCAACCAGAAGCTTGCATTTGTGTTCTTTTTACAATCCGTTCCCTTTACAAAATATCTAATCTGAGGACCTTCATTCCACTCCTGAAAACTAAAGTAATATTTTCGTTTCATCAATTCTTCGTGAATCAATATAGCAACTTCACTCTCTTGTGCAGAGAATAAATCTGCCACCCCATCTATCCCATTCCCGAAGTTTGCAATGTTCCAATTATCTGCCAACAATCGATAGTTCAAGCGACAAAAATCCTTTAATCTATCCGTATTCCTCGCCTTTACTGCGATCATATTCAAGACAATCATCACGTTACTACTATCCGGATATTGTAATACAAACTCTAACCCATCTTTAATTTTTCCATTCACAAGTCCATCAAGCACAAAACCGTAATTTGTCAATACCTCTAAACATCCGTTGATACCTGTAATTCCTAACTCTTTACAGAGCATCTTAAACTTCGCTGGATTAATGCGTAACTCGTTATTATGATCCAGTTCTCCCACACTGCCTAGAGCATATAAAAGTTTTGCGTATTTATAGGATGCTCCACGAGATAACCTTTCCTCTTTAGAAAGATATCGGTATTCATTCATATCATATGCAGGTAATAACATTTCTTCTGCATCCACTGATGCAGCCTTATAAATTTGGCATAATACATCAAACAATTCACCAAAACCGTTTCTCATGTCTTCTTCCGGTAACATTTTCAAATAGTCATTATGTATGACAAAATCCCCCGGATAATGAATCATTTCTTTCATTCGAAGCTCCGACCATCGCTCTACCCAATATTTCATACCAAATCTATCTCCTCTGACAGTGCTCACAGAAATAAACTGTTCCGCCCATATAATTTGCTTTATGTATTTCATAGCCGCATTTCATACAAGGTTCGTGCAGCGAGTTCTTGCTAAGCTGCGTGATATACTTGCCCTTGTTGCCGAATAAATCCTTTTCAGTATCACGACCACCATGTTCGCACATCTCTTTCAATACGTTCTTAACCGATGTATATAATATACGAAAATCTTCCTCTGTGGCCTCACGCATATCGAATCTGGGATCAATTCCTGCATCCCACAAGATATCCTGTAAAACACCATTTCCAAGTCCGGGAATTCTCTGTTCTGTTGCAAGGAAAGCTTTCGCAGATAATTTTTTACCACTACCTGGATACAGTTCTTTAAAATATTCGAATGTAAAATTATCCGACAAAGGATCAGGCTTGGTACAGGAAGAAACATAAAATCCTTCTGTACACTCTCCCTTTGGAAAGGCAAATAAAAATCCATACATCTGAATCGAAACCAAAAGAGCTGTTTCATCATCAAAATATATCGCTAATTGATGATTCTTCGGAAACTTCTTTTTATCCTCATAATATTTGGGATACGCTCCGTCTGCAAATACAATTGCGCTATCCTCTGTCTGCATTTCAATCATTCCACCATGATAAGTTGCTCCGACAACCTCCTGCCCCTCTAGATAGTCATCGTATATATCCATATCTCCACTAAAAAAAGCAAATTTATGCGGCGTATGTAACAACTCAATATAACTAATTATTTTCCCACTTAATGATTCCTTTATTTGTTTTGAAATAGTATAACTTTCCGGTAACTCCAGCATATTCATCCCTCCAAGTTTTTTCTACATCATAACATTTTAAATATGACACCTGTATGACAAGTTTTATTCAAGATTATAATTTTTCTGCATATGGTCAATGCGCTTTTTTATCTCTTCACGTATCTCAAATGGCTCCAACACCTTGGTAGAAGCGCCAAAAGACAATATCAGACTGTAAACCCATTCATCCAAAGGATATGCCGCCCGTACTATGAAATTTCCATCTGCAAGAATCTCTATGTCCGATTCGCAAAAACGGTCATACACCCGGTAAGCTTCCTTCTTGTCTATCCACATGGTAATCATCGGAGCATAAACATAAGTCTCTTTCACATCCTGCTGATTATCTGCATTTGCTTCTTCTTTTTGATTCCACTTTTCCTTTGGCACAAAATTTTCTTCCAACACTTCCATCTTTTTGATTCTTGTCAATTTGAAAAGTCTGGGAGCCTTTCTCTCTCTGCAATAGGCACTTAAATACCATGTGTATTCCTTAAAAAGTAGCTGTACCGGTTCCACAGTGCGTCTGCACATCTCCCGATTCTGCCCATAATAATCGAAACTGATAACCTTGCTCGTCAATATTGCTCTTTTAATATCCTCATATAATTGCTTCTGTCCACCGCCCCAGTTTGAGAAATCTATAGCAATCCAGTTCACCGGTTCTGCTTTGAAGAAATTGCCCAGTTTCTGTAATATCTCTTTTTCCTCGGATGCAGTAGTCTCTTCTACGGAAAGGAGTGCTGCCAAAATCTGTTGCTGTTCTTCCTTTGTTATCAGCATCCTATTAAGAACAAATTGCTCCATAAGACAAATTCCGCCGTATTTGCCTTTCCGTGCATACACCGGAATTCCTGCCTGACTCAACACCTCTACATCCCGATAGATTGTCCTTGTCGACACCTCGAAACGCTCAGCTAATTCCGCTGCTGTTACTGTTTCTTTATTCAGTAATATGTACATAATTCCCAATAAGCGGTTTATCATAGGTTATCCTCCGTTTCTATTCCTTTACCTTGC
This sequence comes from uncultured Lachnospiraceae bacterium, assembly GCA_964528145.1. Lineage (GTDB taxonomy): Bacteria > Bacillota > Clostridia > Lachnospirales > Lachnospiraceae > Acetatifactor. The sequence goes on along the minus strand of CAZGSF010000028.1, from coordinate 18,602 downwards.
TATATGCATATATAATATCTCATATAGTCCAATAAAAAAAGATGTCAAATATCTCTTTCAGTTATTTACTAAAACAACTTTACAAGCATAACTACAAGCAGAGCCGCAAATAAAAAGTCTACTCGCGTAGACCGGCCTCTCCGTGCTTCGCACTCCCGCGTCCGCCGAAATTCATAACTCCGCACTATCGTGCTACGTTATTCATTTCCGGACCTCGTAAAATAAAAACAGCCTCACAAGCAAGCTTGCAGGCTGTCCTTATTTCACTCGTTGTCTACGCTAAGTTTATACCCCATTCCCCAGATGGTCTTTATCATGTCGCCTTTCTCGCCCATCTTACTTCTTAATTTCTTAACGTGGGTGTCGATGGTGCGGGCATCGCCAAAGTAATCGTAGTTCCAGACGTTGTTTAGGATTTTTTCTCTGGAAAGGGCGATTCCCTGGTTCTCAAGGAAATAGCTTAAGAGTTCGAATTCCTTGTAGCTTAGGTCGATTGGGGTGCCGTCGATGGTAACCATGTGGGCAGACTTGTTTATCTGGATTCCGCCGGCTTCAAGGACGGTGTCCTCCGTAAAGGTATTGGTGCGGCGGAGAATTGCTTCTACGCGGGCCACCAGTATCTTTGGGCTGAAGGGTTTGGTAACGTATTCGTCCACGCCAAGATTAAAGCCCTGCAATTCATCACGCTCGTCGCTTTTGGCTGTCAGCATGATGATTGGTACTTTGGAGGTTTCGCGGATTTCTTTACACACCTGCCAGCCATCCAGTTTGGGCATCATTACGTCCAGGATGATTAAAGAAATGTCCTTTGTGTTGTAAAAAATATCAAGCGCTTCGCTTCCGTCTCCCGCTTCCAGAACATCGTAATTACTCTTTATCAGGAAATCTTTTACAAGTTTTCGCATACGGCTTTCGTCGTCTACCACAAGTATTTTAATACGTTCCATAAATGCCTCCAAATATAATCTATGCACAATATACCAGATAATTATGTTAATTCTGTGAACGATTCCAACACCCGGTCGATGTTTAACACTATAATCCTGCTACTCCTGGGCTCTCTCCCGTTCACGAAGCTCTGACTCCCACTGCTGTAATTCCTGCTCCCATGTTGCATATTTGTTCTGTATTGTCTGCTCATAATTTAATATATTGGGATTCTCGCTGTTTAATGTTATTGCAAACATGGCAATTACCGCTAACACCAATAAAACATTTAAAATTATCGATGTTCTGAGCCCCTTTTGCAGTTCATTCTTTTTTTTCTGGATCATGCGGTTTTTTATGGACTCTGAGCGGTCTTTGGGATGTGGTTCGTAATTGGCATACAACCGGACCGGTTCAAGTTTTTCCTCCGGAACGCCAAGATGCAGCAGATAATTACGGAGTTCCACCAGATAAGACAATCCTATGGGTGTCTTAAATAATCTGTCTCGGTTTGCCTTATTGTATACGGCAAGTACGTTTTGAGGCACCTTCATATCCATATTCTTTTTTAAGTACTCGACTTTTTTCTTTTCCTCTATTGCCAAATTGGCATCTTCAATAGTTGTAAAAAGATATTCATCTACCTGTAATTCACTATTCATATTGACCTCTTTAAAATCATTCTATCTTGAAATAAACAACTGTACCCAGAAGGTTCCGCCTTCACATTTATAACAGCCAACCCCGATTTCACGGAAATTTGGACTCAAAATATTGGCTCTATGCCCGGGTGAATTCATCCATCCGTCCATAACTTCTTCCGCTGAAAGACTTGGCCATCCATATGCTATATTTTCTCCTGCCCAGGTATAGCCTATTCCACATTCACCAAGCACTGTAAAACATGAACGTCCGTCAGGTCTTTCATGAGCGAAATATTTTGAAGTTTCTCTTGCACGTATATATGAAGCATACATTACGTCATCGGCAATTGAAACAGGTGCAAGCCCTGCCTTTGCACGTTCTTTATTTACCAATGCGACAACCTGCTCACATTCTTCTCTGTTTTCAACCATTCTTGTGGGCAGAACAACTGTAGCTGTTATTTTTATACCATATTTTTTAAGTGCCGTAACGTATAAACTGTATGCATCTTCTTGTTCATCATAAGAAGCATTATCCCATGCCTGTTTCAATTCATCAAGTTTCAACCTATATGACTCATATGTACCCAGCGGAACAACATAAACCGTAACCTTATTCTCACCGCCTTTTGGCTTGGCACTTCCTGTTTTAGGCGTAAATGTTAATGCACTGGTGCCGTCGCAAGTCACCTGGTAGCTTCCTCCCGTGGATGCGGCATGAATTATCTCAGTCCTTTTTCCGTTTGCATATACTGATGCCTTTACTGTTTTGTTTGTATCCGAAGCATTCATTGACGGTATTGTAAATTTGCGCACCGTGTTTTTCATCGTAATTGCAACCTTAAAGGTTCCGCTTTTCTTTGAATACGTACCATCGGTATTTGCAAGCATAACCGTATAATCAACATATCCTGTCCAATCATCTTTTGCGGCAGAAGACATGATATAATCAACCTGCTCTTCTGTCAGATTATTCTTCAAACAAATCATGTTGCCGTTAAGTTCAAAATACGTTCTAAAGCCGTTTGCATTTCCTTTAACAATAGCATTTTTTACGTTTGTGTATGTAATGGTGTCCGCAATGTAATTTTTACCCTTGCCTGACAGATTGACTTTCCCGCCTTCCTTGACGGACATACTGTATGTTGTATTTGGCGTATAACTACCTTTTTGGATTTTTACTGTTTGAGCCTTTAGGGAAACTGCAACAGCCTTGGTGTCAGGAACAAACTGCCCGCTGCCATCAATAGTACCAAACGTAAACCACAGTTTATAAGTGCCTGCCGGCAAAGGCTTGTCGCTACGGGTAGCAAAATTAAAGTTTACCGTTCCTTCATTTACACTTTGATATCCTAACCCGGTAACTACCCTTTCAAATGCGTTATACCGCTCCTGTTGCTTATCATTTTTATATTTTTCAGCTGTGTCAAGGGTAACTAATACATACTTGCCGGCATAGTCGTATGTGAAGCTTCCGTTTTTCTTTATGCTGTATGTAACATTTTGTTCGCTTTCATAACTAAGAGCCTTTAATTTATCCTTTGTAGCAAGCTTCGGATTTTTTCCTTTAGGATAATTTGAATTTGTAATCGTGTAAATTACTTTCTTTTTACTCGATTTATCCGTCAGCGAAATTGTGAACTTTTCTTTCGTAGTCCTAACAATCCTGGTCTGCTTATAGGTTCCTTCCGTTTTTATTACATTTCCCGATTTTACAGAGATCGCAAAATCAACATACGAATCAATTTCACTCCAAGAATCTGCTTCACCGTTACGTTTTACAACAGTAAGCTTGTAACAGGAATCTGCTTTTGTAGGAACAAAATATTCGGTATTTGATGAAGAAATCTCACCAACCGATGTGAGCGAATCATCGGAATTTACCAAATCAATCTTTAACGCAATTTCAACCGGAAAATCATACGTAACAGTGAGTTTATTAAGCACTGCCCTGCGATTGCTCTTATCATTGGCTTTAACCGTAATCTTAAGGTTCTTTGCAGGCTTTGATACTGTAACCTTACCGTCCTTATCAATCGTCATTACTTTGTTGCTTGACTGATAGGTCAAATACCGGGGTTCAAACGACCAACGGCTCAATTCCTCGGCAGTATACATATCCTGCATTGGCGCATCTGCTTTCAGAACTCTCACATAGCCTAATTTATCTGCCGTAATATTTGTATTGCTTCTTGCACTCACATACCCGTTGCCTGCATTGTCTGTCTGGAGTATTACAACCTCGCCAAAGGCTTCTACTTCCGGAACAATCTCAATCTGACCGCTGTATATACTCACCGTATTTCCGGTAAAATCTGCAGCCGCAGCCTTTACTACAAAAGTATTTTCCGATGCAATATCCGATACCGCAAAATCCTTCTTCACAGTAACCACACCGTTTTTTATACTTATTTTTCCATACAAATTATCATCTGCGTCAAATGGTGTGAAATCCGGGGATAATACTTCCCAGGTTACTTTCTTCCTGCTTGGAAGTTTATCAGTAAAGGAATCTTTATTGTATTGAATCTTGAAAGTAAGTGATGCTGCCTTGTTTTCAGCCTTATACAATTTGTCCGCAGGTACAGTCATGGAAAGCATTCCCTCTTCAATGCCCTGGACAACATTAACCGTAATGGTTGCAGAGGCCCCCTGCGCATATTGAGGAGCATCCGCCGTAACCTTCATAACATGCTTACCCAGTGCAGTGTTATTACCTGCACTTACATAGACATTGTAATTTTCATCAATCATGCTAAAGGCTAATGCACCATCACCTGAATAAGTTGTGTCTTCTACCTTGATATTACCTTTTTCTGTTGTATTCTTGCCAAATTTAATTTTTGCAACTGCTATATTCTGCTGTGTTGTGTATATTGTAGTTTTAACAGAAGAAAGCGTAATCTTACTTTCATAATAAGGAATTACCGGCACATTATTTACAACTTCGGCGCCACTCATACCTACACACATGCTTTCAAGAGCTTCACCTGTGAATTCTGTATCATCTGTAACCTGTATAATAAAAGCGGTTATATCATAGGTCCATTCCTGTCCGTCTTCTATGAGACCGCAATTTAATTCAATAACTTCTTCCTGCGAACTCACAGGACTTTTCTTAAAATAAAATCTTTCCGTAATCGCACTTTCCCGATCACTCTTATGTATAGTTATGTCAACCACGTAGTAATATAGGGTTTCCTCACTTTCAAGGAAATTCTCAGGTGCACCCAAAACAATCGATAAATATTTATCATAGGCTTCCTTCACAATCACTGTAGGCTTAACACCGGTCAGCAAAGCTTCTTCCTCCGGCACGCTTACATTCTCGGACACAGTTATATTTTTATCAGGAACTGTTATACTGTCATCTGGCACAATTATGTTTTCATCGGGGATAACTATATTTTCAGAAACAGTTACGTTATCAGACACAGTTGTATTCTCAGCCACACCTGCATTTCCGGAAACCGATACACTTTCTGACACATTCATGCTTTGTGCATCGACTTTTAATATATTATCATACGGAACCGGCATGACCATTGCCATAATTATTGCAAGCAGTAATGAAATACTTCTCTTATAAATTGATACATGCCCTCTCATAGTGATTCCCTCCAAAATGTTTACTGCTTTAATTATAAACTTTTTTGGCGTTATATACAATATTCTGCTTTTCTTTAAGCAATAAAAAAGGACATTAAAATGTCCTTTTAAAAGAGTGGACTAGACGGGAGTCGAACCCGTGTCCAAAGATCAGTTCCCTGTCCTTCTACTATCATAGTTTGTTATTGCAGGTTGCCCTAATTCCCTTCCATAATGGGAAACAAACAGCCCATTATGGTCAGTAGCTTCATGATACGGCCATATGCGCAAAGCTTAACATATGCCGTTTCCTACATAGTCGATGCCTGGGTCTTAAGGTGTAGGTGCCCTAAGTCAGACAGCTGCCATTAGGCAGCGTATGCTAAATTATCTTCAGCGTTTATATTTATTTTTGTGCGTATCGTACCACCTACGGATAGCTTCTCCAGCTGCGTGACCCCTGTCGAAACCTTTACTAGCCCTTATTAAATTGTTTATTGTTCAGAGCCATGCAGATTTGTTACAAATCAGCCCGCGTAAGCTTGCTTACAAAGGGATGAGTTGGAATAAATCTATATGGCGAGAGCCATTCATGAGCAAAAGGAAAGCTGTAAAACAGCGATTTTGCGAATGGATGTGGCTCTGAACAATTCATATAGATTATAAATGATATAACATTTATCGTCAATTGCAAAAATCATCCAAGATTGCGAATCTTAAATTCCTTTTCTGCCTCGCGCTTCTGGTCTTTCTTTGCAATATCCTGACGTTTATCATAAAGCTTTTTACCTCTGGCAAGACCAAGCTCTATTTTGGCTCTGCCGTCTTTAAAATATACCTGCAGGGGAACCAACGTATAACCTTTTTCCGCAATTTTACCTGCAAGCTTATTGATTTCATATTTATGAAGTAAAAGCTTTTTTACCCTTAAAGGATCTTTGTTGAAAATATTACCTTTTTCATAGGGACTTACATGCATTCCGTATACAAAAACCTCACCCTTTTCAATGCGGATAAAGGACTCTTTAATACTGCATTTCCCCATGCGGAGGGATTTCACTTCTGTTCCGTGAAGCTCAATCCCCGCTTCATATTTTTCATCTATGAAATAATCGTGGTATGCCTTTTTATTATTGGCTACCAGTTTCATCGCTTCTTTTGCCATGATACTATCCTCCTTAGGAAAGATAATCCTCCCAATTTACCTCATCGGCTTCATCCACCAGCGCAAAATCAATGCTCTTTTGGAATCTGTCCACGCCTGTCACACGTATTTTAAGAACATCACCCAGCTTAAATACTTTTCCGGTGGACTCACCTACCATCTCATAGGTTTCTTCACGGTAATAATAAAAGTCACCGGGGAGCTTTGACACATGAATCATACCTTCAACAGTATTGGGTAATTCCACGTATATTCCCCACTTGGTAATGCCGCTTACAACACCTTCATATTCGTTGCCGATTCGGCTTTCCATATATTCTACTTTTTTGAGTTTATCAGTCTCACGTTCTGCTTCATCTGCACGCCTTTCGGTAGACGAAGTATGCTTTGCCACTTCAGGCAAAATACTGTTGTAATGCTCGATGCGTTCAGCCCTTAGACGACCGCGAATCTGTTCCTTAATGATTCTGTGAATCTGCAGGTCCGGATATCGTCTGATTGGTGAAGTAAAATGTGTATAATACTGGCATGCCAGGCCAAAATGTCCACTATTCCCTACAGAATACTGTGCCCGTTTCATGCTACGCAGAGTAAGCCTGCTTATCATTGCTTCCTCTGGTGTTCCCGCTATTTTATCCAGCAGTTTCTGAATCTCTTTGGGGTGTACTTCTTCACCTGATATTTTACTGCTGTTTTTGCCCAGCTTTTTCATATGATATCCAAAATTATTGATAAAGGTACATAGCTTCTCAATTTTCTCAACATCCGGATTCTCATGGGTTCTGTACAGAAACGGAATCTCCTGCCAGAAGAAATGCTCTGCCACGGTTTCATTTGCCGCCAACATGAAGTCTTCAATCATGCGTGTGGCATCATTTCTCTCATACGGAAGTATTTTTGTAGGTACTCCTTCTTTATCAAGATAAATCTTGCTTTCCGGAAAATCAAAGTCAATGGAACCCCTTTTTCTTCTTTTCTCCCTAAGAAGCCCTGCTACTTTATTCATTTCAAAAAACATCGGTACAAGCTCTTTATATTTATCGGTTTCCTCGGGGTCTTTCTCAAGTATTTTCTTGACAGAGGTATAGGACATACGCTGATTAACGTTGATAACACTTTCTACAATTTCATAATCTGTAATCTCACCCTTTTTATTAACAGTCATAAGACAACTAAGTGCCAGACGGTCTTCACCTGCATTAAGTGAGCACATTCCGTTAGAAAGCACATGGGGCAACATAGGTATAACTCTGTCTACCAGATATACACTGGTTCCCCTCTTATATGCCTCTTTATCAAGTGCCGAGTTCTCCTGCACATAATTAGTTACGTCTGCGATATGCACACCCAGATAATAGCTATCGCCATCACTTGAAAGGCTTACGGCATCATCCAAATCCTTAGCATCTTCGCCGTCAATTGTCACCATAACCATATCTCTAAGGTCGCGTCTCCCCGCACAATCTGCCTCGCTTACTTCTTTAGCTACACGTTCAGCCTGAGTCATAACCCGCTCGCCAAACTCCATTGGAAGTTCAAATGCACGGATTATGGAAAGAATATCTACGCCCGGGTCATTAATGTGCCCAAGTATCTCCACAACCTTACCTTCGGGATTCTTGCGATCACTGCCATAATCTGTAATCTCCACTACAACCTTATGTCCGTCCACCGCACCTTTAGAACGCTCCTTGGGAACAAAAATATCTTCCGACAACTTGCTGTCATCAGGTATTACAAATCCAAAATTCTTAGACTTCTCATAGGTTCCCACGATTTTTGTAATTTCACGCTTCACAATGGATACTATCTCTACTTCCGGTCTTTTTCCTGTCTTCTTAGGAAGCAGCTTTGCCATAACAATATCTTTATGGAAAGCGCCGTGTACCATTTCCTCCGGTACATAGTAGTCATCCGCCTGTCCCTCTACTTCCACAAAGCCAAAGCCTTTGGCATTACTTATAAAGGTTCCGGTAATCAGCTGTTCCTCACAAAGCTGATAACGCCCCTTCTTGGTAAGCATAATTCTGCCTTCTTTAAGGAGTTGCTCCAGGACAGCACCAAGCTCGTCCCTGTCTTCTTCCTTAACCTGAAGAATCATGGCAAGCTCTTTTTCCTTCATGGGAACATACATGTCATCGCCCAGAAGCTTCAATATTATATTTTTTCTTTCTTCAAATGATTTCGCCATGTTCTTCTCCTTTCTCATATATACAAAATAAAAAAACACTCTGTTTCAGAGTGTTTTCATTAGTCTTAAAATTAAAACTTATTGATATTGAGTACAACTGCAAGTAAGATAAACGCTACTGCACAAATCTTGGTTAACTTAACCAATGTACCTTCCATTGAACGTCCTTTATTCTTACCCCAGTAAGTCTCTGCTGCACCACTGATGGCACCAAGACCTGCGGATTTACCTTCCTGCATCAATACTAACACTACTAAAGCAATACATACTAATATAAAAATAATGGTTAATAAAATTCTTAATACAGCCATTTCTACACCTCCTAATTGCCAAGCAATACCAAGTGTATCATAACCGCTAATATTTTTCAACTAATTTTTTCAAAATATGCAAAACTTGTGGCAATATTATATTTTATTGAAGGGTTCCTTGTACTCAGCAGCTGTTTTCAATTCCTCTTCTATTCTAAGAAGACGGTTATATTTTGCCACACGGTCCGTTCTGCAGGGCGCTCCTGTTTTAATCTGACCGGTATTAAGGGCAACTGCAATATCTGCAATCATTGTATCCTCTGTTTCACCTGAACGATGTGAAATAACTGCCTTATAGCCGTTTTTGTGTGCCATCTCAACTGCTTCAAAGGCTTCTGTCATGGTTCCTATCTGATTAACCTTTACGAGAATCGCATTGCCCACGTTAAGCTTAATTCCCGCATCCAGACGCTTTACATTGGTTACAAACAGGTCATCACCTACAAGCTGCACACTGTTACCAAGTCGCTCAGTCATTGTTTTCCAGCCATCCCAATCATCCTCTGCAAGACCGTCTTCAATAGAAAGAATCGGAAATTGTTCAATCAACTCTTCATAATAAGAAATCATTTCAGAAGTATCTCTTACCACTTCTTCACCGGATAACTTACTCTCACCGGGGAAATGATACATACCGGTCTTCTCATTATACAACTCACTGGATGCCACATCCAATGCAATCTTAATGTCCTGTCCCGGAATATATTTACTGGTTTCAATAGCTTCTACAATTAATGAAAGAACTTCCTTTGCATCCTTTAAATCAGGTGCAAATCCACCCTCATCTCCTACGCCGGTGGAAAGACATCTGTCGTTTAAGATTTTTTTCAGATTATGATAAATCTCTGCGCAAATACGAAGTCCGTCCGCAAAGTTTTCTGCCTGCACCGGCATTATCATAAATTCCTGAAAATCCACTGTATTAGCAGCATGCTTTCCGCCATTTAAAATATTCATCATGGGCACCGGAAGAAGCTTGGTATTTGTACCTCCAAGATAACGGTAAAGTGGCATTCCAAGCATATCTGCACAGGCTCTTGCAACCGCCATTGACACTCCAAGTGTTGCGTTAGCTCCAATATTGCCCTTATTCTCCGTTCCGTCTGTTTCAATCAGAACTCTGTCGATAATAACCTGCTCAAGTGCATTTCTTCCAATCAACACATCTCTAAGTTTGGTATTAATGTTTTTCACTGCATGCTGTACACCAAGTCCGAAATATCTGGTTTCGCCGTCGCGAAGCTCCACCGCTTCAAACCGTCCAGTACTGGCACCGGAGGGTACAGCCGCACACCCGGTTACCACTCGTCCTGTAACGTTATCGCGAATCACAACCTCTGCTTCTACGGTTGGATTGCCCCTTGAATCTAAGATTTCTCTGCCGTGAACATCTACGATTTCATAATAATTTTGCATTTATGCATCTTCCTTTTTGTCTTTTTTATATAGTATTGCCGAGGGATGGAAAATAATACATGGGGATTGGCAGAAAAAGATGCAGAGTTACTCACCCTGCATCTTTGTTTGTTACATATAATCTAATTTAAAACAACATATCCCAGAACCATTTCAGCTTCTTCTGAGTAATCTGGAAAGTCACGGTTTTACTTCCTCCCCAGGTTTCACTGATTCCTTTAAATGTAACAGTTGCCTTACCCTTATCAACGTTTTTGGTATAGCCTGTAATAATATAGTCTGTTCCGTATACAGGAAGTACTTCGCCCATTTTACCGGTCACTTTGATTTTTGTGCCAAAATCTTCCTCAGTAAAAGTTATTTCTTTTCCGGTGTAGACCTGGCTTGAAATCTTGATACTTAACTTAGAAATATCTTTTTGTGCCACCTTATAAATTGCCTCTGCAGTTCCTGTATAGCTATTGAGACCTTTAATGCGGACTTTCAGCTCTGTGCCGACAGTTAAATCTGCACTGTCAGGCAGTGGTGTTCCCAATCCGTCATTATACTCGTAGCTTTCAATCTGATAATCCTTATTAAGGGCAAGCTTCTTGCCTGCACTGTCAGTTACCGTCACTTTTGCCTGGTAATTTCCTTTTGCATTGATAACAACATCTGTCGCGGTAACGGTGATGGGATTTGTGACATCAGATATATTCTTCGGTGTAATTTCAAACGCCACCGGTAATGTACCTTTAAAATTGCCTTTTCCTTTAATAAGAATCTGAGGCGCTTTGCCTGCATTCCTTGCACTTACTTTTTTGTTATCTTTATAACTGATTGTGTAGTCGGTGCCTAATTGCAGCTCCTGATTATTGTAGTATACCGTTACTGTGGGTTTTGCTCCGGTTTTCTCATAGGATGCAGTTATTGCGTCACGGTCTGCAACACTTATAAGCTCTTTATTGACATCATAAGCAGTTATGGTAAATGTCTTCTTAACCGTTCCTGTGTAACCGCCCAATCCTTTGATGACAATGGTTGCCTTGCCGGCTTTTACATTATTAAGGTATTCCACGTCATAATCGGTTTTGTATCTTAAGGTGTTGGTTCCCTTATTGGTTGTAAGGGTTACCTCCGGCTTATGCTCCGTACCATCATATACGAAAGATTTCTCATAGGTTGCCGCGGCTTTGGATATGGCTGTACCCTTAATCTTAAAGGTTACGGTACGGGTTCCCACGAAGGTATATTTACTGCCGCTAAGTCCTGTCAATACAGCCTTTGCAGTACCTGCTTTATCATTATCCACATACTCTACAGAATAATCCACTCCTGCTGTTAAAGGTTCGCCTTTATACTTCACTATAAGGGCAGGTGTTGCCGGTACACCTTCAACATAGTTCTGTGCTGTAATCTTGCTGATGCTTACTTTGCTCATCTGTACGGAAGTATCCGGCAGGATGGTTAAAGTAATACTACGCTCTCCTACATAACCGCCGTTTGCTTTTGCCTTAACCACAACATTGTATGTACCGGGTGCTTTGTAGGCACCTTCAACTGTGTCAGGGTATTCTACTACAAAATCTGTTTTATTCTTTAGTTTCTTACCATCTCGAAGCACTGTGGGCACAGGCTTTTGAACCTTACTGCTTGCTGCAACAACGAGATTTTCAATGGTAATGTCGCTATCCTCAAGGCTCTTAGGTTCAATGGCAAAGGTTGTTGTCACAGTGCCTGTGTAATTGCCTTTTCCTTTGATGGTTACGGTAGGTGCCGTTGCCGGGTTTGTGGCATCATTTACCTTGGTGTTTCGTTTATAGGAAAGGGTGTAGTCTTTGCCCTCGACTAATCTTGTTGTTTTATCATAAACCATTGGCTTTGGTTTTATGGCTTTTCCGGTGTATGTTTCTGCCGGTAAATCCACAGCCCACAAATCATCCTGTGCCTCCTGCCAGCGAGCGTATATTGTCATTGTCTTATAGAACAGATAGTTATCATTAACAAGTGTTCCACCTGTAGGTGCAGTATACCAGCCAAGGAATACTTTATCCCCGTCCGTTTCCAGTTCAGGTAATACTATAGTGCTTCCCGGAATTATTCCGGTAAGGGGTTCTAAGCGTGCTCCACCTTGTGAATCAACCAAAATGGTTATTGGCTCTAAACTGTCAGCCGCCACGGTAACCTCACACTCTGCCGAGAATTCAGCATAATGTACTCCTATCACCGCACTTCCTGCTGCGATTGCAGTTATCATTCCATTTTCATCAACAGACACAACCCTCGGATTGGAGGATGTCCATAAAAATTCCGTACCCGGAAGTTCTGTGGCGGGTGCTGTTGTAACCGTAAGCTGTACTGTTTCACCTTTTTCAAGGCTTAAGCTTTCTTTATCAAGGTACAGAGCTGTTACTTCCGCTTCTTTATTTTCCGAAACAGTGCTGTCAATTCCTGTACCGTAGCCTATATAAACATATTCCTCATTATCGCCTATACTGTTTTCTTCCCCGTCGGAAACAACCTCCACGTAATAATTAACGCAGGCGGAATCATAATCCTCCAAGGATATGGTATAGCACTGTGATATACCTTTCGTAATATCTGTAAGCTCGGTTTCCGCAATCACTTCTCCCTCAAGGGACTCTTTGTATATCTTTAATGTTCCGTCCGTTGCAAAATTACTGCTATTGTTCACAACAATGTCAAGCCAGTTATGGCCTTCCACAAAACGCACGGAAGTATCTACATTGATATCAGGGTAACCCACCTTAAATGTGGTCTGATTATCTGCCGGTGTCCTCTCACCGTCCACGGATATCTCCATGGAGTATTCCGTAAGGTCTGTAAGATTATCAGGCACGATAAAGTTTTCCACGGTAAGTTCACGTTCTTCTCCGGGCTGAAGTGACAACTCTGAAAAACTGCCAACCGCTTCCCCGTCAACATCAATTGTAACGTTTTGAATTACTGTATTTCCTTCATTAAGGACACTAACCGAAAGAGGAAGTGCTTCTCCTGCAGTCACCTGTGTTTCATCATATGTTACAACACCTGCCAACAGGTCGGTGCAGTCTTCAGGCTTATAAATACACAGATTCTTAAGCAGCGTTCCATCTTCCAGAAAATCCCCTTCCAGTCCTGTTATTAAAAGGTCCGAACCGCTGTAGGTTGCTGAAAGTTTGGAATAAATGCCACCTTCTGCATCAGTTAAGCGTGCAATACTTCCATACTGTCCCTTGGCATCCTCTGTTATACCATAAACAGCCAGACAATTGTTTTCCATATCAGCCTTTTCAAACAGGATCTTATCCAGTCCGTTAGAATCACTTACAACAGTAAATACAATATCGCCAATCTGTCCGTCTGTTGTAACCTGTGAACTTTCTCCTGTAAGTCCGTTCTTAACATAAATATTATTTTCTGATATCCAATAAATATTTCCGGAATCAGATACCTGTACTCCGGTATCCGAAACATCATTGTCTGTCAGTTCAGTAATAGTTCCATCCGCTAATGATACTGCCACAATTTCTCTGTCTGCATCAGTTGCAATATCTCCGTCCATATCTGCTTCACAGATGGCATAGCATATTCCGTCAAAGAAGCCTAATTCCATATTTATAATCTGGCAGTTCTCAGGCAGGGTAAACTCTACAGGAGCCTGCTGATTAATGGAGTACCACAGGGTATGGGTGTTATTACCGATAATATCCTGACTTTCAAGATTATTCTTCACATAGGCAGTGTATGTATTATCGCCTTGTACCAGCATGCGTGGATACATGTAATAAGCGGGTGTCTGTGTTAATAATTCATTTACTACCACGCTGTTATCCGCTGTATCAAGGACTGCTGTCCTGATTCCCATACTCTCTACAACTGCAACAACGTCTTCGTCATCTGAAAGTACTCTGGTTCCATCCTGCCACACAACGTATATCTTAGTTCCGTCAGTGCAGATATCATAGCCCAGGTCAGGGGTTGCATTAGTCTCTTCCGCTACTAACTGTGTAGGTGCGCTCCACACATTTCCGTCCGTTGATACGGAATAAACAATTGCTGCTCTGTTATTAGAGCTTCTGGTTATGATATCTTCCATCCAGAACAGGTAATGTTTATTGCCCACAGTTATCAGTTTTGCATCTGCAGAAGGATACACGGCGTTCTTAATAACTATTTTCTCCATGTCAGGAGTTCCGGTAACTGACATTTGCATGGAATCACTGCCTGTATCATCTGTCTGGTATGCAAGATAGCCGCGGCTTAACTGGGTAAAGCCCGCGGAAACTGGTTCGTCAGCAAGTTCCGCCAAAGTGACGTTCGCGTCATTAGAAAGTGATAAACTGTTTTTTTCTTTTCCGGTTTCATATAAGACTTTTGAATATTTCTTTGATTCCCATAACGGTTTCTCAAGCCAGCCTACGACACCGACAACTTTTCCTGACGCATCCAGCCAAAATTTCTGATAATCGCGGGCAGGTTTAGTGGTATAATTTACACTTCCTTTCACAGATGCGTTTATTTCTATACCTACTCCGACACCTCCGCCTGCCTCAACTTCAACTTTCGCTTTTATCGTTCCACCTGTAAGGTCAAAGTCCTTTAATTTACCATTTTCAAATTCAACTTCACCCTTTACATCAGATGACCCCGTTGCTTTTCCTTCCACAAAAAGGTTTACCGGAATAACTCCCACAACCCAGTAATGCTTATAACCACCTTCTCCCTCAATTTCGGCAAGAATACCAACTTCTATTGTGATATTTCCCTCATCCAGTTCGCTCAGGTTACCTTCCCCATATCCACAAACTTTTCCATCTGCATCAAAGAATCCTGCACCAAAACTACTTGTTGCCCCTTTAATTTGGTTAAATATTTTCTTTGAATTTTTTGCCGCCTGTTTTTCTAACTCTTTATATTTTTTCTTGTATTCATTTATATCCATGTCGGGCTTTTTATTCAAAGCAATTCTGACAGTTCCATCACCTTCAATTTTTACTTCTATAGGTAATTTCTTGTCTTCGAGTCCTACCTTAAATGTTCCCCCACCCAAAAACGGTACGTCATCCGGCACTTTAACCGTCAATGATTTACCTAACGAAAACTCACCTTTTTGAACCTCTGTTTCGGTACTGATATAGTTTTTTGATACTTTTATTCCAATTTCTTCTTCGAACCGATTGTCCTCATTATCTATAATCCGCACATAAATGGGCTTACCATTAACAAGGTCAGTTGTTACAGGTGAAACATATGTAACATCACCTGCACTGGCTATAACATCAAGTGAAAAATTTCCATCTGTGCTGGTTGCTATTACATATGTATTTTGTACCAGTTCATACCTTTTAATATCTCCGATTGCTTCTACACAAATCGCCACTTCACCTTCCACTATATCTTCCTGCTCTGCGATATTTGGAATATAAGCCATATTTAATTTTTCTGACATAAGATCATACATTTTCGCTTTGTAAACACCTGTAACAGCATTAATGGCGACATTACTATTACTGCTATTTATCAAACTTATATATGTAATCTGTCCTTTTTTTAACTCCACTTTCTTAGCGACAGAATGATAACCCTCGGCTGATATAATTAATGCCCTTTGTTCTTCGTCATTTGTCATAGGAATTTCTACGACTTCTCCACCGCTGTATTCCTCAAATCCATTCGACACTGTGGCATTTGGAATTATTTCCTGGGTTGCCTTATCAACAACAACAATTCCGGCAGAATCTTGGTCAACACATTTCACTTTTTTATCAATGGTTATATCCATTAATTCTACTTTAAACCCATTTTCTTTTGCCCATGATTCCGCATAAGAACCTTTAGGGCAGACTATGGTTATATTAAGTGGTTCATACATATTTGTAGTATAATAGTAATACCCAACAAATGCATTTTCACCTATATGTGAAATATCAGCATACATATATACTTTATTCCCTTCCAAGCCTATACACATATAAAACGCACATTCACCTATACTTGTCAAACCACTTGGTAGTTCTAAATCTCCTGTTAATCCTCTACAATTAGAAAATACATATTCACCTATACTCGTCAAACCACTCGGCAGTTCTAATTCTCCTGTTAATCCTCTACAACCATTAAACGCCCAATCACCTATACTTGTTAAACCACTTGGTAGTTCAACCCCTGTTAATCCTTCACAATTCTGAAACGCGGCACGTCCTATACTCGTCAAACCACTTGGCAGTTTTAACTCTCCAGTTAAGCCACTACAGCCACTAAACGCATAATCACCTATATTCATCAAACTACTTGGCAGTTCTAATTCTCCTGTTAATCCGCTGCAATCATTAAACGCGGCACGTCCTATACTCGTCAAACCACTTGGCAATTCCAACTTTACTATTTGATCTTTATACCCGTGCCATGTAAACACAGTTCCATTAACCATCCTTCCACTACCACTAATCGTTAACACTCCGGTATCCAAATTCAAAGACCAAGTTAAATTATCTCCCTCCGCACCACAGTTACCTCCCACAGTCCCTGTTGTTTGAATAATACTTTCCTCATTTACAGAATAATCCTCTGCGATTTCATCCTCTATTTCAAATATATCTGTTTCAGCCAAAATCTCTTCTACCACATTTTCGGACACACTATCATAGTACACCTCATTCTCCGAAACAGAACCCACCTTCCCTATAGTCTGTGTGGCGAATGCTGTCATATCCACACTCCCAAATAACAACATAGCTGCCAATAAATAACATAGTCCTTTACGCATCCCTTATTATCTCCTTTTCTCATAAGTTTGATTTTTGCCCTTTGGCATACGATAATATTATTATAGTGAAATAACGCAAAACTTAGTTATAACTCATATTTTATGAGTTATTATTTATTATAGTTTAACAAAAGTTTTTTTACAATATAAACAAATCTTGGGAAATGAGAACTTTATATGAAAGAATTTAATTTTATCAAAATTGGTGCTAAAATTCGTGAACGCAGATTACAAATGGGGCGTACCCAGGATTATTTAGCTGATTACCTTGATATTGATTCTTCTCATATAAGCAATATAGAACGCGGCAGATGCAAAGTTTCTCTCACTGCACTTGTCGGTATTTCCAATGCTCTTGACTGCTCCGTAGATTATTTTTTATCAGATGAATATAACGAACCTTCCATCCCTATTAATGCACAGATCATGAACCAACTAAAATCCTGTGACTTAGAAACCAAACAACGGATTTCCAGAATAATTGAAGTGTTATAAGTACATATTTTTATTTTAACTGCATGTATTCATATTCTAATTTACTTTCCACACAATCTATTAACTCACCATGGTATTTCACCACTTACTAATAATTCCAAATGCTAAAACATTTTAATATTTTTGTTCCAGAACCAAATATCACATAAAAAGACACAGAAATGATATTTATCCTGTCTGCTTGACAAGGGATATATCATAATCCGTGTCTTCTTTAATATACGTCTATTTATTCAAATTACATCTGTTCTGCAAATGCCTCTATGCTCTCCGCCTGTACCGCGGTTATAATCCATCTTTTTAAAACCATAAAGTCTTTCTCATTCATTATGTTTTCACTCAGTTTAGTCGGCACTTCTCCTTTCAGTCCTAAGATATCCAAAATCGCTCCGGCTTTTCCTTTTGCTTCGCCCTCTGCACGCCCCTCTAAACGCCCCTCTAAACGCCCCTCTGCACGTCCCTCACTTCTTTCTTCCTCCGCCCAATCTCTTAGCGCTTTACACATATCGTAACCTTCCTCCTCTTCGCTCTTATACAATTCTTTATTCATAAACACAGACGGTTCATTTACCACCACGGAGATAGCCTCTACCGTGTCCTCGCTTAAATGCTTATAATTATCATTATCTTCTATAGTCTTCTTCATCTTCTCTTTATCGCCCCGGCATTTCATAACCGCAAACAGTTCCTTAATCTCCGTATGGAACACCGACAAATCATTCTTTTCATTCACGCAGTAAAGCAGCATCGGATAATCTGCAAAATACTTTTCAAAGGCATCCTCATCCTCAAATTTCATCATGTCCTTTAGTGTTCTTGGACCGTCCCAGGCTTCCTCACCATGATACAGGCATATGGTGTATGAAGGATTTAAGCGGTCGTTTCTTTTAACCCGGCACATACGCTCCGCTGCAGTTTTATAATCTTTTGCCCTGGCGTTCTTTTTCTGTAGGATTTTTAACTGTTTTCTGTACTCCATGGTGTCGTATTCCATACATCTGAAGGGCATGGAGTAATCTGTCAGGTTCTGATTCTCCACCGATAGCACTCGAAGCAAAGTACCATTTTTCATGTACTTTTTTAAGTCACGGCTCCTTGTAACGAATGTGGATGTATT